>NZ_AP029028.1:4866616-5170780 GCF_037076565.1 Herbaspirillum sp. DW155 | reverse complement strand
GAAGCTGCGCAAGACGCCTTCGGACGAGATCGCCAGGCGCGTCAAGGAAGTGCTGACGCAACTGGGCCTGGGCCATCTCGGCGAGCGCTATCCGCACCAGCTTTCCGGTGGTCAGCAGCAGCGCGTGGCCATTGCCCGCGCGCTGGTCTACAACCCGCAGGTGATCCTGCTCGATGAGCCTCTCTCCAACCTCGACGCCAAGCTGCGTGAGGAAGCGCGTGCCTTCCTGCGCGAACTGATCGTGCGCCTGGGCCTGTCGGCCCTGATGGTGACCCACGATCAGGGCGAGGCCATGGCCATTTCCGACCGCATCCTGCTGCTCAACAATGGCCGCATCGAACAGCAGGGCACGCCGCAAAGCATGTACCAGACCCCCAATACCCTGTTCACCGCCGAGTTCATGGGCAGCAACAACAAGCTGGCCGCCGAAGTGGTGAGCCGCGAGGGCGAGCGCGTGACCCTGAAACTCGATGGCGGCACCGCCGTGGCCACCCTGCGCGGCCGCGACGACGCCCGTCCGGGCGAGCAGCTCACCGGCATCATCCGCGTCGAGCAGGTGCGCATCTCGGGCGAGCAGACCGGCAATGCGATCCGCCTGCCGCTCTCCACCTGCATGTACCTGGGCGACCGCTGGGAATGCCTCTTCAAGGTCGAGGGCGGCGCGGCCGGTTCGGTCGGCCTGCGCGCCTATGCGCCGCAGCGTCTGGACCAGGGCGAGTACTGGCTGTCGCTGCCGGAACAGGCCTTGTGGGCATTCTGAAAAACTAAGACCGGTCACGGGCGTTTTTAAGTTTTCCGTGCGCCGGAACTTAGTTTTTTGACGGTTCATCGCATCGATGAAAACCAGCGGGGAGGGCTATCCGCTCTTGCCTCGCTCACCCGGCCGGTCCGGGTGCGTGAACAGAAGACGTCGCCCGGTGCTGCCGTGCCGACGCTATCCAGTGCTTTCAACCAAGTAGGAGACCTCAGTGCAAAAACATCACTTCACCGCCGGCATGCTCGCGGCATTTGCGGCCTTGACCGCGAGCGGCGCCCAGGCGCAGTCGTCCGTCACCATCTATGGCCTGATCGATTCGGGCGTGGAATATCTCACCAATGCCAACGCCGCCGGCAACAGCCTGGTGCGCCTGAGTTCGGGCACGATGAACACCTCGCGCATCGGCTTCCGTGGTACCGAAGACCTGGGCGGCGGCCTCAAAGCCGTGTTCCAGCTGGAGAACGGTTTCAAGCTGGATAACGGCGGCCTCGACGGCGATGCCAACCAGCTCTTCAACCGCCAGTCCAACGTCGGCCTGGAAGGCGGCTTCGGTCGCGTGGTGGCGGGCCGTTCCTTCTCCACCACCTATGACTTCATCCTGCCCTTCGACCCGATGGGTTACTCGGCCAACTATTCCTGGGTGACCTCGGCCGGTGCTACCGGTGGCCGCAAGGACGGCATGCCGACCGGCGTGTCCAACCTGGTCAAGTACCAGGGTGAGTTCGGCGGCGTGAAGGTCGGTGCCATGTATGGTTTCGGCGAAGTGGCCGGTGACACCGGCAATGGCGCCAAGTATGGCGTCGGCCTGGGCTGGGGTTCGGGCCCGTTCAGCGTGGCGGCCACCTATGACCGCAACAACAGCACCACCACCGCCAACACGGCCTATGACCGCGCCACCAGCGCCCACCTGGCTGCGGGCTACCAGCCCGCCGACGCGTGGAAGTTCAACCTCGGCTATCGCTACTACAAGAAGACCCTGGCCAGCGGCGCGACCGACCTGCGCAGCGACTTCTTCTGGGGCGGCGTGACCTACAAGTTCACACCGGCCATGAGCGTGATCGGTGCGATCTACTACCAGAACATCAAGAACGTGGCCAATGATGCCGATCCCATCATGTATTCGCTGCGTCTGAAGTATGCGATGTCCAAGCGCACCGACCTGTACCTGAGCACCGCCTACGCCAAGGCCAGGAACAACCAGCTGGTCGGCCTCTCGCGGGATGATGCGGGCTTTGGCAGCAGCCAGTTCGGCATGACCCTGGGCATGCAGCATCGCTTCTGATGTCCGTGTAGCACCCTGGCCCGGCGCGCGTGGTTGGCGTGCGGGCCGCGATAGTCTTGAGCCGTCTTTGACCGGCGCACCCCTGCTCATGGCAGGCGTGCGCCGTTTTTCATCGGGGCTGGTGCTGTGACCAATTGAGCTGCAGGCGATCGATGAGGTCTTCGGTACAGGCAATGCGGTCGCAGCCCGCCATGCTCGAGGCCATGTGCGCACTGACTGTCATGAAGAAGATCGCGCTGACCATGATCCTGGCCCAGGGGATACGGCGCTCTGCACTCTGATGTTCGGCGCTTTGCAGCAACAGCAGCATGGCCGGATATTCGGCGCTCTTGACGCCCAGCAGAGCGGCGATGACGATGATGGCCGTCAGCGAAAACAGCGCCGTCCAGGTGTAGAAATGCATGCCCTCAAAAAGCGGCCCATGCGGCGTCTGGCCCGGCATCGCCTCCAGCGAGATCTGGCGCAGCGCGATCAGTCCGGTCAGCAACGCGCCCGTCAGCGCCACACCGTAGTGCGCGCTCTTGACGCCGAAGCGCAGATTACGCATGAAACCGATGCCCGTGAGGATGATGCCCATGCGCTGCAGTTGACACATCGGACAGGGAGGTACCTGCAGCACCCATTGGTGGTACAGCAACAGGAGCAGGCTGGCGCTCACGGCCAGCAGGCACACGCAATTGCAGAAGATGCCGCCCGGCAGGACGGGCTCGCGCGGGGTGAAGACGACGGAACGGTCCATGAGAGGGCGCCATTACAGGATGAAACCCAGGCGATCCTGGGTGTATTGGCTGAACCACCATAGAGTCACCGCCGTACTTGCCAACCATAGCTTATTGCTCATGGATTTCCAGCCGAGTGCAATTCCGAACACGGTCAGGAAGGCCAGCAGGAAAGGAACATAAAGGAACATAGGTCTGTCCGGAGTTTGTCCGGATTCATATCCGGTTGTTTGTTTGTTTGTGCGCTTTGGTTAGCAATCGTAGCCGAATGGCCGTGTAAATCTCGCTGAAAAGCCTCGAATAAAATCGAGATTTACTCACTTTATTTGGGGTGGGCTCAGCGTTATCGGACATCAATAAAGAAGGAGATGCCGATGCAGGCATCAGCAAGTCAGGCCCGGCCGGGTCATCAGGATGTGCGCCGGGTGGTGGCGGTTGTGAAAAGCTGCGCGCGGTCATGGCAAGACCTCTGCCGACATTGTTGTCGAGCGCGATGGTTTGCTGTTGCGGTCAATGACGGGAGATTATCGGATCGGGGTGATCCGTTGAAAACTAAGTTTTTTGAATATTCTCTCTAATTAGCGAATCAAAAAAACTTAAAAAATTCACTGGTAAACGCAGCGCTACTACAAGCCGTTCGTCCTGAGTAGCGGCGCAGCCGCGTATCGAAGGCGCGCCGGCGCATCAGGTCTCGGAGCGCCTTCGAGTCGGCCCTGACGGGCCTGCTCAGTCCGAACGGTTTCTGACGACACCGGCTCACTTGCGCTTGCGCCGGCTCGGCGCCATCTCCCGCATCAGGGCAATGAAGCGCTGTGCCCCCAGTCCAAGCGGGCGGTCCTTGTTCCACACCACGTCCACCCACATGCGCTGCTGGTTGCTGATGTTGTCGAAGTCGATGACCACCAGCGTGCCGGCCTCGATCTGCGCCTGCACCAGACTGAGCGGCAGATAGGCCCAGCCCAGGCCTTCACGCACCAGCGACAGCGTGGCCAGGTGATTGTCGGTGCGCCAGATGTGGCGCGCCAGGAAGAAGCGCGGGTCGGAAATGCTGGCGTCGCGGCTGGCCACGGCGATCTGGCGGATGTCGTACAGGTCCTCGTAGCGCAGCTTGCGCTTCTTGCGTAGCCGCGCCGGATGGTCGGGGGCGATCACCGCCACCATCATCTCGCTGCTGAATTCCTGGAAGGCTTCGCGGTCATTGCCGGCGTGGCGCTCGAAGACCAGTGCCAGTTGCGCCGTATCGTCATAGAGCATGCGCATCGCATCGGCCTGTGGCGAGGACAGCACCTCCACTTCCAGCGAAGGAAACTCCGCTGCCAGCACCGCCAGCGGCTTGGCCCAGGGCACCGACAGCAGTTCGGGCGCGACGGCCAGCGTGAGCTTGCGCTCCAGCCCCTGATGCATGGCCAGCGCATGGGCATCGAGCTGGCGCAGGGTGCTGGCCAGCAGGCGTGCATCCGGCTCCAGTGCCCGCGCCAGTTCGGTGGGCCGGGCGTCACGCGCGGTGCGGTCGAACAGCACCAGGTCCAGCTCCGCTTCGAGCTGGCTGATGGTCATGCTGACCGAGGAGGGCACCCGCCCCAGCAGGCGTGCCGCTGCGGAAAAGGAGCCACTGTCGAGCACGGCCAGGAAGACCCTTACATTGTCACTGGAGAACGCCATGGCCTGTCCCTTGCAGATGTTGCGGAGCTGAAGCGGCATCGACGACCTGTCAGAAAAACTGAAAGAAGCCGACTTCATCCATCAAAAATATCATCATAGAATGCTTCCCGTCGCGCCGCCAGTCCGAATGCTGGCGTGCCGCTGTCTTCAGGAGCACATCATGCAAGGATTCAAACGCAAGCTGGTCTATGCCTGCCTCTTCGAGGGGCTGGCCATCCTCTTCACCACGGTCGGGCTGAGCGTCTTCGCCGGTCACGACAGTGCGCATGCATCGGCCGCCGCCGTGGCCTCGTCGGCCATTGCCTTCGTGTGGAATTTCATCTTCAACACCCTCTTCGAGCGCTGGGAAGCACGCCAGCCGCGCCGTGGCCGCAACTTCGCCCGGCGCGCCGCGCACGCCCTCGGTTTCGAAGGCGGCCTGGTGGTGATGCTGGTGCCGCTGTTTGCCTGGTGGCTGGGCATCAGCCTGTGGGAGGCGCTGGTGCTGGATTTCGGGCTGATCGTCTTCTTCATGATCTACACCTATCTGTTCAACCTCGGCTTTGATCGCGTCTTCGGCCTGCCCAGCTCGGCCATGCCGGCTGCTGCACAGACGGCCGAGGCGCGCTGACGGCAAAGGGGGCTGCGGGTTTGTCTTACAATGACCCGCTCAGCCCACCTGCCAGGAAGCCCATGTACATCCCCACCCACTTCGCCGACCAGGACACCGCCAGCCTGCACCAGCTGATCACCGCCCATCCCTTTGGCGTGCTGATCTCGCATACTGCCAGCGGGCTCGATGCCAATCACCTTCCTTGCCATCTCGACCCGGCCCAAGGCGCGCTGGGCACGCTGCATCTGCACGTGGCGCGTGCCAATCCGCTGTGGCGCGAACTGGCCGATGGCGATACGGTGCTGGTCGTGTTTTCTGCAGGCGATGCCTATATCTCGCCGAGCTGGTATCCCAGCAAGCATGAGGCGCATCGTCAGGTGCCGACCTGGAACTACGCCGTGGCCCATGCCCACGGACGCGTCACCATCCGCGATGACGAGCGCTACCTGCGCGGCGTGGTGGCACGCCTGACGCGCACCCACGAGGCCGGCGAGCAAAAGCCCTGGAAGATGTCGGACGCGCCCGCCGACTATACCGACACGCTGCTCAAGGCCATCGTCGGCATCGAGATCGGGATCACGCGCCTGGAAGGCAAGCGCAAGCTCAGCCAGAACAAGGACGTGCGCGACATCGAGAGCGCCGGCAACACCCTGGTCGAGCGCGGCCACGCCGGAATCGGCCAGGCCATGCTGCAAGAGGCTGCGCGCAAGCAACAGTGAGCGGCGACAACAATACGGGCCTGCCCAGGCGGGCCCCTGCCGCTCTGTGTAGAATGCCGGGACAGGGCCGCTGTACGCCCGTCCGCTATTGACGATTTCCTCGAGGTTGAACATGACTGCTCTGGCCACCCCCGCCGTTCCCGCCGCGCGCAGTGATTCTCTCGGTTGCTCGGCTACCCACCTCAAGCAGAGCTGCGAGTTGCAGGGCAGCCAGTTCAGTTTCTATCGCAAGCGGGTCGAGAGCCGTGAGGTATCGCAGGTCTACACGCCGGCCTCCGACCGGGGTTTCCTGGTCGGTATTTCGATGGCACAGCAACATCGTCGTCACATCTTCCGTGGCAGTCAGCGCGCGCAGTTCGAGTTTGAACGCGGTGCCGTCTATACCCGCGATTTTTCCGAAGACTACCGGGCCGAGTTGCAGGGGCCATTCGATTTCCTGCTGGTGGAGTTGCCGCCCTCGTGGTTCGCCACCGTCAATGACGATCTGCGCGGACGCAAGGTCACGGGTCTGTCCACCGTCACCGGTCAGGGCGATCCGGTGCTGGCGCATCTGGCCGCAGCACTGGCACCGGCGCTGGCAGACCCTGATCCCGACAAGCAGCTCTTCGTCGACCAGCTCGGGCTGGCCATGGGCACCCACCTGCTGCAACGCTATGGCGGCGCCCGCCTCCCGCTGCCGGGCAATGCGCGCCTGTCGCGCGTGCATGAGGAGCGCGCCAAGCAGATGCTGTTGCAGAAGGCCGATGGCAATGTCTCCATCCCCGAGATCGCGCGCGAATGCAATATGTCGGCCAGCTATTTCCTGCGCGCCTTCAAGGCCAGCACCGGCCATACGCCGCATCAGTGGCTGATGATCCAGCGCGTGGAGAGGGCGCGGGAATATCTGCGTCATACCCGCCTGTCGCTGGCCGAGATTGCAGTGGCTTGCGATTTCTACGACCAGAGCCATTTCAGCCGCGTGTTCTCCCAGGTGGTCGGCAGCACGCCGGGCGCCTGGCGCCGCCCGCTGGGCTGAGGGCGCTGCCCGTTCAGGGCACGCGCGGCAGATCGAAGCTGAACACGGTTCCCTGCGGCTGTGCCGCCGCCACGCGCAGGCGGCCGCGATGGGTTTCGATGATGGAGTGGCAGATCGCCAGACCCATGCCCATGCCATTTTCCTTGGTGGTGTAGAAGGCATCGAAGATGCGCGGCATGGCCTCGGCGGCGATGCCCTCGCCGCTGTCCTGTACCTGTACCTCGACCCGCTGTTCATTGCTGCAACTGGCGCTGATGCTGAGCACGCGGGCATTTTCCGGCACCGCCACCATGGCGTCGATGGCATTGACCAACAGGTTCAGCAGCACCTGCTGCAACTGCACCGTGTCGCCCAGCACAAAGACATCGGCGGGCGTGAGCGTCAGCGCCAGATTCACTTCGCGCTGCTCCAGCTCACTGCGCGAGAGCGTCAGGACGTGGCGGATCAGCGCCGGCAGGTTGATGCGTTCGAACTGCGGTGCGCGATTGCGGGTGAGGTTCTGCAAACCGCTGATGATGCCGCCGGCGCGCTGGCCTTCGCTGATGATGTCGCGCAGGCTGGCACGCGCATGGTCCAGTTCCGGTTCGGGCCGGTTCAGCCAGCGCAGGCTGGCGCCGGCATTGGAGACGATGGACATGAGCGGCTGGTTGATCTCATGGGCGATGGAAGCGGTCAGCTGGCCCACCGTATTGGCGCGCGCCACGCGCTCCATGTCCACCTGGGCCGCGCGAATGGCGTATTCGGCCTGGCGCCGCACGGTGATATCGGTGGCCGTGCCCATGTATTCGGTAAAGGTGCCGTCCACCCACACTGGCTTGCCGATGCCGGAGATATAGCGCACCTCGCCGGTATCCTGGCGGCAGATGCGATGCTCCACACGGATGGTGCCGCCCATGGCCACGGCGGCGTTGACGGTCTCGATGACTTCCTGCCGGTCATCGGGATGCATGATGGCCGCGAACTCGTCGTAGGTGAGGCAGTTGCGTCCGACCGGCAAGCCATAGATGCGGCACAGTTCGTCGGAGCAGAACATCAGGTCTTCGCGCACCAGGTAGCGCATGCTGCCGGTATGGTTGAAGCGCTCACCCTGCTTGAGCAGTTCCTGGCTGGTGCGCAGTTCGCGTTCGGCGCAGATCAGCATTTCCTTTTCCAGCAGCGCCTGGGCGTGGTCGGCGGCATTGGCCAGGACCACGGCGGCATGGGCGGCCAGATGATGGACACGCCGTGTGATGGCGGCCGTGGGTACGTCGTCGTAATACAGCAGCAGCTCGCCGTGCGACTGACCACGATGGTGGAGGGGCAGGGTGAGCTGTGCCGATTGCAGATCGTCGGGCCGGGCGATGCAGTCACGCTGGCGGTTGCTGAGGTCGCCGCCGATGCGGTGGGCTTCGGCCTGGATCAGGGCCAGGCCGGCGTCATGCCGCACCAGCAGACAGCGCCGTGCGCCGCCGAGATCGCACAGGGCGCGGGTGATGGCGGGCTGGAGCAGGACCGGATCGAGCAGTGCCGACAGTTCGCGCAGGGTCTGCAGCAAGGCGTCGTCGTCGGAAAGGCGCGGGTCGGACGGCAAGGGGATCTCCTGGCAGGCAAGGTTGGGCTGAAGGCGCATTGTGCCGCATTGCGGCCCCTTGTGCCGTTCAGGGAGGTCCGTAGAGCAGGGTGGCCGTCAGCATCACCAGGAGGATATCGGCGTCGACCGGCTTGGCCAGCAGCGCCAGGCCCATGTCGGTGGCGCGCTGGCGCTGTAGTGGCGTCACCTGCGCCGAGATGAACAGCACCGGCAGTCCCGGCCGCAACTGTGCCAGCCGCTCGGCCAGCTCGAAGCCGCCCATCTGCGGCAGGTTCAGGTCGACGATGGCGCAGCAGGCCACCGGCAGGCAGGTACTGCTCAGGAAATCCTCGGCACGGTAGAAACTGCAGCTGCGATGCCCGGCCGAATCCAGCAGGTTGCACAAGGCCGCGCGGACCCCGAGATCGTCATCGATCACCGCGATGGGGCGGTGTGATGGCGGCGTGTTCTCGCCTTCGTTCGTCATCGTCAGCTCGGCGGCCTTTGATGCAGCGCTTACTGCTGGTCCGGCGGCGGCGTGCCCGTGATCTTGGGCATGCATTCGCGGTGGAACCACGATGCCGTCAGAGGTTCACCGGCCAGCCGCCGGCGTGCGATGGGCACCAGCTGTTCGCCGATCAGCATGCCCAGCAAGCCCAGCAGGGCGATGATGGGCGGTGCCGGCGACTGCACGTGCAGGGCGGCGTAGATGAGGCCGGCAAGCAGGCCCATCAGTAGGGAAATGAGATAAGGTTTCATGCAGACTCCTGGCTCCAGACTCCAGACTCAGTGGCCCAACAGCGGACCCAGACCGTTGATCAGGCGTTCGGCCAGCACCATGCCCAACAGCCCGATCAGGGCGATGCCGGGTGGCGCCGGTGAGCGCACCTTCAAGAGCGCATAGACGACACCGATCAGGATGCCGGCACCCAGGGAAATCAGATAAGCGGACATGGCCCGGCTCCTCGATAAAGATGGGACGCCGCCGCGTCCGGCCGATGGGATGGCCATAACGCAGCGGCGCAGAGAGCAGGCGCTTACTTGGCCGGCACCGGTGCCAGGGTCTTCTGTTTGCCGTGCGGGCGCTGCTCGGCCTTGTGCACCATGGTGTAGGCGTAGTCCACGCCCATGCCGTAGGCACCCGAGTGTTCGCGCACGATGTCCATGACGGCGCTGTAGGTTTCCTTGCGGGCCCAGTCGCGCTGCCATTCCAGCATCACCTGCTGCCAGGTCACGGGGATGACGCCAGCCTGGATCATGCGCTGCATGGCGTAGTCGTGGGCTTCCTTGGAGGTGCCGCCGGAGGCGTCGGCCACCATGTAGATTTCGTAGTCGCCTTCGGCCATGGCGCACAGGGCGAAGCTGTTGTTGCAGACTTCGGTCCACAGGCCCGCCACGACCACCTTCTTCTTGCCGTTGGCCTTGAGGGCGTCGCGCACCTTCTGGTCATCCCAGGAATTCATGGAGGTGCGTTCCAGGATGTCGTGCTCGGGGAAGACCGACAGCAGTTCCGGATAGGTGTAGCCGGAAAAACCTTGGGTTTCGACGGTGGTGATGATGGTGGGGATGTTGAACGCCTTGGCCGACTTGGCCAGGGCGACGACGTTGTTCTTGAGGACCTGACGGTCCATCGATTGCACGCCGAAGGCCATTTGCGGCTGATGGTCGATGATGATGAACTGGCAGTTGGTCGGGGTCAGCACGTCGAGCTTGGTATTGGTGGTCATGATGTTTCCGTAGGTGGGATGTTGGTGGAGGAGAGTGCCGGTCCGGCGTCGGGGGATGGACGACGCAGACCGGCCGACAGCGGGAGTGAGGCTGCCGGAGGCGATCATAGGCAAGCGCGCAGGGCGTTGCCATTATCTGTTCGTATAGCTAGACGCTGGCTGTGCGTTTTTGCACACTGCAAGCACCAACAAAAGCACCAACAAAAGCGCAGGGGATGAACGGCTCGCGGCAAGCGGCCGCCACCACTTGCGCAATCCGCCCTCTTCATTCGCCTTAGCCCATGCCCGGAGCCTCCATGACGACCGCAGCCAGCGTGACCCCAGACCTGATCCTGTTGAACGGCAAGATCCACACCGTCGACAAGCAAAACCCCATCGCCGAGGCCGTTGCCATCGGCGGCGGAAAATTCCTCGAAGTCGGCAGCGCCGCCGACGTGATGCGCGGCAAGCAAGCCACCACCAAGGTCATCGACCTGGGCGGGCGCACCGTCATCCCCGGCCTGAATGACTCCCACCTGCACCTCATCCGTGGTGGCCTGAACTACAACCTGGAACTGCGCTGGGAAGGCGTGCCCTCGCTGGCCGATGCGCTGCGCATGTTGAAGGACCAGGCCGCACGCACCCCGCATCCGCAATGGGTGCGCGTGGTGGGCGGCTGGACCGAATTCCAGTTCGCCGAAAAGCGCATGCCCACGCTGGAGGAATTGAACGCGGCCGCGCCCGATACCCCGGTCTTCGTGCTGCACCTGTATGACCGCGCGCTGCTCAATCGCGCCGCGCTGCAGGCGGTGGGCTATACCAAGGACACCCCCAACCCGCCGGGTGGCGAGATCGTGCGCGATGCCTCGGGCAATCCGACCGGCATGCTGATCGCCCGTCCCAATGCCATGATCCTGTATGCCACCCTGGCCAAGGGACCGACCCTGCCGCAGGAGTATCAGGTCAACTCGACCCGCCAGTTCATGCGCGAGTTGAACCGCCTGGGCGTGACCAGTGCCATCGATGCCGGCGGCGGTTTCCAGAACTACCCGGACGACTACCAGATCATCAACAAGCTGGCGGCCGATGGACAACTGACCATCCGCATCGCCTACAACCTGTTTACCCAGAGCAAGGGCGGCGAACTGGCCGACTTCCAGAAATGGACCGGCATGGTCAGGCCAGGTGACGGCGACGATTTCCTGCGTCACAACGGCGCCGGTGAAATGCTGGTGTTCTCGGCGGCCGACTTCGAGGATTTCCTGGAACCGCGTCCCGACCTGGCCGAGGGCATGGAAGACGAACTCGAGCGCGTGGTGCGCCACCTGGTCTCGAACCGCTGGCCGTTCCGCCTGCATGCGACTTATGACGAATCGATCTCGCGCATGCTGGACGTCTTCGAGAAGGTCAACCGCGACATCCCCTTCGATGGCCTGCACTGGATGTTCGACCACGCCGAGACCATCACCGAGCGCAACATCGAGCGCGTCAGGGCGCTGGGCGGCGGCATTGCCATCCAGCATCGCATGGCCTTCCAGGGGGAATACTTCATCGACCGCTATGGCGCGGAGGCGGCCGAGCACACACCGCCCATTGCCAAGATGCTGGAGATGGGCGTGCCGGTCGGTGCCGGCACCGACGCCACCCGCGTGGCCAGCTACAACCCCTGGACCGCACTGTACTGGCTGGTCTCGGGACGTACCGTGGGCGGCACCAGGCTGTATGGCACGGCCGGCCGCCTGCCGCGCGAGACCGCGCTGGAACTGTGGACCGCAGGCAGCGCCTGGTTCTCCAGCGAGCAGGCCAAGAAGGGCCGCATCCAGGCCGGCCAGCTGGCCGATCTGGCGGTGCTGTCGGCGGATTTCTTCAGCGTGCATGAAGACGACATCAAGGCCATCGAATCGCTCATGACCGTGGTCGATGGCAAGGTGGTCTATGGCGCCGGCCCGTTCTCCTCGCACGGCCCCGGTGACATCCCGGTGCTGCCCGAGTGGTCGCCGGTGGCCAAGGTGCCGGGACACTATCGCGCCCTCGCCAGGACCGATGCTGCGCGCCAGAAGAAGACCGCGCTGCCGCATGCCTGCGTGGGCTCCTGCGGCGTGCATGGTCACGCGCATGACGTCGCGCGCAAGTCCAGCGTGCCTGTCTCCAACTTCGCCGGTTTCTGGGGCGCGTTGGGTTGCAGCTGCTTCGCGTTCTGAGGGAGGCGATCATGGAGACACGCCATCCCACCCTCTGGCAGGGTTTGCCGGTGCCGCCGCTGGACCTGGGTTTGCTGTTCCTGCGGGTGGCCGGCAGCTTCATGCTGTTCTACGTGCATGGCCTGCCCAAGCTCATGCATTACGCGCATGAGCTGACCGTCATCGAGGACCCCTTCGGCCTCGGCCCCACGGTATCGCTCTGGGCCGCCATCCTCGCCGAGGCGCTGTGCCCGGTGTTGATCGCCCTGGGCGTGTTCACGCGCCTGGCCTGCCTGCCCATCATCGGCGTGCTGCTGGTGGCCATGCTGGCGGTGCATCCGGGCTGGAGCATTGCCGAAGGCCAGTTCGGCTGGCTGCTGCTGGTGATCTTCACTTCCATCGCACTGTGCGGGCCGGGCCAGTGGCGGTTGCGGAATTCTCCTGCTCAGCAGTAGGAATTAAGTTTTTGTATTGCAATCACTAAGTTCCGGTAGCAAAAAAACTTAGTTTTTTTCCGGTCGCCTTGCGACGCGCAAGGCGGCCTGCTCCCCCCAAGGGCGCAGCAATCGACATGCCCCTCACACCTCATCAAGGAGTCACACCATGAGCACCATCACCACCCGCGACGGTACCGAAATCTATTAGAACCCATTTCATAAATAGGCGTGAGATGCGTTCTGTCCAGAAAGGGCGCTGGCAAGGCGCGCGACGCGTCGTGTGGCGGTGCCACACGCAAGGAGTGCAACGCGGCCAGCGCCCTTTCTGGACAGAACCCGCAGGGAGCGGCCCGTTTGGGCGAATTGCTGCGTTACGAATTTGGGTCAAGACGCCCAGTCTTGACCCAAATTCGCGCCTTGCACTTCATCCCAAACGGGACTCGCTCGCACTCACGCCTATTTATGAAATGGGTTCTACAAGGACTGGGGCAGCGGCCAACCGGTCGTCTTCGGCCACGGCTGGCCGCTGGATGGCGACATGTGGGAATACCAGATGAACTTCCTGGCCGAGCGCGGCTATCGCGTCATCGCCTATGACCGCCGTGGCTTCGGCCGTTCCAGCCAGCCCTGGACTGGTTACGACTACGACACCTTCGCCGATGACCTGGCCGAGCTGATGGACAAGCTGGACCTGCAGGGCGCGACCCTGGTCGGTTTCTCCATGGGCGGCGGCGACGTGGCCCGCTACATCGGCCGTCATGGCAGCAAGCGCGTGGCCAAAGCCGCGCTGCTGGGCGCGGTGACGCCGATCTTCGGCCAGGCGCCGGACTTTCCGCAGGGCGTGCCGGCCGAGGTCTTCGCCGGGATCACAGAAGGTTTGCTGAAGGACCGTGCGCAATTCATCAGCGACTTCGCGGCCGTGTTCTTCGGCACCAATCGTCCGGGCAAGGCCGATGCGGTCAGCCCCGGCGTGCTGGCGCAGACCTTCAACATCGCCATGCTGGCTTCGCTCAAGGGCACGCTGGATTGCGTGACGGCCTTCTCCGGCACCGACTTCCGTGAAGACATCAGGAAATTCAACTTCCCCACCCTGGTCATCCACGGCGATGACGATCAGATCGTCCCCTTCCAGACCACCGGCAAGCTGGTGGCCGAGATGGTGCCGGGCGCGCAACTGAAGATCTACAGCGGCGCGCCGCACGCCCTGTGCGCCACCCACAAGGACCAGATCAATGCCGACCTGCTGGCCTTCCTGAAGGGATAAGCAGCATGAGCCTGGACGCCAGCCGACGCCAGCAGCAGGAAACGCGCCGGCTGGCATCCATCTAAGCCGTGCCGGTTGTCCGGCGGAAACAGGGCAGGAGTCAGGACTTGACGCTCCTGCCCTTTTTGCGTTTTCCTTCACCTGTGTCTGACGGACCGGCCTGTCTTGCGCTATGGTGGCGGGGCGGTTTTTTTCTCTTCATCTCCAAGGATTTTTCGTGTGATCCAGCCCTTGCCCACCCGTGTCATGAAACGTATCCGCCTGCAGGACGACATCACGCTGGCGCGTGCGGCCCAAGGCGGGGTGCCGGAGCATGCGCCGGTGATCGACATTCCCGGTGACGAGGCGTTTTCCATCATCGTGCAATTGCAGGATTTCCGGCATCACAAGCTCTGGCGTGGCCAGCAGCTGGTGCATGCGGGTGCTCACCGGCGCGGCGAGATGGCCATCACCGACCTGCGCGAGCAGTGGCGCTGCCAGCATCTTTCGGATTACGACAACGTGCGCCTGCAACTGCCGCGCGCCACCATCGAGCACTGGAGCGAAGAGAGCGGACGCCGCATCAGCGGCTTGCAGCAGCGTCAGGCGGTGCGTGACCCGGTGGTCTGGCATCTGGTGCAGGCGATGTTGCCGATGCTGGGCGAGGCCGCCAATGACGGCGATACGGTCTTCATCGACACCGTGACGCTGGCCCTGCACACCCATCTGGCGCAGCATTACGGCGGCCAGCCCGCGCCGCGCGGCAGCGGTCGGCTGGCCGGCTGGCAGCAGGTGCGGGTGCGCGACTACATGCTGGCGCATCTGGCCCAGCGCATGAGCCTGGCTGAGCTGGCCGCGCAATGCGGCCTGTCGCGCGCGCATTTTTCACGGGCCTTCAAGCTCAGCTTTGGCCTGCCGCCGCATGCCTGGCTGCAACGTCAGCGCATCGCCCTGGCCTGCAAGCTGCTGCGCGAGGGCGGCAAGAGCATGACGGCCATCGCGTTCGAATGCGGGTTCTCCGACCAGAGTCACTTCAGCCGTGTGTTCAAGCAGGTGATGGGGGTGGGGCCGATGGTGTGGATGCGGGGGCGGGATGGGTGAGGCGAAGACAGCGGGTGAAGTCAGGCCTCCATCCTGCTTCCTCGTCCGCCGATGGATAGCTCTTCCCGGCAGCTTGCATCCTCAACGATGCTGCGCCAGCCATTCGCGCAAGGCGCCGTTCATCCGGCTTTGCCAGCCCGCGCCCTCGCTCTTGAACGCCTCGAGCACATCCATATCGAAACGCATCGTCACCTGCACCTTCGTACCGCTACCGGCCGGGCGGCCACGGCCGCGCGCTGGCCGCATGACTGCAAAATCCTCTGCGCTCAGAGGTGGATTGTCCGGGTCTGACAAGGCTGCCGCAGTGATCGCTGCATCTTCCTCATCGCCGGGGGGAAGCGCCCCTTGTTTAATTTTCGGCATACAGTTGAAACTCCCTTTGATTGGCCTTGCGCAGGCTGATCATGCGCCGCTGGTCATCCCGTATGACATAGACAGCCACATGAAGCCGCAAACCGATGAAGGCAATGGCGATTTCTCTTTGCTCTTTGTAGTCGTGCCGGTCATCGGTTCTGATCAGCGCATCGTCCCAATCCATCTCGGCGGCCAGCGCCAGTGAGACGCCATGTTTGGCAAGGTTGGCCGCATCTTTGGCGGGGTCGAATACGATGTCCATGCATATTATCGTAGCTACGATAAATGTGCGGATCAAGGATTATTTGTAGCTACATATAAAACCGGCACCAAAGCACCAGCGAATCTGAGGGAGAAAAAGTACCCGGCAGATCCAAGGTGGTGGTCGAGCGGTTGAGTCAGAAGCTGGAGATATCGGAGGACTTCGCACCGATTTGCTTGAGCTCATCGGTAGGTGACAAAGAATGCGTCCTTGCAGAAAACCGCTGCGGGCCTAGCGCTGCCTCGCCGAATGAATCTGCAGGCGCTCTGCCGTGCGCACCAGATCGGCCAGGGTCCTGGTCTGCATCTTGTCCATCACGCGGCGTTTGTGGACCTTGACGGTGATTTCGCTGATGCCCAGCTCGGTGGCGATCTGCTTGTTGAGCAGTCCGCCGATGGTCAGTTCCAGCACTTCGCGTTCGCGCGGGGTCAGCTTTTCCAGACGCGAGGCGCTGGCCGCCTGCTCGGTCCGCTGATGCAGATCGCGCCCGGCGATGACCAGCGCTTCCTGCACCGCGCCCAGCAGGCGTTCGTCTTCGATGGGTTTGGTGAGGAATTCATGCGCGCCCGCCTTCATGGCCTGGACCGTGGCGGGAATCGTGCCATAGCCCGAGATGAAGATGACCGGAATGGCCTCGCCCCGCTGCTCCAGATGGCGTACTACCGCGAAGCCGTCCGAGCCGGGCATCTTCATGTCCAGCAGCAGGCAGCAGGGCGTGCCGGTCAGCGGCTCCCGCAGAAATTCATCGGCCGAGGCAAAGCCGCGCGCCGTCAGGCCGGCCGAGGCCAGCAGTCTCAACAGGGCGGTCCTGATCATGCCATCGTCATCGACGACATATACGGTACTTTCCATGGTTTCATCCGTCTTGCCGGGTTGCGAAAATCCTCGCGCGAACAAGGCCGATTGCGTCGGAGCAGGGCGCGCAAGCTTCGCAGACGCCACCGGCCATGCCGTGCAGTACTCGCATCATCAGCATTCAGGCCGGGTTTGGATTGTACAAATGTGCTCTTTTTTGTAGAAAATGCCTTTGTGGCAGCTTCTTCGCCTGTATCGTTGCCGTATCGGCAATGGTTCAGCCAATGCCGTGCTTGTCTTATCCACAGGGATAATGGGCGCCTCGCGCCGGCGGTGCTAAGGTGTGCGGCCTGGCCCCCGCCCTCAGAACAGAAGCGAGACCCCCTCATGAATGCCGCACAACGCAACAATCGCCTCCAGTCCGCCGGACTGGCCTTCCTCGCCGCCTATGTCGATACCCTGGGTTTCATTGCCCTGTTTGGTCTGTTCACGGCGCACGTGACGGGCAACTTCATCCTCATCGGTGCGGCCCTGGCGGACAGTTCGCAGATGTCCATCCTGCTCAAGTTCCTGGCCTTCCCGGCCTTCATCCTCGGTGTGGCCGTGGCACGGGTTTACATCGCCGCCATCCAGCGCCGCCGTGGTCGCGCGCTGGGCTGGTCGCTCCTGCTGCAACTGCTGCTGCTGATCGGGTTCATGGTCTGCGGCATCGCCGCCGCACCGGTGCAGTCACCCACGGCCAGCTGGGTGATGGCCGCCGGCCTGCTGGGCACCGCCTCCATGGGCGTGCACAGCGCCATCAGCCGCCTGCTGCTGGCGCATCTGGCGCCGACTTCGCTCATGACCGGCAACGTCACCCAGGTGGTGATCGACGTGGTGGACATGCTGCGCGGCGCCGCCGATGCCGGTACCACCGAGCGCTGCATCAAGTTCGTGTGGCCGGTGCTGTCCTTTGGCGCGGGCGCCATTGCCGCCGCCTTCGCCTATCACGCCATCGGCTTCGCCGGGCTGATCGTGCCGGTGCTGATCCTGGTGGCGCTGGTCGTGTGGGAATTCCGCCAGCCACTGCCGGCCACGGCGGCGGGTCAGTGAACAAGTCGCGGCTGGAAGCCTTCAGCGATGGCGTCATCGCCATCGCGATCACCATTATGGTGCTGGGGCTGCAAACGCCGCAGGGCGCGCGACTCGCCGATCTGGCACCACTCATGCCGCCGCTGTTGAGCTATGTGCTCAGCTTTGTCTACATCGGCATCTACTGGGTCAATCACCATCACCTGCTGCACCTGGCCACGCAGGTCGACCGCCGGGTGCTGTGGGCCAATCTGCATCTGCTGTTCTGGCTGTCGCTGCTGCCGCTGGTCACCTCATGGGTGGCCAACCATCATCGCCAGAGCGCGCCGGTAGCTTGCTATGGCGTGGTGCTGCTGATGTGCTCGCTGTCCTTCCTGCTGTTGAAACGCGCCTTGCGCCACAGCGAGGCCGCGCATCCGTCGCTGGCGGCCCTGCTCGGCCAGGGCCGCAAGAATGCGCTCTCCATCCTGTGTTATGCGCTGGCCATTCCGTTGTCACTGGTCACGCCGCTGGGCGCCACCGCGGTCTACGTGCTGCTCGCTCTGCTGTGGTTCCTGCCGGACCATCACTTCGAAGCGGCGCGCACCAGCGTCAACTGATTGCGCGAACTCATCCGCCCAGCTTGTCCCACAGCGCCTGGTCATTGAAATCGCGGATCACCGCATGTGCGCCGGCCGCACGCAGGCGCGCTTCATCCAGTCCGCCCAGCATGCCGAAGGTCCAGACCTGCGCGCTGCTGGCGGCTTTCACACCCGAACCCGAATCCTCGAAGGCCACCGCCTGTTCCGGCCGGCCGCCCAGCAGTTGCAGGGCGGTCAGGTAGGGCAGCGGATCGGGCTTGGCGCGCGCCAGTTCATCGCCGATCACCAGCGTATCGAAGCGGCCGGCCAGGCCGGTGGCCTTCAACATCAGCTCGGCATTGGCGCGCGGTGCATTGGTGACGACGGCCGACCGTCCGCCGATGCGGGCGATGTGCTCCAGCAGGCGTTCGATGCCGGGCGTGGGCGCGACCTCTTGGTCCAGCTGCGAGCGGAACAGCTGCTCTTTTTCTTCGGCCAGCGGCAGATATTGCTCCGGCGGCATGCCGGGGAAGAGGTGATTGAAGATCATGGCATTGGAGGCGCCCATGATGTGGGTCTTGTAGTAGTCGACATCCACCGAGCGGTCCCAGCGCGAGAGGATGGTGTTGAAGGCGGCGTGGTGCAGGGCGTCGCTGTCCATGAGCGTGCCGTCGAGGTCGAACAGGAAATGGGTAATGGCCATGTGAGTCGTGAGCTGAGAGGAGTGATCCGCCGCCTCGGGCGACGGCAGGGACGATGCGCGAGCGGCCATTCTATAAGACCCGGCGCGGATGTGCCGGGCAGGTTTTCCGCTATGTCGCGCTGATTTTTTCCCACTTTCCTACGCCGGCTGAAGAACTGCGCCGATGGCGCCGCCGCTAGCGCGCCCCTACAGTCTCATCGTGGCAATGCCCCCCGGCCCTGCGCTCGCCGCAGGGATCAATCCATCAAGAATCGCGAGGAGACTCATGACCACCTCAACCATCCATCCCCTTCCAGCGGCCAGCGTCGAGGCCGCCGACAACAACGGCTCCGGCGTCTCCTGGGGCGCCATCCTGGCCGGTGCCTTCGCGGCGGCGGCGCTGTCCTTCATCCTCGTGATGCTGGGCTTCGGCCTCGGTTTTTCATCGATCTCGCCGTGGTCCGGCGAAGGGGTCTCGGCCAAGACCATCGGTTATTCCACGGCCGGCTGGCTGCTCTTCACCCAGATCGCGGCCTCGGCCATCGGCGGTTTCCTGGCCGGTCGCCTGCGCGTGAAGTGGGCCGGCCTGCATACCCGTGAAGTCTATTTCCGCGATACCGCGCATGGCCTGCTGGCCTGGGCAGTGGCCTCGCTGGCCACCGCCGCCCTGCTGGGCTCGGCCGTGGGCAGCGTGATCTCGGGCGGCGCCAGGACCATCGGGGCCGCCGGCGGTGCGCTGGGAACCGGTGCCGTCGCGAGCGCTGCGGCCATGGGCCCGGACGGTGCGCAACAGGCGGGCAACCTGGCCGATCGCGCTGCGGGATACTTCATCGATTCCATGTTCCGCACCGGGACCAACACCAGCGCTGCCCCCGGCGCCGGTGCTGCACCTGCCGCGCCGGTGACTGCGCCTGGCGGCAACGATGCCGCCACCGGTTCTGCCGCTCCGGCTGCGTCCGCTGCACCTGCTGCCCCGCTGGCCGCACCGACGCCCGCCGATGGCCGTGAACTGAGCGCGGCCCAGCGCATGGAAGTGGCGCGCGTGTTCGGCTACTCGCTGGCCAACCAGCAACTGGCCGACAACGACAAGCGTTACCTGGGCCAGCTGGTGGCGCGCCACACCGGCCTGTCGCAAGCCGATGCCGAGAAGCGCGTGGCCGATACCTTCGCCGCCTACCAGCGCAATCTGGAGCAGGCCGCCACCAAGGCCAAGGAAGCCGCCGACGCCGCCCGCAAGGCCGCTGCCTATGCCGCGCTGTGGATGTTCCTGGCGCTGCTGTGCGGAGCCTTCGTCGCCAGCTGGCTGGCCACCTATGGCGGCCGCCTGCGTGACCGCAATGAACTCTACGGCGAGCCGGTGCTGCACCAGCGCGTGCACGATCAACACGATCACCGCGTCGGCGCACCTGAACATCAACTTTGATAGGAGACTGACATGGGTGCCATTCTGCTCTGGCTCTTGGGGATTCCGATTCCCATCATCCTGCTGCTGATCCTGCTGTTCTGAGGGTTTCGGCGCAATGGAAGGAAAATGACAACGGGCGGCCTGTGAGCCGCCCGTTGTCGCAGGTCAGCAGGAAATCGCTTCAGGGCGGGTGAAGCATCTGACCCAACTGCGGGATGAAACCTGCCGCCACTTTCCGGCCGATTGCCGGCGCACGGAAACCGCTTCAGTCTTCCTCGACCCAATCCACCACGGCCCCCAGCGAACGCAGGTTTTCCACGAACTTAGGATGGGCGCGGCGGATCGGCAGGGCATTGCGGATTTCGGAGCGGCCTTCGATGCTGGCGGCCACCATGAACAGGGCGATGGCCACGCGGATGATGTAGGGGCTCTCCACCGAGGCCGGCGAGAGCGGCAGTCCGCCGAAGGTGATGAGGCGATGCGGATCGCCCAGGAACACGTGGGCACCGAACTTGGAGAGTTCGCTGCTCCAGCCCATGGCACCGTCGTAGATCTTGTTCCAGAACATGGTATTGCCCTCGGCCTTGACGCCCAGGGCGATGAAGATGGGCAGCAGGTCCACCGGAAGATACGGCCAGGGCGCCGCTTCCACCTTGGTCAGGATGTTGCTGGTAAAGGGTTTGACGACCTTGAGCGGGCCGTTCTGGCGGGTGTGCGACCAGCCGTTTTCATGCACCACTTCCACGCCGAACTTGGCGAAGGTGCGGTCGATCAGCGGGAACTGTTGGGGCGCGCTGTTGCGCACCCGGACCTGACCACCGGTGATGGCGCCCATGGCGAGGAAGGTGGCGATCTCGTGGAAATCCTCGTCGAAGCGGAATTCGCCGCCACCCAGCTGGCCGCCGCCGCGCACGCTCACGCGCGAGGTGCCGATGCCCTCGATCTGCACGCCCATCATCGCTATGAAACGGCAGAACTCCTGCACGTGCGGTTCGGAAGCCGCATTGGTGAGCACCGATTCGCCCTCGGCCGCAGCGGCGCACAGCACGAAGTTCTCGGTGGTGGTGACCGAGGCATAGTCCAGCCAGTGATGGTTGGCCTGCATGCGGCCGTGGGTGCGGATGATGAGCGAATCAGGACTGCTTTCGACCTGGGCGCCAAAGCGCTGGAATACCTCGACGTGGGGATCGATCTCGCGCACGCCCAGGGTGCAGCCCTTGACGTCGTTTTCCAGCCGCGCCACGCCGAAGCGCGCCAACAGCGGTGGCACCAGCATGATGGAGGAACGCATCTCCTCCGGCAGATGGTGGATCTTGGGATCGAAACGGGTATCGCGGTGATGCAGCTCCAGCACGCCGCTGGCATAGTCCACCTTCACCTCGCTGCCCAGCACGCGGAAGATCTCCAGGATCTTCTTGACGTCGGTGATCTCGGGAATGCCGATCAGCCGCAGCGGCTGGTCGGTCAACAGCGTGGCACAGAGGATGGGGAGGACCGCATTCTTGTTGGCGGAAGGGATGATGTCGCCGCGCAGCGGGCGGCCACCGTGTACGATGAGATTGGACATGAAGAAATCAACGGTTCAGTCAGACGGGAGTGCGCCGGAAGCAGCCTGCCCCGGCCGGGAATGGACAGATTATGCGCCGCCCGGTTGCAGCGAGGGAAGCAAATTATGGTGCGCTCGGGGCGTGGCTCGGGGTTTGTCGCCTTGTCATCTTCTTCACCGGTGGATGCACCAAGCTCAAGGGTGCTGCATCAAAAGCCAAGTTTCCGTATCATGGCCGGTCTTGGATGAACGCACCGACAAGGTTTTCGACGATGTTTTGCACGCAGCAGTCCCGTTCCGGTAATGATTTACGCTTTTTCCTGTTGATCCTGCGCCGCGCCGGCGTGCTGGCACGCCTGCTGATGTGCAGCGTCCTGCTGCTGGTGTTGACGGCGCTCTCCGGCAAGGTCAGCGAAGCCCAGGCCGCCGGTTCCACGGCGGGCAAGCATCGTCCCGCCACCAGCGGTGCCAAGGGCCGCAAACGCAGCGTGCGCAAGAAGGCGGCGGCGCCAGCGGCGCGCAGCGCGCACCATGTCCGCCGTCGCGGCCATGCGGCGGCAGCCTCCGCCGCTGCGGTGGGCGCGGCAAGCACGGCCGCAGTGACCAGCGCAGCCACCGCAGCCACCGCCGCCACCCCGGCGGCGGCGACCAACACCAAGCCGGAGCTGCTCTCGCGTTGCGGCTTCACGGAAGCCTCGCGCCGCCACATCTTCTCGCGTGGCGTGTATGTGCTGGATGAACAGACCAATACCCCGCTCTTTGAACGCAACCCCGATACGGTCGCGCCCATCGCCTCGGTGAGCAAGCTGATGACGGCCATCGTCTGGCTGGACCAGAAATCGCTGCCCATGAACCAGCGTCTGGAGGTGACCGAGGACGATCTGGACAACCTCAAGTTCACCCATTCGCGTCTGAACGTGGGTGCGAGCCTCTCGCGTGCGGACATGCTGCACATTGCCCTGATGTCGTCCGAAAACCGTGCGGCCGCCGCCATCAGCCGCGACTATCCGGGTGGCCGTCCGGCCTTCGTGGCGGCCATGAATGCGCGCGCCAGGGAGTTGGGCATGAGCCATACCCATTTCGAGAACGGCACCGGCCTCTCGCCCGAGAATGTCTCGACCCCGCGCGAGCTGGCCGAACTGGTCAAGGCGGCCAATCGCTACCAGCTCATCCGCAATGATTCGCTGGACAAGCAGAAGATCATCAACATCGGACGCGGCCAGTTGCAGTACATCAATTCCAACCGCCTGATCCGCTACGGCCAGGTCAACGCCTCGCTGCAGAAGACCGGCTTCATCAACGAATCCGGCCACAACATGGTGCTGCGCCTGCTGGTGCATGACCGCCGTCCGGTGATCGTCACCATGCTGGGCAGCGATACCGCCGAGGGCTCGCGCCTGGATGGCGTGCGCATCGCCAAGTGGCTCAACTGTTCGCTGAACTGAACTGCCATCCGGCCGGCGCCATCTCGGCCGGCGCCTGGAACAGGCGCGCGCGGTTGCGGCCTTCGCGCTTGGCCTGATAGAGCGCCTGGTCGGCCGCCTTCACCACTTCCTCGACACTGCGGTGCACGCTGCGGTCCAGGCAGGCTATGCCGATGCTGATGGTGAGGCGGCCGAAGGGACTGCGTTCATGCGGGATCTTCTGCGCCTGCAGCGCCGCAAGGATCTGCTTGGCCACATGCAGTGCGCCCTCGGCATCGGCTTCGTCGAGCAGCGCCACGAATTCCTCGCCGCCATAGCGTCCGCTCCGGTCGCAATGTCGGGCGACCGCGCCCCTGATGCAACGGGCCACGGCCACCAGGGCATAATCGCCCGCCTTATGGCCATAGGTATCGTTGTAGAGCTTGAAGAAATCCACATCCGCAAACAGCACCGCAAAGCGCGCCATTTCATTACGCTGGGCTTTGTGCCATGCCCCTTGCAAGCTCTCGTCGAGGGCGCGGCGGTTCAGCAGGCCGGTCAGTTTGTCGGTGCGGGCCTGCTCTTCCAGTTGCTGGTCCAGCTTGCTGCGGCGGAAGAATTCGTCGCGCAGCCGGCTGATGAGATAGATGCCGGCGATACTGAAGGCTGCCATCAGGAACACGACCGCATACAGCATGCGCGTCCATTCACCGAACAGTTCACGCTTGGCCCATCCGATGAAGACCACCCAGCGGTTCTGCGGGATGCGCACATAGGCATACAGGCGTTGCACTTCATCCTGCGGGGAGCGCGCGAAATAGCTGCCTTCGGCGGGCGAGTCTGGCGACAGCATGGTATGCAGATGCGGGAGATGACCCGCCTGCGATCCGATGAAGGCCTCGTCGTAAGGCTGGCGCATGTAGGCGACTCCATTCATGGAATAGAGCGAGATGACGGCATGCTTGTCCAGTGACAGGCCCTCGAAGAGCTGCCGGAAATAGTCCAGGTACAGCACCATGAAGGCGATGCCGGCAAAACTGCCATCCACCTCCACCAGGCGCTTGGAGAGCACGATCACGTGGACGCGCCGTTCGATGCGCACCGACAGCGGTGGCGAGACGTACAGCGTGGCGCCTGCGTCGTTGCGCGGAACGTCGAAGAAATCGCGTCCCGAAAAGAGCCCGGGCATGATCTCGCCCAGTACCGGCGAACCGACCACCAGTTCGCCTTCGGCATTGACGATGCCCTGCGCGGCGATATAGCTGGCCTCGACCTTTTCGCCCAGCAGGAATTCCAGCTGCTGTTGCGCGGGCATGCTGTGCAGCCGGGTATGGCGATAGCGCCAGGCCAGGCTGTCCAGGGCCAGCGAGAGCAGTTCCATGTTGCGCGAGATCGAGCGTTGCGCAATGCGCGCCACGTTCAGGGCATGATTGATCGAGCTGCGTTCTATCTGCTTGTAGCTCTGATAGAGCACCAGCGCGGTGATGACGGCTGCCATCAGCGCCAGGACGCAGATGATCAGGGTCATGTTGCGTTTGAGGCGTTTGATTTTTATCTCCCCTTACCTTGTCATGACAAGACTTCCCTCGATGCAATATCGCACCGGGAATTGCGCTTGGCAATGAAAAGGAATCCGGGGAAAACCTTATGGCATCAGGCCATAAATCCGCGCCGAGGATTCACCCCACAAGGCATCCTGATCAGCGGGAGAAAGACGTTTGGCCGCCCATTCGCGTACCACCGCCACCACCCGTGCATAGGAGGCAGCGAGCAGGCACACGGGCCAGTCCGAACCGAACATGAGGCGCTGCGGACCGAACAGCTCCAGCGCCGTATCGAGGCATTGCACGATGTGATCGAAGTCGCGCGTGCACAGGCCGCGCAGCCAGTCGGCTTCGGTCAGCAGGCCCGAGATCTTGCAGGCCACGTGCGGCATGGCGGTCAGTTCACGCATTTCCTGGCGCCAGCGTTCGAAGGCGGCGCGGCCCTTGCGGAATTCCTTCAGGGCCGGTTTGCCGAGATGGTTCAAGACCACCCAGTGCTGGTCATGCAGCGCGCAGAGCTGGCGCAGTTGCGGCAGGTGGCGTTCATGGGCCAGCACGTCCAGCACGTAATCACGCTCCTGCAGCCAGCGTACGCCGCGATGGAATTGCGGTCGGGACAGCAGCAGGCCGGCATCATCGTCTTCCTGCATGGGATGGCGCAGTCCCAACAGCTTGGACCGGCCCCACTGCTCCATGCGCTCGGCCAGTTGCGGCGCGGCGATGTCGTCCCAGGCGATCACGCCGGCAATGCGCGCATCACGCCGCGCCATCTCCAGCAGGAAGCCGGTTTCCTCGCGGCCCGGACGGGCTTGCACCGTGATCGACGCATGCAGGCCCTGCGCCTCCAGCAGCGGCTGGAACTGGTAGGGCAGGCGGTCTTGCGCCAGCAGGTCCATGCCGGTACCGATCCAGGGATAGTCCTCGGAACGGTAGCGCCAGAAGTGCTGGTGCGCATCGATGCGCATCGGCCCCTTGATCCTTCTCACCGGGGCCGGTGGCATGCGCAATTCACGATGCAGGGTCAGCATGTCAGTGATTGTGCCGGGGCATGGTTTGCGCCACGCCCTGGTACTTCAAGGCCAGTTCCATGCAGGCACCGGTCTCCAGCTGACCGACCGTGCTGCGATAGATTTCCTGCCAGGGCGTCTGGCTGGGCGGTACCGGCGGGATGCCTTCGCTCTTGCGACGCGCCAGTTCTTCCTCGCTGATGAGCATGTTGCATTCACCGGTGTTGAGATCGATGCGCACGCGGTCGCCATCGCGCAGATACGCCAGACCACCACCGACGGCGCTCTCGGGCGAGGCATTGAGGATGGAGGGGCTGTCGGAAGTGCCGGACTGGCGGCCATCGCCCAGCGTGGGCAGGGTCGAGATGCCGCGCTTGATGAGCGCGTCCGGCGGTTGCATGTTGACCACCTCGGCCGAACCGGGCCAGCCTACCGGACCGGCACCGCGAATGGCCAGCAGGGTGTTCTCGTCGATCTGCAGTGCCGGATCGTTGATGCGGGCGTGGTAGTCGTCCGAACCATCGAAGACCACGGCACGGCATTCGAAGATGTTCTCCTGGCCGGGCGTGCTCAGATAGCGCTCGCGGAAAGTGTCCGAAATCACGCTGGTCTTCATGATGGCGAAGTCGAACAGGTTGCCCTTCAACACCAGGAAACCGGCGCGTTCGCGCAGCGGCGCGGAAAATGCGTAAATCATTTCCCTATCCTGCGACTGACGGCCCTGCAGGTTCTCGGCCATGGTCTTGCCGGTGGCGGTGATGCGCCCGGCGCGCAGCTTGCCGGCCTGCTGCAGTTCCCACATGATGGCCGGTACGCCGCCAGCGCGGTGGAATCGTTCACCGAGGTACTTGCCGGCCGGCTGCATGTTCAAGAGCAGCGGCACATCGTAACCATACTGCATCCAGTCTTCCGAATGCAGTTCCACGCCCGCATGGCGTGCCATGGCCATGATGTGCGGCTGGGCATTGGTGGAGCCGCCGATGGCCGCGTTGACGACGATGGCATCGAGGAAGGCGTCGCGCGTGAGGATGGCCGAAGGACGCAGGTCTTCGTACGCCATGCCGACGATGCGGCGGCCGGTCTCGTAGGCCATCTGGCCGCGTTCGCGGTAGGGCGCGGGGATGGCCGAGCAGCCGGTCAGCGACATGCCCAGCGCTTCGGCCATGGCGTTCATGGTGGAGGCGGTGCCCATGGTGTTGCAGTGGCCGGAAGAGGGCGCGGAGGCAGCGGCGATCTCCAGGAATTTCTCGTTGTCGATGGTGCCGGCCGAGAGCAGCTTGCGGCCTTTCCAGATGGCCGAGCCGGAACCGACCAGCTCGCCGTCCATCCAGCCATCCAGCATGGGGCCGCCGGAGAGCACGATGGCCGGGATGTCCACGGTAGCGGCCGCCATGATCTGCGAGGGCGTGGTCTTGTCGCAGCCGGTGGTGAGCACCACGGCATCGATGGGATAGCCATGCAGGATTTCCACCAGACCCAGGTAGGCCAGGTTGCGGTCGATGGCGGCGGTCGGACGGCGGCAGTTCTCGAAGATGGGATGCAGCGGAAACTCCATCGGAATCCCGCCCGCATCGCGGATGCCGTCGCGCACCCGCTTGGCCAGTTCCAGATGGATGCGGTTGCACGGGCTGATGTCGCTGCCGCTCTGGGCGATGCCGATGATGGGACGGCCCGAGCGCAGTTCTTCGGCGGTGATGCCGTAGTTCATGAAGCGCTCCAGGTAGAGCGCGGTCATGTCGATGTGGTCGGGGTTGTCGAACCAGTCCTGGGAGCGGAAGCGACGGGGTGTGGCGGTAGGCTTGTTCATGGAGTCCTCTGGGCCGCAAGGCGTGTAGTGAAATTACGCGCCCAGCCAGCCGGCATCGACGTAGTATTCGCGACCGGTGCACTTGGCGCCGCTGTCGGAGGACAGGAACAGCGCCAGTGCAGCGACGTCATGCGGATCGATGCGGGTAGGCAGGCATTGCGCAGCCAGGATTTTCGCCTCTTCTTCGGGTGTGTGCCAGAGCAGGGTCTGACGCGGGGTGCGGATGGCCCCCGGAATGATGGCATTGACGCGTACGCCCTCGCGCCCGAAGTCGCGCGCCATGCCGCGGGTCATGCCTTCGATGCCGGCCTTGGCGGTCATGTACAGGGTGAGGTCCGGCAGGCCCAGGTGCCAGGAGATCGAACCGAAATTGAGGATCACGCCCTGCTTGCGCTCACGCATGCCCGGCAATACCGCCTGGGCGCAGAAGAACTGATGGCGCAGGTTGACCGCCAGGCGCTCATCCCAGTAGGCGGGGGTGACGGCCTCGGTCTTGTGGCGGTCATCGTTGGCAGCGTTGTTGATGAGGATGTCGACACCACCCATGACGGTCTCGATCTCGGTGAAGGTGGCGCGCAGGGCTTCCAGGTTCATCAGGTTGCAGGGGAAAAAGCGCGGTGTGATCGCGGCATCCTTGAGCGAGGCCACCAGTGCCTCCGAGGAGTCGGTGGCGATATCCAGGAAGCAGACCTGCGCGCCTTGCCCGACGAAGGCTTCCACCAGGGCCGCACCGATGCCGCTGCCGCCGCCGGTGATGACGACGCGTTTGCCGGCGAGGCTGCGATAGAGGGCGTGTTCGAAGACGGGGGTGGTAGCTGCGGTCATGCTTGGTTACTCCAGAGGATAGGATGGGCCGCTGGTGCGGCCCGGAAACGATATAAATGATTTGTAATACTGGTGGATCAGCGGCCTGAACGGGTACTCACGTCGACCCACACCGCCAGCACCAGGATGCTGCCCTTGACGATCATCTGCCAGTAGGTTCCCACGTCCAGCATGGACATGCCATTGTCCAGACTGGCCATGACCAGGGCGCCAATAAGCGCGCCATAGATGGTGCCGGAGCCGCCGCGCATGGAAGTGCCGCCGATGAAGCAGGCCGCGATCGCATCGAGTTCACCCATGTTGCCAGCCGACGGCGAGCCTGCCGCCAGGCGCGCCGTATTGACCAGCCCGGCCAGTGCGCACATCAGGCCCATGATGCCGAACACCCACAGCTTGACGGCCTGCACGTTCACGCCCGACAGGCGGGTGGCTTCCATGTTGCTGCCCACCGAATAGATGCGGCGGCCGAACACGGTCTGCGTGCTCACGTAGCTGAACAGGCCCAGCAGCGCCAGCAACAGCAGCACCGGCACGGGGATGCCGTCATAGCTGTTGAGCGTGCGCACGAAGGCCAGCAGCACCGCGCCGATCACCAGCACCTTCAGGCCATCGCGCCACAGCGCCACCAGCGGCAGGCCATGACGGCTGCGGTTGACGCGGCTCATCCACGTCAGCGCCACGGCCAGCACGAACAGCGCAATGCCCAGCGCCACACCGATCTGCGGCGGCAGATAGCCCTGGCCGAGATAGACCATGTTGTCCGACACCGGCGCAATGGTGAGGCCGCCGGTGATGCCCAGCAGGATGCCGCGGAAGGCCAGCATGCCGCCCAGGCCGACGATGAAGGAGGGGATGCCCAGATAAGCCGTCAGGTAGCCGTTCAACAGACCGAGCCCGAGTCCGAAGCCCAGCGCCAGCACCAGGTTCAGTGCCAGCGGCAGATGATGGCTCACATCCAGCAGCGCGGCGATGCCGCCCAGCAGGCCCAGCAGCGAACCCACCGACAGGTCGATTTCGCCGGCGATGATGACCAGCACCATGCCGCAGGCCAGGATGCCGGTCACCGACATCTGGCGCAGCAGGTTGGAGAGATTGCGGGGTGTCACGAAACCGCCATCGGTCATGAAGCTGAAGAAGCCCCAGATGATGGCGATGGCGATCAAGAGCGCAATGATCTTGTAGCGGCGAAACACCAGCTTCAGATTGGCCATGCCGCCCGCTCCACCGACCGCACCGCCGGTGGCGCTGCTCAGATTGCTTGTAGTCATACCGAATTCACCTTGTGATGTTTTGTCAGACCGCCACCGCGCGTGGGGACGCTTGCGGGACGGGCTGGTTGATGGCAGCGGCCAGCACGGTTTCCTGGCTCAGGTTGTCGTTGATGAAGTCGCCGCGCAGTTTGCCTTCGCCGATCACCAGCACGCGGTCCGACACGCCGAGCACTTCGGCCAGTTCGGAGGAGACCATGATGATGGCCAGGCCCAGTTTGGCCAGCTCCGAGATGAGCCGGTAGATTTCCGCCTTGGCGCCCACGTCCACGCCGCGCGTGGGTTCGTCCAGGATCAGCACCTTGGGCTGGGCCAGCAGCATCTTCGAGAGCACCGCCTTCTGCTGGTTGCCGCCCGACAGCCCCGTGATGGGCAGGAAGGGCGAGGCCGTCTTGACGCGCAGGCGGCTGATCTCGTCCTGGATGGTTTTCAGTTCGGCGCTACTGTCGATGCGGGTGCCACGCGAGAAGCGGTTCAACACCGTCAGCGTGATGTTCTGGCCCACGTCCAGATCGGGCACGATGCCGTGGTGCTTGCGGTCTTCCGGCACCATGCACAGGCCCTGGCGGATGGACTTCAGGGGCGAGCCGGTATCGGCCGGCTTGCCCTCCAGCAGCACCTGCCCTTCGTAACGTCCGCGGTAGGCGCCGAAGATGGCTGACACCAGTTCGGTACGCCCCGCACCGACCAGTCCGGCAATGCCCAGGATCTCGCCCCGGCGCACGCTGAAGGAAACATCATCGACCCGCTTGCGACGTGGATTGTCGATGTCGTAGCAGGTGATGTGGCGGGCTTCGAGCACCACTTCGCCGATGGCGTGATTGCGCTCGGGATACATGGCGGTGATTTCGCGGCCGACCATCTGCGTGATGATCTTGTCCACGTCCATCTCCTGCATGGGCGTGGTGGCGATGTGCCTGCCATCGCGGATCACCGAGATGGTGTCGCAGATCTCGGCCACTTCGTCGAGCTTGTGGGAGATGTAGACGCAGGCCACGCCGCGCGCCTTCAGGTCCTTGATGATCTTCAACAGCACTGCGATCTCGGAGGCGGTGAGCGACGACGAGGGTTCATCCAGGATCAGCAGGCGCGCATCCTTGTTGAGCGCCTTGGCGATCTCCACCAGTTGCTGATGGCCGCCGCCATATTGCGAGACCGGCAGGGCCACGTTGATGTCGGGCATGTTCAGTTCGCGCATCAGTTCTTCGGCGCGGCGATACATGGCCGGGTAGTTCATGCGTCCACCCGGCAGGGTGATCTCGTGGCCCATGAAGATGTTCTCGGCCACCGACAGCTCGGGGACCAGCATCAGTTCCTGGTGGATGATGACGATGCCGGCGGCTTCGGTGTCACGCACCGAATGGGCCTGCAACGGCTTGCCGTCCCACAGGATTTCGCCGTCCCAGGTGCCGTGGGGATAGACACCGGAGAGGATCTTCATCAGCGTCGATTTGCCCGCGCCGTTTTCACCGCACAGGCCCACGCATTCACCGGGCCGGATCTTGATGTCGATGCCGTCCAGGGCACGCACACCGCCAAAGCTCTTGACGATGCCTTTCATTTCTAACAGATACTCGGACATGCCTGTTCTTTCCAGTCAGTCTTCAGGGTCTGCGCCGCGCAGGGCGGCGCAGACGGCGATGCCGGCTGCTCCGGGGGATGCAGCCGGCATGCTTGAGTCAGCGATCAGCGGCCGTCGATCTGGGCCTGGGTGTAGAAGCCATCATCGACCAGCACCTTGACGTTTTCCTTGGTCAGCAGGATGGGTTTCAAGAGCAGGCTGTCGACCTTCTTGAAGCCGTTGTCATACTGGGCGTTGTAGGTCGGCTTCTCGTTGCGGGCCAGTTGCACGGACAGGTTGGCGGCTTCGGTGGCGATCTGCTTCAGGGGCTTGTAGACGGTCATGGTCTGGGTCCCGGCCACCACGCGCTTGACTGCGGCGAGATCGGCATCCTGACCCGAGACCGGCACCTTGCCGGCCAGCTTCTGCGCGGCCAGAGCCTGGATCGCGCCACCGGCAGTGCCGTCGTTGGAGGCCACGATGGCGTCGATCTTGTTGTTGTTGGCCGTCAGCGCATTCTCGACGATGGACAGCGCTTCGGTCGGGTTCCATTCCTTGACCCATTGCTGGCCGACGATCTTGATGTCGCCCTTGTCGATGTAGGGCTTCAACGCCTTCATCTGACCTTCGCGGAACATCTTGGCGTTGTTGTCGGTGGGCGAGCCGCCCAGGAGGAAGAAGTTGCCCTTGTTCTTGACCTTCAGGATGCCCTCGGCCTGCATTTCACCGACCTTCTCGTTATCGAAGGAGATGTAGGCATCGACATCGGCGTTGAGGATCAGGCGGTCATAGGACAGCACCTTGATGCCGGTCTTCTTGGCTTCCTTGATGGTGTTGGTCAGGACCGTGGCGTTGAAGGGGACGATCACGATCACGTCCACGCCGCGCGAGATCAGATTCTCGATCTGCGAAATCTGGCGTTGCTCGCTGGCATCGGCCGATTGCACATAGACCTTGGCGCCCAGCTTTTCGGCGGCGGCGGTGAAGAAGTCGCGGTCGCGCGCCCAGCGCTCCACGCGCAGGTCATCGATGGAAAAACCGATCTTGGGATTCTTGGCGTCGGCCATGGCGCTGCCGGCCACCATGGACAGGGTGGTCACGGTCATCAGCGCCAATACGGTCTTCTTCAGCATTGCCTTCATAGTCCAGTCTCCGATTTGAATTGAATTTGAATTGATTATGATTTTTGAAGCGGCATGACCGGGTGGAATCGGTGGCCCGTTTTGGGGCAATCTCTTCCGGGGGCGCTTGGGGCCGAGCTTGTCAGGATGGGGTCACGCCGCATGATGGTGCGAGGGGGAGTCTAGCCCCGTGCCAATCCCCTCTACAATTACGAAATTCACCAAACGGCTTAGTGATTCTTTTTGTTGCAGGAGCACATATCCGTCATTTCGACGATGGCTCGCTACAATTCGACGAACACAAGAACGGCGCGCCCGACGACGCCGGCAAACAGGAGACACAGCGTGGCAAAAACTCCCACGGTGCACCGGATTGCCTTGCTCTTCAATGGCAACAAGATTTTCGACCGGGAAATCATTTCCGGCATCGGCGAATACATTAGCAGCACCCGCGCCTCCTGGGACTTGTACCTGGAGGAGGATTTCCGCTGCCGCCCGCAGGGCATCGAGCGCTGGGCCGGGCACGGCATCATTGCCGACTTCGACGACCCCGTGACGACCGCCGCGCTGGAAGGCGTGCAGTTGCCGGTGGTGGCCATCGGCGGCTCCTATGCGGACCCCTCGCAATATCCGGCCAACCGGCCCTACGTGGCCACTGACAACTACAAGATGGTCAAGCTGGCCTACGACCACCTGATCGAAGCCGGCCTGCAGCATTTCGCCCTGTACAGCTTGCCCGAGTCGCCCTGCAACCGCTGGGCGCAGGAGCGCGAGCGCATCTTCACCGACCTCACCGGGGCGGACGGCATCACCGGTCACATCTATCGCGGCGTGGGCACCAGTGCGCAGTCCTGGGATACCGCCGTGGAGCAGCAGATCGCCTGGGTGCGCAGCCTGCCCAAGCCGGTGGGCATCATCGCCGTCACCGATGCGCGGGCGCGGCAGTTGTTGCAGGCCTGCCTGTTCGCCGGCATCGCGGTGCCGGAGCAGGTGGCGCTGATCGGGATCGACAATGATCCGCTGGCACGTGTGCTCACGCGCATTCCCCTGAGTTCGGTGATCCAGGGCAGCGTCGAGATGGGCCGCACCGCCGCCCACCTGCTGCACCAGATGCTGCATGGCGCGCGCTTTCCGGACACGCGCATCATGGTGCCGCCGGTGGGTATCAACGTGCTGGCTTCCAGCCGCCACGAGGTGCGCAATCATCCGCACGTGATGCAGGCGCTGCACTTCATCCGCCAGTACGCCTGTCAGGGCATCAAGACCGACCAGGTGGCCGACTACGTGGGCATCTCGCGCTCGTCGCTGGAATGGTATTTCCGCCGTGAGCTGGGCCGCAGCGTCCATGATGAGATCCTGCGCTTCAAGCTGGAGGCCGCCAAGCGCATGCTGGAACAGGCCGGCAGCCATGCCGCCGACATCGCCGTGAGCTGCGGTTTTACCACCGTGCAATACCTGCACGCCGTGTTCAAACGCGAACTGGGCTGCACGCCCAGGGAGTATCAGGAACAATTCGTCGCCGGACTGGAGCGCTCGGCTGCGCCGTCCGCCTCCGCCGTCCGACCCAAGAAGAAATCCACGGGGCCCTCCCTTCTTACCACCACAAAATGACGCACTTCACCCTCTCCCACACCACCTCCGCTGACGGTATCCGTCTCTACACCCTGCGCAATCACACCGGCATGCGCGTGACCATCAGCGACCTCGGCGCCACCATGGTCAACTGGTGGGCACCGGATCGCTATGGCCGTGAGGCCGATGTCCTGCTGGGCTTTGAGCGGGTCGAGCAATACGCGCACAACCCGGCGTATTTCGGCGCCATCGTCGGGCGCTGGGGTAACCGCATTGCCGGGGGACGTTTCGAACTCGACGGCGTGGCACATCAGGTCGATTGCAACGAAGGCGACAATCATCTGCATGGCGGTCGCGAAGGTTTCCATGCCCAGCGCTGGCAGGTGCAGCCCGATCCCGAAGGTCTGCGCCTGATGCTGGTCTCGCCGGCGGGGCAGGCGGGCTTTCCCGGCACGGTGATGGCGTCGGTGCTGTACCGGCTGGATGATGAGGGCCAGTTGCGCATCGACTACACCGCCACCAGCGATGCGGCCACGCCCATCAACCTGACCTCGCATGCCTACTTCAACCTCAATGGTGGCACCAGCGATATCCGCGATCACATCATCGCCATCGAGGCCGATGGCTACCTGCAGGTCGATGCCAGGCTGATTCCGGAAGGCCGCGCCGATGTGGCCGGCAGCGCCTTCGATTTCCGCCAGCCGGCCCCCATCGGCCCGCGCCTGGACTGGCCCGATCCGCAACTGAAACTGGCCGGTGGCTTCGACCATTGCTATTGCCTGCGCAGCGAACATGAACCGGCGCCGGGCGAGAGTCGCGTGGCGCAGACCCTGCGCGAGGTGGCCAGCGTCTACGAGCCGGGCTCGGGGCGCGAGTTGCGCGTTTCCACCACCGAGACGGGGTTGCAGTTCTATAGCGGCAATTTCCTCTCCGGTGTGCAGGGCCGGGGCGAGCAGCCGTATGCCATCCATGACGGCTTCTGCCTGGAGGCGCAGTCCTATCCCGATCAGGTCAACACGCCATTGCGCGAGGCCGTGATCCTGCGGCCGGGACAGGTGTACCGGCAGACCACGGTGTATCGCCTGGGGGTGCGGGACTGACGGCCTTGCGCCGCGAATACTTATTGAAAAATTTTTAGAAAGCGGCGTTACCTTCGCCCCTGCCGCTGACATCTCTTCTTTCCCTCCTTAGCCTCCTCGGAACACGGCGCTGCTGACGCGGCGCCGTTCCATTTCCCCGTCTGAGTTCATCCGTTGTATTTGCATGCAAGATGCGCTCGCCGCAGCCGGGTGTGCGTACAAGGCTTGCAATGGGGCTCTCAATCCAATAACCTAACGGTTAGGTTTATGAAGATCTGTTCCCATCGAGGCTACGTTGTTTCCATCTTCACCCGCAACGAGCACTGCCCGCCGCATGTGCACGTGGGAAACCAGCGCTGGGATGCCCGCTTCCAATTCAGCTTTTGGCATAACGGCGTGGCGCTCTGGGACGTGAAGCCGACAGGACATGGACCGAGCGCCTCCCTGCTCGAGGAGCTCAGGCAGGTCATCGAACAACCGGCCAACCTGCGGATGGCACGCCAGCGGTGGTGGTTGAGCCGGCACTCTGTCTGTGTCGACCACCAGCATTGGGATTCCTGCCGGGAACAGGTGGTCAGCCCCAGCGTGTTCCGGAGGAACACCTTCGAGATCGTCTCGGCCCGTTATGTGCCCTGGCGCGACCGAACCGAGTTGCAACTTGTCGGGCATGCGCTGCCCCTGGAGATCGAGTTATGACAGTCAAAGCAAAGAAACGCGATAACCCTTCCGTCACGGAGGAAGTGCTGGAGCAGGCCATGGCCCTGGGCCGACAGCGCAGCCAGTCCGGCTTGCAGGCTACCCGCGTGACTTACTTGCCCAGCCTTGAAGTCATCGCTATCGGCTTCGCCGACAAGACCGGCATCTTCCTGCCGATTGACCACTATCCCGAGTTCAGCACCTTGAGTACAGCTGAGCTGGGGCGCATCGAAATCGGATACGCCGGCACCGCCCTCTGCCTCGAAGAGCGGGACCTGCACGTGTCGATAGCGGGGCTGGTCGCAGCCAGCCCTTCGCTGATGAAGTTGGCCACCACGGTCGTCGCCGCCCGCAACGGCAGCCGCAGCAGCGAGGCCAAGATTCTGGCCGTACGCGAAAATGGCAGGAAGGGCGGACGGCCACGCAAGGCGACCGACGCCAGCTAGCCGGGACGATCTGCAAGCTCTTGCGCTCGGGTTGAGCGCTGCCCTGGTTTCTGACTTTTCCCTTCACCTCCGGACGAGATTCATTAGCTCGTCTAATATCCCCTTTAAGTTCAGCTCAGCTAATCAGTCCCCGCGTGATGCGCCATCATGCGGGGATTGCATTTAATGTCGCCTTGCTGCGTCCTTCACATCCCTCCAGAGCGCCCGTCCGCGCTGGCTTGCGTTCTCAACCCCGATGGCAGGAACCATGGAACTCCAGATCAACGACAAGACTTACCAGATCACCTCCGATGCCGAAACGCCCCTGCTGTGGGTGATCCGCGATGAACTCGGCATGACCGGGACCAAGTACGGCTGCGGCCTGGCCCAATGTGGCGCCTGTTCGGTGATGGTCGATGGCGAGGTGCTGCGCTCCTGCGTCATGCCGGTGGGCGCCATGGCCGGGCGTAAGGTCACCACGATTGAAGCGGTCACCGCCGATCCGGTCGGCCAGAAAGTGGTCGATGCCTGGGTCAGGCATCAGGTGCCGCAATGCGGCTATTGCCAGTCCGGCCAGGTGATGGCCGCCACCGCCCTCCTGAAGCAGGTGGCCCAGCCCAGCGACGAACAGATCGCCGCGGCCATGGTCAACCTCTGCCGCTGCGGTACCTACAACGCCATCAAGGCCGCCATGCATGACTTGTCAGGCGCAACTGGCGCAACTGGCGCACCAGCCGCCGCTGCTGCGGCCACCTCGCCGGCCGCACCGGTTGGTACCGATGGCGTGAACCGTGCCGCCGTGGCCGCTGCCGCCGTGGTCGGCGTGGGGGCCGTCGCCGCCATCCAGTGGAGCAAGACCCAGAAGGCCAAGGCCGGCAAGGAGCAAGCATGAACCAGCCACGCGATCTGCCGCTGCACGAACTGCTGCCCGAGGGCGAGCCGGTCAACGTCTCGCGCCGCCGCTTCCTGCTGACCTCGGCCGGCACCGCCGCCGGTTCGCTGGTGGTCGGCTTCACCTTGCCGGCCGGCAATGCCCGTGCGCAGGCCAATGCCGCGCCGGCTGCGCCCGGCACGCGCGTGCCGGCCTTCCTGGAAATCCGTCCCGACAACAGCATCCATCTGCAAAGCCCCTTCGTCGAAGGCGGGCAGGGCATCTTCACGGCCATGGCACAGATCGTGGGCGAAGAGCTGGATGCCGATCCGGCGCGCTTCGTAGTCCACAATGCGCCCGCCAATGACCAGTACAAGGTGATGGACATCGGCATTCGCATCACCGGTGGCAGCATGTCGGTGCGCACCAGCTATCCGACCATGCGCCGCGTGGGTGCACTGGCGCGTCATCTGCTCATGCAGGCCGCCGCCAATCAATGGCAGGTGCCGCTGGAGAGCCTCACCACCGAGCCCGGACGCGTGGTGCATGCGGCCAGTGGCCGTTCGATCAGCTATGGCGAACTCGCGCCCAAGGCGCTGGACCTGCCCAATCCGCCGCTGGAGACCATCCGGCTCAAGGACGACAGCCAGTTCCGCTGGATCGGCAAGCCCCTGGCGCGATTGGATGTGCTCGACAAATCCACCGGCCGCGCGCAATACGGCATCGACACGCAAGTCGAGAACATGCTGCAGGCCGCCGTGCAACACGCACCCCGCCTGGGGCTGGACGTGGGCAGCATCCGCAATGAAGCCGAGGTGCGCAAGATGAGCGGCGTGCATTCGGTGCATCGCCTGCCGGGCGCTGTGGCCGTGGTGGCCGAGCGCTGGTGGAATGCCAAGCGCGCCGTCGAAGCGCTGCAGGTCGACTGGAGCGACCCCGGCCCGGCACCGGATCGCCGCTACGTACCGGCCGACTTTTCCACCGAGGCCTTCGCCGATCAGCTGGCCAGGTCCACCGCCACGGTGGATGAGTCCGAGAACGAAGGCGACGTGGCCAAGGCCCTGGCCAGTGCCAAGACCGTGGTGCAAGCCAGCTACCGCAGCCAGTACCTGAACCACGCGCAGCTGGAGCCGCCCTCGGCCACCGCCCGCTTCAATGCCGATGGCACGCTGGAGATGTGGATACCCAACCAGGCGCCGGAGATGTTCCAGGGCGCCATCGCCAAGCAGACCGGACTGGCCCCGGAAAAGATCATCATCCATTCGCCGCTGCTGGGCGGCTTCTTCGGGCGTCACTTCCTCTACGAGACGGCCATGGTGTTCCCGCAGGCGATCCAGCTGGCCAAGGCCGTGGGCCGTCCGGTCAAGGTGATCTGGAGCCGCGAGGAGGAATTCGCCCGCGACACCATGCGTCCGATGGCGGTGGTGCAGTTCCGCGCCGGCCTGGATGACAAGGGTTTCCCCATCGCCATCGAAGCCATCAGCGCCACCGAAGGTCCGACCGAATCGATTGCCAACAAGCGCAACAAGATCGACCCGACCGCGCTGGAAGGATTGGCCGGCAAGTCCTATCAGTTTGCCCACAAGCGCATCGGCCAGCGTTTCGTGAAGAACCCGCCCATCCTTGGGTACTGGCGTTCGGTCGGCAATTCGATGAATGACTTTTTCTACGAAGCCTTCCTCGACGAGATCGCCGACAAGGGCGGCCAGGATCCCTATGAGCTGCGCCTGCTGCAGGGCAACGAGCGCCTGACCACGCTACTGCGTGCGGCCGCCGATCTGTCCGGTGGCTGGAAGCGCGGTCCCTTCACTGCGCCCGACGGCACGCGCCGCGCGCGCGGTATCGCCATGGCCAAGGCCTTCGGCACCGAGACGGCGGCCATTGCCGAAGTCTCCATCGAGAACGGCCAGGTGCGCGTGCACGACATCTGGGAAGCCATCGATCCGGGCCGCATCGTCAACCCGGCCATCGTCGAGGCGCAGGTCAATGGCGCCGTCACGCTGGGCCTGTCGCAGGTCTTGCTGGAAGAGGTGGTCTACAAGGAAGGCGCACGCGTGGCACGCAACTAAGATCTCTACCCCATCCTGCCGCCGCAGCGCATGGCACGGGTCCACGTGAAGATCATCGAGAGTGGCGCCAAGATGGGCGGCATCGGCGAGCCGCCGCTGCCGGCCGTGCCGCCGGCGGTGGCCAATGCGGTATCGCACCTCACCGGCCAGCGCATCCGCAGCATGCCGCTGTCGCATTACACCTTCAAGGTCTGATGGCGGACTGACGCATTCATGACTGATAAAAAAAACGGCAAGCTGCGCGTCTTCCTGTTGATCCTCGCAGCGCTGGTGATCGCCGCAGCCTGGATCGCCCTGCGTACCCCGGCCTCGCCCTTCGACGCCGCGCCGGCACCACCGCCGCCTTCGGCCGAACTGATCCGGCGTGGCGAGTATGTGGCACGCCAGGCTGATTGCGTGGCCTGCCACAGTACGCCCAAGAGCAAGCCCTTCGCCGGTGGGCTGGAAATGGCCACCCCGCTGGGTTCCATCTACGCCACCAACATCACGCCCGACCGCGGCAGCGGCATCGGCGACTACACCCTGGCCGAATTCGACCGCGCCCTGCGCCACGGTGTGGCGCGCGATGGTCACCGGCTCTATCCGGCCATGCCCTATCCCTCCTACGCCAAGATGTCGGACGAGGACATCGGGGCGCTCTATGCCTACTTCATGCATGGCGTCAAACCGGTGGTGCAGGCCAATCAGGAAAGCGAGATTCCCTGGCCACTCAACATGCGTTGGCCGCTGGCCTTCTGGAATCTGGCCTTCACCAGCCCGCATCCCTACCAGCCTGATCCGAAACAGGATGCACTCTGGAACCGGGGCGCCTATCTGGTCCAGGGGGCCGGCCACTGCGGCAGCTGCCATACGCCGCGCGGCGTGGCCATGAACGAAAAGGGGCTCGACGGCGGCAACCCGCTCTACCTGTCCGGTGCACTGCTCGATGGCTGGTACGCCCCCAGCCTGCGCGGCGACGTCAACATCGGCATCGGCCGCTGGAGCGAGGCGGAGGTGGTGCAGTTCCTCAAGACCGGCCGCAACCAGCATGCGGTGGTGTTCGGTTCCATGGCCGATGCCTTCAACAACTCTACGCAGTTCATGAGCGACCAGGATCTGCAGGCCATCGCCCGCTACCTGAAGTCCTTGCCGGGCGATCCCAGGCGCGATGGTGATCCTTGGAAATATGATGGCGGCACCACCACCGCCCTGGCTGCACAACGCCTGGAGACGCCCGCTGCACGCACCTACATGGCCAAGTGCGCGGCCTGCCATGCGGTCGATGGGCGCGGGCGTGCGCCGTGGATTCCACCGCTGGCCGGTGCCGTCTCCTCGCTGGCCAGGGAGGACGCATCAGCCATCAACGTGACCCTGAACGGCTCGGCGCGTGTGGTCGCTGCTGGCGTACCGGATTCGTATCGCATGCCGCCCTTCCGCAATCAGTTGAGCGATGCCGAGATCGCCGACGTGCTCACCTTCGTGCGCAGCAGCTGGGGCAACCACGGCGGCGCGGTCAAGGTGGAAGACGTCAAGACCCTGCGCGAACGCACCAATCCGGCCAGCAGCAACCCCATCGTGTTGCAGATGCGCTGATCCTGTTTTTCATGAAGTCCCGTTCGGACCGCTGGCCTTGACAGGCAGCGGTCCTTTTTTATGCCGGGCAGGGCAGATCAGGCAGTACGTTGGGCCAGGAAGACGGCACCGGCGACGTCAGCGCCGATTTCCTTGCGCAGCACGTGCAGGCTGCGATGCCGCAATGCCAGCCCGCACTGCGCCAGGAGGCGCGCCACGGCATCCGGCCGGTGCCGGTAGCGTCCGCTCGGATGCAGCAGGAAGTCCTGGCCGGCAGCTTCATCGGAGGCCAGTACCTCGATGGTGAAGACCAGATACCCACCTTCTTTCAGCGCCGCATGCATTGACGTCAGCAGCGGGAGCAGGTGACCGAAATAGATCAGGGTATCGGCGGCAGCGATGAGCTCGCAGGAAGCAGGCACGCTGGCCAGATAGCGGCCGATCTCGGATTTCACCAGCAGATCATAGTGGCCGCTGGCAGCGGCCTTGGCGAGCATCTTGCCGGAGAGGTCGACACCAACCAGATGGGCGCTGTAAGGCGCCAGGACCGGCGCACACAAGCCGGTACCGCAGCCGAGATCGATCGTGCGGCCTGGCTGCACAGGCGGATCGATCCGCGCCAGGCCGGTGGCGATCATCTGCGCACCGCGATAGTCGAGGCTGTGCAGCAGGTTCTGTTCGAAGGTCTCGGCGTAGCGGTCAAAGTGACGTTCGATGTAGGCGTCCGAGGCGCGCACCGGAACCTCTTGCTGCGAGCATGCCGCCAGCATGTGGGCCGCGACCGGATGATCCGGTTCTTCGCTGAGCCAGGTGCGATAGACCTCGGCGGCTTCCTCCAGACGGTTCAGGAAGTAGAAGGAAATGCCCAGCAGCTCGCGTGATTTGCCCTCCCATGGCGGCAACACGTAGGCACGGCACTGGTAGTGCGATGCCTGCATGTTGTCGCCTTCCTGCTCGTAGATCGCTCCCAGTTGCTGCAGCGCGGCCAGGTTGTCGGGCTGCAACGCCACCGCCTGCAGGAAAGCGGAACGCGCTTGCCCGACATGCGCCATTTGCCGCAGCGCGCTTCCCAGGTTGGTCCAGCATTGTGCATCATCGGGCAGGCAGCTGACCGCCTCCTGATAGGCCTCTGCAGCGGCTTCCCACAAGCCCTGCGCGAACAGCACATTGCCGCGGTCGTTGTGCCAATGGCCTTGTCCCGGATCGAGCGCGGCCGCCAGTTCCAGGGATTCGATCGCCTCGGCATGGCGGCCTGCCTGGTACAGGTAGATGCCGTAGTAATGCAGTGCCTCGGGATGGATGGGGTCGTCTTCCAGAATGCGCAGGTAAGTTTGAGCTGCGGCTTCGGCATTGCCGGCCAGATGCTCGTCGATGGCGGCGGCCAGTGTGGTCGTATCAGTCATGGTGCAGGAGCAGAGAGGGCAGAGCCCGGCGAGATACCGTGTGGGTAGCTCGGCGCAGGGTGGCTCAGCGTTTCGGGGCGGGGCTGGCGGTCGGCGATGCGGCTTCTTTCATCGATGCGACCGATAAGGTTTCCGGCAGGCGCAGGCCATTCTTGACGGCCAGTACCTCGGCCATCACGCTCACTGCGATTTCCGCTGGCGTCTTGCTGCCGATGTAGAGCCCGATGGGTCCGCGCAGGCGCGCCAGGCTTTCTTCGGTCTGGCCGAAGTGGGTGATCATGCGGTCCTTGCGCGCCGCACTGTTGCGGCGCGAACCGATGGCACCGACATAGAAGGCCGGGCTGGCCACCGCTTCCAGCAGTGCCAGGTCATCCAGCTTGGGATCGTGGGTGAGGGCGATGACGCAGCTGCGCTGATCGGGGCGGAAGGCCAGCACGGCATCGTCGGGCATGTCGGTGACAATGCGTACGCCCTCCACCGACCAGCTGCCCAGGTATTCCGAACGCGGATCGCAGATGGTCACCGAAAAACCGTTGAAGAGCGCCATCGTCGCCAGGTATTCGGCCAGCATGCCGGCACCGATCAACAGCATCCGGTAATCCGGCCCCATGGTATGGCGCAACGTGTTGCCGTCGAACACCAGTTCGGTCGGCGACTCGCTGACTTCGATGCGGCTGCGGCCATCGTGGCAATCCAGGCGGCGACAGACCAGCTGGCCACGTTCCAGCGTGTTGACCAGTTCGTCCAGCATGTCCGCCGGTGGATCGAATTCCAGCAGCAGCGCCAGCGTGCCGCCGCAGGGCAGGCCGAAGCGATGTGCCTCATCGGCATCGATGCCGTAGCGTACCTGCTGCGGCGCCTCGGCGCGGCCCCAGCCTGCCGGGCGCTGGCTGAGGTACTGGAACAGCAGGTCATCCTCGATGCAGCCACCGGAGACCGAACCGATGAGCCGGCCGTCATCGCGGATCGCCAGCTGTGATCCCACCGGCCGCGGTGACGAGCCCCAGGTCGAGACCACGGTGGCCAGCAGGGCGCTACGGCCCTCGCGGCGCCAGTCGCGCAGGGCGCGCAATACCTTGAGGTCGGTGGTGTCGTTCATCGGAGGGCATTCACAGGGTGTTCACGAAGCGGTACAGGCGGCCAGTCTGACATGAGATCGGCGCCGGAACTAATTAGCCCGGCTTATAGACCAATTAAGCCCGGACCGGCTAATCTCGCTTCGCATGATGAGGCAGAATCGCCAGACTGGCACGCACTCTGCCCGCCTGGCGGATGCATCGGAAATGACTCGCCGATGTCCGTTTCCGTCCTGGAATTTTAGGCAGGAATCCTGGTGAAATAGGCCTGTCTTTGCTGTTTGATGAACGCCACAATATTCCATTTACATCCATTTCCATGACAGGTTGACGAGTTCTTTGCCTGTTCATTTTCATCGCCAGCTTACTTTAGGAGATCCCATGCAAGTACATGCTTATGGCGCCCACGCGGCCGACAAGCCGATCGAACATCTCGAAATCACCCGTCGCGCCACCGGCCCGCACGACGTGCAGATCGATATCGCCTACTGCGGCATCTGCCACTCCGACCTGCACCAGGTCCGTTCCGAATGGGCCGGCACCCAGTACCCCTGCGTTCCCGGCCACGAGATCGTGGGCCGTGTTGCGGCCGTGGGCAAGCACGTCAGCAAGTTCAAGGTCGGCGATCTGGTCGGCGTGGGCTGTATCGTCGACAGCTGCCAGAGCTGCCCGGACTGCGAAGAAGGCCTGGAAAACTATTGCGACAACATGGTCGGCACCTACAACGGCAAGACCGACGACGCCCCCGGCTGGACCCTGGGCGGCTACTCGCAGCAGATCGTGGTGCATGAGCGCTACGTGTTGAACGTGCGCCATCCGGAAGCCGACCTGGCCGCCGTGGCCCCGCTGCTGTGCGCCGGCATCACCACCTATTCGCCGCTGCGCCACTGGGGCGCCGGTCCCGGCAAGAAGGTCGGCGTGGTCGGCATCGGCGGCCTCGGCCATATGGGGATCAAGATCGCGCACGCCATGGGCGCGCACGTGGTGGCCTTCACCACATCAGAATCCAAACGCGCCGATGCCAAGGCCCTGGGTGCCGATGAAGTGGTGGTCTCGCGCAACGCTGAAGAGATGGCCGCGCACGCCAAGAGCTTCGACTTCATCCTCAATACCGTGGCGGCACCGCACGACCTCGATGCCTTCCTCTCGCTGTTGAAGCGTGAAGGCACCATGACCCTGGTCGGCGCACCGGCCACGCCGCATCCGTCGCCGAATGTCTTCAATCTCATCATGAAGCGCCGTTCGCTGGCCGGCTCTCTCATCGGTGGCATTCCGGAAACCCAGGAGATGCTGGACTTCTGCGCCGAACACGGCATCGTCGCCGACATCGAACTCATCCGTGCTGAGGAGATCAACACTGCCTACGAGCGCATGCTCAAGGGCGACATCAAGTATCGCTTCGTGATCGACAACGCCAGCATGGCGGCCTGATTGTTGTAACAGCGCGGCCTCAAGAAAAATCGGACTGGTGCCATCGCGCCAGTCCGATTTTTTTAGCTCCCGTGTTCAGCGCCTGGCGCGGTGCGCGGATGAGTGCGATGAGGGTGATGGCGGCTTGCCGCCACGCAGGGACATGGCAGGGTAAAGCCGTCAGTCGGTGACGACCGGCCCACCCAGGTATTGCTCATCACTGACCGGTTCCATCCACTCGACGTTCTTGCCATCGAGCAGCTCGGTGATGGCCACGTGCGTCATCGCCGTGGTGGCGGTAGCGCCGTGCCAGTGACGGCGCTGGCAGGGGCACCACACCACGTCGCCGGCCCGGATCTCGGTACGCGGGCCGCCTTCGCATTGGGTCCAGCCTACCCCCTGCGTGACAATCAGGGTCTGGCCCAGCGGATGGGTATGCCAGACGGTGCGGGCGCCGGGTTCGAAGGTGACGATGGCACCGCCTGCACGCGCCGGTTCCTCGCCCTGGAAGAAACTGTCGATACGCACGTTGCCGGTGAAGAAGGAGGCCGGACCTTTGGCCGAAGGAGTGCTGCCGTTACGGATGATTTTCATGGAGATGTCCTCTTGGTGACTGAATGCCCGCGATCCTGGCGTGCCGTGAGCGCGGCCAGCAAGGCAGCGGCCAGCAGCACGCCGGCGCTGGCAAAGAAGCTGAATTGATAGCCGCCGTGATCGAACAGCAGGCCGCCCATGGTCGATCCCAGTCCGATGGCCAGTTGCACCAGCGCGACCATCAGCCCGCCACCGGCTTCGGCGTTCTCGGGCAGGGTACGGGCCACCCACGACCACCAGCCCACGGGGGCCGCCGTCGTCACCAGGCCCCACAGCGCCAGCAGCAGGCTCACCGGCAACACGTGATGACCGCAGGCCACCAGTGCCAGCGCGATGATGGCCATCAGCAGCGGGATGAAGACCAGCGTGGCATAGAACGAACGCTGCAGCCACCGCCCGATCAGCATGGTGCCGATGAAGCCGGCCACGCCGATCAGCAGCAGGATCAGCGACAGGGTTTGCACCTGCACGCGCGTCTCGTTTTCGAGGAAGGGACGCAGATAGGTGAAGAGCGTGAACTGGCCCATGAAGAGCAGGCTCGCACCCGCCATGCCCAGGGCCACCAGAGGTGTGGCGAGCAGGGCCAGTGGATGCGGTGCGGCCTGTGCACGCGCCGCAGGACGCATCGGCGGCAGGCTGGCCCCTTGCCACAGCAGTGCCAGCAAGGCCACCGGCGCCAGGCACAGGAAGGCGCCGCGCCAGCCGATGACGGCACCGAGATAGCTGCCCAGCGGTGCGGCCACCACGGTGGCCAGGGCATTGCCGCCATTGAAGATGGCCAGGGCGCGCCCCACCTTGTGCGGCGGTACCAGGCGGATGGCCGCAGCGGCCGACATCGACCAGAAGCCGCCGATGGCGATGCCGATCAAGACCCGCCCGGCCATGTAGACGGGATAGTTGGGCGCCCATGCAATGACCGGAGCGGACAGCAGCATCAACGCTGTCAGCCACAGCAGCAGCGTCTTGCGCGGCAGCCTGCCGGCCAGGCGTGCAATCGACAGGCTGGTGAGGACGGCGAAGGTGCCGGAGACCGAGATGGCCTGCCCGGCCAGCCCTTCGCTGACCCCGAGATCATGTGCGATGGGTGTCAGCAGGCTGACCGGCATGAATTCGGAGGCCACCAGCGCGAAGGCCGTGAGCGTCATGGCGAAGACGCCGCTCCAGCAGGCGTGCGCTGGTGCGTCCGACGAGAGAGGCAATACGGTGGAAGAAGAACTGCTCATGATGATGACCGGCAATACCCTGCCAGCCGCCTCACGCCATGGAGCGTACGCGGCACTGGCAGTGTCTGCCCTGGAGAATGTCGAAGCGGCCCAGTGTCGCGCGCCCGCTCCATATTGACTAGAACCCATTTCATAAATAGGCGTGAGATGCGTTCTGTCCAGAAAGGGCGCTGGCAAGGCGCGCGACGCGTCGTGTGGCGGTGCCACACGCAAGGAGCGCAACGCGGCCAGCGCCCTTTCTGGACAGAACCCGCAGGGAGCGGCCCGTTTGGGCGAATTGCTGCGTTACGAATTTGGGTCAAGACGCCCAGTCTTGACCCAAATTCGCGCCTTGCACTTCATCCCAAACGGGACTCGCTCGCACTCACGCCTATTTATGAAATGGGTTCTAGGTAATCAGTCCTTAATTACCCTATTAGAAGAACTAATCAATGAATCCCATCCCCCTCCGGCATCGCGTCCTGTTTGCAGCGGGCCGATCTCAGGCTGACCTGATGTTCTTGCTCACCATTGGAAGGGTGGCTGCATGATCAAACGCAATCTCAACGACTTGCTGGGCTTTGTCACCGTTGCGCGTGAGGGCAGTTTCACGCGCGCCGCCGCCACCCTGGGTGTGACGCAATCGGCGCTCTCGCAAGCCATCCGCGGCCTCGAAGAGCGCCTGCAGATTCGCCTGTTGACCCGCACCACGCGCAGCATCGCGCTCACGCCAGCAGGGGAGCGCCTGATCCAGACCATCGGCAACCGCTTCGACGAGATCGAAGCCGAGCTCGATGCGCTCACCGCCCTGCGCGAAAAACCCGGCGGGACCGTCCGCCTCACCTGTGGCGACGGCATGATCCAGCGCGTCCTGCTGCCCAAGCTGGCGCCGCTGTTGAAGCGCTATCCCGACATCAAGCTGGAGTTCGACATGAGCTATGCCCTGCGCGACATCGTGGCGGACCGCTTCGATGCCGGGGTGCGCTGGGGCAGGACCATCGACCGCGACATGATCGCGGTACCCATCGGCCCGCCGTTGCGCATGGTGGTGGCGGCCTCGCCGGAGTATTTCACGCGCTATCCGGTGCCGCAGCATCCGCACGATCTGATGGCCCAGGATTGCATCAACCAGCGCATGCCTACCTCGGGCGGACTCTACGTGTGGGATTTTGAAAAAGACGGCGAGAAGATCAACGTGCGCGTCGATGGCGCCCTCATCTTCAACACCGTGCCGCCGCAGATCGACGCTGCCCTGGCCGGACTGGGCGTGGTACTGCTGCCGGAAGACGACCTGCAAGCCCATCTCGACAGCGGCCGGCTGGTGCGGGTGCTGGAGGACTGGTGCCCGGTCTTCGAAGGCTATCACCTCTACTATCCGAGCCGGCGCCAGCCTTCGCCGGCGTTTTCGCTGGTGGTCAATGCCCTGCGCTATGAAGGACGCTCGCGCCAGCCAGGCTGATGACGGGAGGCCGGATTCATAAGCTGGGCTGATGACAGTATTCAGGGCGCCGGGGCTAATCGGAAACCGCTGGTGCGGCGACAATCGGCGCAGATGAATTTCCTGCGGGCTGCCCATGTCTTCTTCATCCCTGCTGCGCCTGATACTGAGCGCTTTCCTGATGGCTGCGATGGCAAGCCTGTTGCCCTGGCAAGCCGTGGCCCAGACCCGTTCCCCTGCTAAGAGGCTGCCCATGACCCTGCGCATCACCATTGCCGACACCATCCTCACCGCCCGCCTCGAAGGCGGGCAGGCCGCCCGCGATTTCGCTGCGCAGCTGCCGCTCACGCTGGAACTCTCCGACTATCACCAGACCGAGAAGATCGCCCAGCTGCCGCGCAAGCTCGATGTGCGCGGCGAGCCGGACGGCTATACGCCGCGCACCGGTGACATCGCCTTCTATGCGCCCTGGGGCAATATCGCCTTGTTCTACAAGGACTTCGCCTACTCGAAAGGACTGGTCAGGCTGGGCCACATCAGCGGCGACCTCGACGTCCTGCGCCAGCCGGGGCCTTATACGGCGCTGATCGAGCAGGAGTGAAGCCTTCCCGCGATCACGCTGCGTACCTGCGCAGCGCGGCCAGCGGCACGTGCAGTTCTTCCATGGCCGCGAAACTTTCCAGCAGATAATCCACCGCCACCCGCACACGCGGGGCCACCAGCGCACGATGCGGATACTGCAGGCACATCTCGTAATGGCCCGGATGATGGCTGCGCGGCAGCAGCACCTTCAGTTCGCCGCGCTGAAGATGGCGCCACGCATGATGTGCCCCCACTTCGGCCACGCCCAGGCCGGCCAATGCCGCCTGCACCAGCGTCTCCGGCGAGGAGAGGGTCAGCAGCGCCTGTTCGGTATTCCAGGTCGTCATGCTGCCGTCGCTGCCCTGGAAATTCCAGGGCGACACCTTGCCCCCCAGGAACTTGCGCGTGATCAGGTCGTGCCTGTGCAGGTCCTGCGGCCGGCGCGGCGTGCCGCGCGCTTCCAGGTAGGCCGGGCTGGCCACCAGCACCAGATTCAGTTTGCAGATGGTGCGCGAGACCAGCGAGGAATCGGCGATGCGTCCACCGCGGATGGCCAGGTCATAGCCGTCCTGTACCAGATCGATCACCCGGTCATCGAAATCCACCTCCAGCGACAGTGCCGGATAGCGCCGGGTCAGGCCGGGCAGCAGCGGCAGCAACTGTTCGCGTCCGAAGGCGGCGCTGGTGGAGATGCGCACACGGCCGGCCGGCGCGGCGCGCGCAGCGACTACGGCATCGGTGGCCTGGTCCAGTGCATCCAGGGCAATGCGCGCCTGACGCAGGAAGGCGTTGCCTTCCTCGGTCAGGTTCAGGCTGCGCGTGGTGCGGTTCATCAGCCGCACGCCCAGCGCCGTCTCCAGTCCGGCCACGTTCTGGCTGACCGCCGCGGAGGAAATGCCCAGCGCCCGGCCGGCACCGGCAAAGCTGCCGCTATCGGCCGCCTGCACGAAGGAAATGATCGCGCGTACCCGCTGTGAAGTATCCATGCCAGATGTTCTCCGGGAAAAAGATTGATAAGTTCATCTTGATGAATCCTAAACGATTGCACCGCTACCGTCATCGAATCATGTTGCCCAGAATAAGCCCTGTCACCGTTTGACCCGTTTGATTTATCCACAGGAGAAACCATGAACATCAGCATCGTCTTCGACAGCGGCTACGGCCACACTGAAAAACTCGCACAATCCGTGGCACGCGGCGTGGAGGAAATCGCGGGTGCCCACGCCATCCTGGTGCCGCTATCGGCCGGCAGTGTCGACTGGAGCGCCATCGCCGACAGCGAGGCTGTCATCTTCGGCTCGCCGACCTACAACGGCACCATCTCTGCGCGCTTCAAGCAGTTCATGGAAGACTCCACCCGCCAGGCGTGGATCCCCCAGACCTGGCGCAACAAGGTCGCTGCCGGCTTCACCAATTCCGGCGCCCTGCATGGCGACAAACTCAATTCCCTGATGACCATGGCGCTGTTGGCCGCCCAGCACGGCATGATCTGGACGGGCATCGATCTGTTCCCCGGCAAGACCGGTGACGAACTCAATCGCATCGGTGGCTGGCTGGGCGCGATGGCGCAATCCGACGATGCCCCTGCCGACGTTACCCCCGGCGCCAGCGACCTGGCCACGGCGGCCTACCTGGGCAAGCGCGTGGCCGAAGTGGCCGCACAATTCGCACGCGGCCGCGCCTGAGCGCAAAGGAGCCCGTCATGTCACAAGCCTCTGCAACCGATGCGCTCTTCGAGATGCTCTCCAGCGTGGCCCCGGCGCTGGTCGACCTGACCCGCGAGCACGTGGTCGATGAACTGTGGCACCGTCCCGGCCTGAGCACACGCGAGCGCGCCCTGGTCACGGTGGCAGCCCTGGTGGCACGCAATGCCACGCTGGCTTATCCGCATTACTTCAACAAGGCGCTCGACAGCGGCCTGTCGGCCGACGAGCTGAGCGAGCTGCTGACCCATCTGGGCTGCTACGCCAGCCTGGCCAATGCCTTCGCCGCCATCGGCGCGGCGCGCGAGGTGCTGCTGCAGCGCGGCCTGCAGGTGGACTTGCCGGCCGCTGCGGCACCACCGTTGCTGGATCTGGCGGCGGTCGTTCCGTTCCACCTTCAGGAAGCGGTGTTCGGCATCGGGCAGACGGCCTCGCTCTCGCCGGCACTGGCGCACTTCACCGAAACGGTCTTGCTGCAGAAGATCTGGCGCCGTCCCGGACTGCCCGCGCGCGAACGTGTCCTGGTCACCCTGGCGGCTCTGGCGGCGATGGGCCAGACCGAGCGCCTGCCTGCCTATCTTGCCCTGGCCAGCCATCACGGATTGCACCGTGAGCAGTTTGGCGAGGCATTGGCGCATATCGCCTTCTATTGCGGCTGGGGTCTGGCACAGAGGGCGGCGGCAGTGGTGATGGCGGAGTGATCCGGATGAGTGAGCCAGATATCAGTTCAGCTGATATCAAAATTCGCTTTTCAGGATTGGATGAATAATTCGCCGGACTGCATCATGCAGACCTGTCCAACATTCATCCAGGAACTCCCATGTCCGCTTCTGCCCCGACCCAGGCCGCCATCGTCTGGCCTGCCGGCTATCTGCCCGGTACCACCGACAACTATGTTTCCAATGAAGTGATCATTGCCGGCCTCTCGGCGGCGCAGGTGTGGCCGCTGCTCAATGACACCACCGCGTGGTCGTCCTGTTACGGCAACGCCAGCGAGATTCGCTTCCACGACGGCAGCGGCCCGCTGCTGTCGGCGGGCGCACGTTTTCGCTTTACCACCTTCGGCTTTGCGGTCGAGGCCCAGGTGACCGAGTATGTCCCGCCACGGCCCGGCCACGCCGCCCGCGTGGCCTGGCACGGCTGGGTCGAGGGCGATGCCGCACAGCGCCTGGATGTGCACCATGCCTGGCTGTTCGAGGATCTGGAAGGCGGGCGCGTGCGCATCCTCACGCAGGAAACCCAGAACGGCCAGCCTGCCCGCACGCTGGCGGCGACCCTGCCCAATCCCATGCTCAATGCCCATCAGGAATGGATCACCGGTCTGGCCCGGGCAGCGGCGGCCGTCGCTGCACGCCGTTAAGGCAACAAGCCCGCCGTGGCAAAGAGCAACTGTCGCAGCCAGCGCTGAGCCGGATCGCGGTGGGTGCGTTCATGCCAGGCGGCGGTCTTGGTGAAACCGGCAATTTCCAGTGGCGGGTCCAGCAGTTTCAGGCCGGCCACGCCCGCCACCAGCCGATAGGGAACCACCGCCACCAGATCGGTATTGCGCAAGATTTCCGGCAGCACGAGGAAGCGCTTGACCGACAGACTCACGCGCCGCTGCAATCCGCGCTGGGCCAGCGCCTGGTCGGTCACGCCGTGGAAGGGATCGCCTGCATACGACACCAGTGCATGGTCGAGCGCACAGAACTGCCTGAGCGACATGCGCCGCCCGCGCACCACCGGATGATCCTCGCGCAGCGCGCAGACGTAGTGTTCATCGAAGAGCCGCCGCGCATGCAGACCGGGCGGGGTGTCCTGCGGCGTGGTGAGGGCCAGGTCGATCTCGCCGCGTTCCAGCCGCTCCTGCAGCGGCGCATCCTCCATCGAGGCCAGCGCCACCCGGATATACGGCGCATGCTGCTTGAGCGCAGCCAGAAAAGGCAGCGCCACCGCCCGCAAGGCGTAGTCGGTGGCGGCGATAGTGAAATCCAGTTGCGCAGTGGCCGGGTCGAAGACCGGCGGATGCAGCAGGCCGTCGATGTCGCGCAGTACGCGCTGCACCGGCTGGGCCAGCTCCAGCGCCCGTGGCGTCGGGATGATGCCGCGCTGGCCGCGCGCAAACAGCGGGTCATCGAAACTCTCGCGCAGCCGCGTGAGGATGCCGCTCATGGCCGGCTGGCTCACACCCAGGCGGGCGGCGGCGCGCGTGACGTTGCGTTCGTCCAGCAGGGCGGCCAGCGCCTTGAGCAGGTTCAGGTCGAGCGTGCGGAGGTCGGTCTTTTTCATGCGCGGCAGGTCGGCTGGGTGAGATTGAAATGACGCATGGTAGCAAGCCCCTGCGACAAATTGCCACATTCAATTCGCCATCATCCCCGCTTATCCTTGCCGCTCCTGATTTCCCATGCGGCATCCAGGGGACGGCAGCGTGACTGCCGGGCGAGGCCGCATGCCATTCGATGATTACAAGACCAATGACCATCATTTCTGCCCGCAGGCCCGGGCCGCTGCATCGCGCCCGACCCATGTTGAAACTGACCGCCCTGTCCAGCCTGCTGGCCCTGGGCGCCGCACCCTTGGCCATGGCGCAATCGGCCGGCGCTGGCGAGGACTCTGCGCTCACGCTGGGCACGGTGGAAGTCAGTGGCCGCCGCAGCGGCCCGCTGCCGGTGAACAATGTGCTCAGTTCGGTCGACCTGATCGGGGCCGACCGCATCCAGCAACAGCAGGTGCAATACAACTGGGAGCTGTTTGCGCAGTCGCCGGGCGTCATGCTGACCCGCTTCCATCAGGGCAACGAGTCGGGCAAGCTTTCTTTTCGCGGCTTCAACGGTGAGGGCGAGGTCAATGCCGTCAAGCTCCTCATCGATGGCGTGCCCAGCAACGACAATGCCGGCGGCATGCCCTTCCTGGGCACGCTGTTCCCGCTGGACATCGAGCGCATCGAAGTCGTGCGCGGCACCAACGATGCGCGCTACGGCCTGCACAATATCGCCGGCAACGTCAACATCGTCACCCGCCAGGGTGGCAACTACGATGAAGCGCGCCTGAGCTATGGCAGCTTCAACACGCGCCAGGTGCAAGTGGTCAAGGGCGTGGAGAACGGCAACTGGTCACAGAACTATTTTCTCGGTTACGAAAAATCGGATGGCTACCGCCAGCATGCGCAGAGCGAGAACATCGCCTTCTCCGGCAAGTGGTTCTACACCAGCGATGACGGGCGCTATCGCACCGGCCTGAGCATTCGCCATGCCAACGCCTACGCGCAGGAACCGGGCTACCTCACCGCCCAGGATGCATACAGCAACCCGACGTCTTCCTATGCCTATGCCCAATCCGATGGCGGAAACCGGCAGATGGATCAGGTCAGTCTGCATGTCGATGCCGACATTGACGACCAGCTCTCGGTCGGTGCGAGGCTCTACCTGAACCGGGTCCGCGACCAGCGCTGGCTGCGCTATTCCTCCACCACCTCGCAGCAGGAACGCCTCATCGACGAGACCCACTACGGCCTGCTGACCACGGCCACCTATCGTCCCCGCTGGCAGGCGCTGGGGGGCATGAGCGACCTGGCACTGGAAGGTGGTTTCAACCTGGAGCGTCAGGAAGACCAGAGTCCGCGTTACAACACCGTCAACCAGGTGCGGGTGTCGCAGACGCGCGATCATCATTTCGTCTTCGATACGGTGGGCGCCTATGTGCAGGCCGTGATCAAGCCGGTAGAGGCGCTGCGCATCATTCCCGGCTATCGCGTGGACCACGTGGGAGGACGTTTCAATGACCCGTCGCGCGGCGTGAGCTATGGCATCCAGGACTACGGCTATATCCGCCAGCCCAAGCTGAGCGTGGTGTACACGCCGATCCGCCAGGCCAGTGTCTACGCCAACTGGGGCCGGACCTTCCAGGTTGGCGCGGGCGCTGCGGCCTACAAGTCCAACAACAATGACTTGCGGCCGTCCCTCAACGAGGGTTGGGAAAGCGGTCTCAAGTTCACCCCGGTGGAGTGGCTGGATGGTCGCGTGGCGGTGTGGGAGCAGCGCGCTTCGGATGAGGTCAGGCGGCGTCTGAACGACCCCACGGGCGACTCTGAAAACGTCGGCAGCACGCGGCGCAGCGGTGTCGACCTGCAGCTCAATGTGCGTGCCGGCAAGCGCATCACACTGTGGCTGGCCTATTCGCGCCAGCGTTCGGAAATCGTCACGCCCGACCCGACGGCGCCCAATACCATCGGCAAGGAGATCGACCATGTGCCGCGCACCGTCTATTCGGGCGGGATCGATTATCAGGCCAGCGCGGACCTGAAGCTGTCCGCCTCGGTCAACGGCCAGGGCAGCTATTACCTGACCACCGCCAATACCGGCGGCAAGTTCGGTGGCTATACGCTCGTCGATGCCAGCGCCACCTATCAGCTCACGCGCACACTGAGCCTGGAGTTGCAGCTCAAGAACCTGGCCAATCGCTACTATGAATACGTCTGGATCAATGACCGGACCCGGCATGCTCCGGGGGACGGGCGGGCAGTCTATGTGTCGGCCAATGTGAAGTATTGAACAAAAACAGGGCAGGGCAAGCAGCCCTGCCCCGCCTGCCGGGGGCGCTGATGACGGTGGTTCCTGCTGTTCCCGTGCCTGCTGTCTGAGCATCTCCTCCCTCTTCCGTTCCAGCGCGGATTTCCTGCCCGATCAGGCCCGGTTCAAGACCTTGACGAAGGTCTTCGACTGGTCGATCAAGGAGATTTTTATATAAGGAATGCTTATGCAATGAATAAAGAGAATAAGCTATTTCAGCGACATCGGATATGTGACCATCGCAGCCATGGATACCCCGATGCTCCCCCCAAGCGCTGCCATCACCCTGGCCGAGGCACGCTCCGAACACGTTGCGGCCATGCTCGACATCTATGCCGTCTACGTGCTGACCTCTTTGTGTACGTTTGAGGAGGTACCGCCGTCGCTGGCGGAGATGCATCGCCGCCTCGACCGGCTGCGCCGCGCCGGCCTGCCGTGGCTGGTTGCCCTGGAGGGGGCAGAGGTGATCGGCTATGCCTATGCCGCTCTCTATCGGACACGCTCGGCTTATAACGGGACGGTGGAGAGTTCGATCTATGTCAGCAACCGGCACCACGGCAAGGGCGTGGGCAAGCGGCTGATGAGCGCGCTGGTGGAACAATGCCGTGCCCAGGGCTATATGCAGATGGTGGCCGTCATCGGCGACAGCGGCAACCTGGCCTCCGTCACTTTGCATCGCAAGCTGGGGTTCCAGCACATCGGTACGCTCAGGAACGTGGGCCGCAAGTTTGATTGCCTGGTCGATACGGTGCTGATGCAATTGCCTCTGGCAGCGGAATCAGTGCGCTGACGATGCGACCGGCGCATGGATGATTGCTGCTCCGCGTGCAAACCGGCCAGCGCGCATTCTGGGGGCGACCTCTCGCACTCGCAGATTTAATGTGAACAGGCCCTAGTGGAGGCCATCACGATGAGACAGGCCGTCCCTCCCAATCCTGCCGGATAGGGACAGCCACTGCGCTGCCTGGACTGTCAGGCAGCGCCTGCGCTCAGAAGCCCAGACTCAACATCCCCACCAGCTGGTTGCCCTGCTTGATATCAAAGCGGTTGTAACCGCCCAGGATGGCCTGCAGCGACCAGGTGATGGACGAATTCGGGAACGGCGCCGACAGGCCCAGCGTCAGGTGGCGCAGGCCGCCGCTGCTGGGGCCGTTGCCGGCGAAGCAGCCATTGACCACGAACGCCTGCCCGGCGCCGCAGGCCGTGCCGGTGGCGGTATCGCGGGTGCCGAGGTACTTGCCTTCGCGGTGATAGGTGTAGGCGCCCAGCGTACTGGTGAAGGTGATGTCGTAAGGCAGCGGCCTGGTGTAGGCCAGGGTCCAGTAGGTGTCGCCCTTGTTGCCCCAGACCACATCGTTGAGCAGCGTCTGCGCGTTCAGGGACAGCGCGCCCCAGGTCAGTCCGGCCTTGGTTTCGAAGGCATTGGCATGGCTGCCGTTGGCATAGTAGTAGCCGGTCATGCCCAGGGTATAGCCGAGGTCGCCGGTGATGTTGCCGGCGTAGGCGAAGTAGAGATCGTTTTCGACCGAGCGCGGTTTCTGGAATTCGGTGATGCTGCGGTCACTGTAGGAATTGCCCAGCTGCTTGTACGAATAGTTGATGGTGGACGCCCAGTAGCCAAAGCTCCAGCCGCTGGTGTGGACGAAATCGATGCCCCATTGCAGCGCAGCCTGGTCAGACTCAGGCGCATCGGCACCGGCATTGCCCAGCGGCTGGCCATTGCCGTAGGTGGTGGTGACACCGCGCAGCACGTAGCGCGAGGCCAGGTCGATGTGCTTGGTGATGGTCCAGGGGCCGGCGGGCTCTGCGGTGGCAGCCGGAGCGGCATCGTCGGCCAGTGCCGGTGCGCAGGCCAGCAGGGCGGCGAGCGCAGCGGCACAGGTGCCGAGGACAGAGCGGCTGTGCAGGCGCGACAGGGAAGTGGTGTAGGTAGTCAAGGTTCTCTCCGTGGGTTGAACTGTATCGTTGTGAAAGCAAGGGACGAGCAGGGCCCGGCGGGTCCGTTGCCGGACCCGCGCAAGTCGTTTGTGATGCAGGTACTGCGGGGACTACAGGCGCATGCGCGCGAAAAACTTAAAGTTTTCCGTCGGCCGCCATCTTCATGTAGGTCGGATCGAAGCGCAGCTTGACGTTCTTCTTGTCGCCGATCACCACGTTGCCATCGAAGGCGATGCCGATGCCATCGGCGCTCTTGACGTTGGGGCCGAGGATGCCGTGGTCAAAGCTGAACTTGGCGATACGGCCCATGATGCCGGGCAGTTCCTTCTTGGTGGCGAACTCCAGCGCCGCCTTGGGCTGGTAGAACATGGCCGTGGCCGCGAGCTGCGACTGGAAGCCCGCCAGGTCGGTGCCGGAGGCCTTGCCCATGGCGGTCAGCGCGCGGGTGGCACGCTCATCCTTGGCGGTCATGATGGACATCATTTCGTACCAGGCGCCGGTGAGTGCCTTGCCCAAGGCAGGGTTCTCCTGCAGGGTCTTGGTATTGACGACCATCAGGTCCATGATTTCACCGGGCAGCTGCCTGGAGGTGTAGACCAGCGAGACATCGGGCGATGCGGCAATCGAGGACAGCATCGGGTTCCAGGTCACCGTGCTGGTGACAGCGGGGGTGGCGAAGGCGGCGGTGATGTCGGCGTCGCTGGTGTTGACCACCTTGACGTCACGCTCGCGCAGGCCGGCCGTTTCCAGTGCCCGCGCCAGCAGGTAATGCGAGACCGAGAATTCCACCAGCTGCACCGACTGGCCCTTGATGTCGGTCAGCTTCTTGTTCTTCCCCTTCAGCACGATGCCGTCGTTGCCGTTGGAATAGTCGCCCACGATCAGGGCGGTGGAGTCCACGCCACCGGCTGCGGGAATGGTGAGCGCATCCATGTTGGTCATGGTGCAGCCGTCGAACTTGCCGGCGGTGTACTGGTTGATCGATTCCACGTAGTCGTTCAACTGCACGGCACTGATGGTGATGCCGTACTTCTTGCCCCACTTGGCCAGGATGCCTTGTGCCTGGGCTTCGCCCCAGGGCATCCAGCCGGCATAGATGGAAGTACAGACCTTGAAATCGGTGCGGGGGGCGGCGTGGGCGGATGAGAGCGCGCCAGCGAAGGCGGCCAGGGCGATGGCAGCGCCACCAAGGATTCGGGAAATGTTGTACACGGCGTAGGGTCCTCGAAGGGTTTATTGGAAAAAAGCCCGGGAGCGGCGCGCTCTTGCGATCGCGTCATCTCCCGGGCTTTTCTCCCGCCGTGTAACCTCTTGCGAGGTCGACTGCTCTCGGACCAGACATCCGCACCAGCGAACCGGAACCCTAGCTGTCCATTGCAAATTGTGCTGACTCAAGACCGGACTCGCCGGCTCCCGCTCGCTTTTCAGCAAGGTTCGTGCCAATCCGATGGCGATGCCTGAACGATGCCTGAACCGCGTTTTCGCTATTAATAGGGCACCGGCCAGAAGGACTAGCGCGCGGGTCGGAATGCGCGCCGATGGCGCAGCCGCCGCGCGCCAAATCGGTGCCGGCGTGCACCATGCTTGCGCTGGCGCGCGCTGCGGCGGTCGGGCTGTTCCGTCGGAAGCCAGCACAGGAGCGGCTTTGCGCCGTCCGTCCCGATCGTGCAAAGCTTGGCCCGGAACTTGCATACAAGATCGTCGTTCTCGCATAGGGCGAGCCAAGACGACTTGGATTGGAGCACTGGCATTCGCGCAGGCTTCGACAACCATCCTGGACGGCCAGGCCATGTTCGCAGGAGTAGACCATGCCCACGACCCGCTCAAGCAGTGCCGCCGTTTTTCCCATCGCCTTTTCCACCGAGGCCACGCAAGCGTTGCCGCTGTGTGGCCGGATGCGCACTTCATTGCTGCTCATCGAGGCCCTGGCGCACGCCGTGCAGTGGCTGCGGCGCCGGCGGTGATGGTATGGAATTTGCTGAAATCCACATCAATGCAGAGCAGTCCGCACCGATGATCTGAGATGAGTTGATCGTCCAACGGCTGCACAAGTAGTCCAAATAGCTGGCTAGGGTTCCGGTCTGCCGCAGGCAGATGACTGGTCCGAGAGCCGGCGACCTCGGTCGAGGTTACACGGCGGGACAAAAGCCCGGGAGAGAGTTGCACCACAGGTGCCGCGCTGCTCCTGCTTTTGTTCAACCCCGACCGGAGTCCATCGTGATCGCTGTTCGCATCCCCAGCTCCCCTCTGGCAGCCTCTGCGCTGCCTCCATCCCTGTCGCAGGGAGGCGCATCATGCGTTTCCTGAATCGCCATCCCGACCGCTCCGGGCAATGGCTGCTCACGCTCTTGCCCTTCCTCATCCTGGCGCTGCTCTACGCCTTCGGTTCGGCTACGCGCCTGGCCGACAATCCCAACGACAAGCTGCTGCCCAGCCTGGGGCAGATGGTCGATGCGATCCGCCACATGGCCTTCATGGAAGATCCGCGCACCGGCGACTATCTGTTCTGGAGCGACACCCTGGCCAGCCTGCAGCGGGTGCTGCTGGGCCTGGGCATCGCCGCCGTGGCCGGGTTGGTGCTGGGCATTGCCAATGGCATCTTCCCGGTTCTGCGCGCCGGCTTCTCGCCGCTGCTGACGGTGATTTCGATGGTGCCGCCGCTGGCGATCCTGCCGATTCTCTTCATCGTCATGGGGCTGGATGAATTGTCCAAGGTGATGCTGATCGTCATCGGCGTTACGCCGCTGCTGGCGCGCGACCTCGAACATACCGGCCGCGCCATTCCCGCCGAACTGCTGATCAAGGCGCAGACGCTCGGGGCCAACAGCTGGACCTTGGTCGTGCGCGTGGCCTTGCCGCAGATGCTGGCGCGTCTCTTGGTCTCGCTGCGGCTGTCGCTGGGCGCGGCCTGGCTGTTCCTGATTTCCGCCGAGGCGATTTCGGCGACGGCCGGTCTCGGCTATCGCATCTTCCTCGTGCGTCGTTACCTGGCCATGGACATCATCCTGCCCTATGTGGTCTGGATCACGCTGCTGGCCTGGCTGATGGACTGGCTGCTGCGTGCCGTGCACCGGCGCTTCTTCCCCTGGGCTGAAGGAGGCCGCGCATGAGCTACATCGAGATCCGCAACGTCTGGCAGCAATATGCTCAGAACGTGGTGCTGGAACGCCTGAACCTGCGCGTGGAAGAAGGCCAGTTCTGCACCCTGGTTGGTGCTTCCGGCTGCGGCAAGTCGACCTTCCTGCGTCTGCTGCTGGGGCAGGAGCGGCCGAGCAAGGGACAACTGCTGCTGCAGGGCCAGCCCTTCCCGGGCGAGCCGGATGCTACGCGGGGCGTGGTGTTTCAGCGCTACTCCGTGTTCCCTCACCTGAACGTGCTGGACAACGTGACCATCGGCCTGGAGCTGCCCCAAGCGCCGCTGCTGGGGCGCCTGTTCGGCGGTGCCAAGCGGCGCGCGCGGGAAGAGGCGGCGCAGCTGCTGCATCGCGTCGGGCTGGGTCATGCATTGAATCTGTATCCCGGCAGTCTGTCGGGCGGCATGCAGCAGCGCCTGGCGATCGCCCAGGCGCTCATCGTGCGCCCGCGCGTGCTGCTGCTGGATGAACCTTTCGGCGCGCTCGATCCGGGCATCCGCAAGGAGATGCACACCCTGCTGCTGGACCTGTGGAAGGACAGCGGCCTGACCGTCTTCATGGTGACCCACGATCTCTCCGAAGGCTTCACCCTGGGCACCCGGCTGCTGGTGTTCGACAAGGTGCGCGTCGATCCGCAATACCCGCAAGCCTATGGCGCCCACATCACTTACGACATCGCCCTCAACGAGGCCCGCGCCCGCGAACAGGCCGGCAAGCTGGCCTCCCTCATCACTGCAAAGGAAAGCTGACATGAGCAAGGATCCCCTGGCCCTGCAAGCCAGACTCTACGAAGAAGTGCTGCCCGGTGGCGGCCATACCTCTTTCATCCTCAAGCGCGGCCAGTCGCTGCGCATCACCGACATCGAAGGCGGCGCCAACGTCAGCATGATGATGTTGAACGCCCAGCAGCCCAGCGAACGGCTGAACCTGCCCGATACGCTGAAGGGCCAGCACACCGCGCGCCTGCAGGCCGGCCATTGCCTGTACTCCGACATGGGGCGCGTGCTCGCGGCCATCACCGAAGATACCTGCGGCTGGCATGACAGCTTCGGCGGCGTGCTCAATGCCGAAGAGGTGCGCGAGAAATACGGCCAGGGCCGCTATCAGGAACTGCGCAACGGCTTCTATCGCAACGGCGCCGACAACCTGCTGGTGGAAATGGGCAAGTGGAACCTCGACCTGCAAGACCTGCTGATGGTGGTGAACCTGTTCTCGCGCGTGAGCGTGGATGCCGAGGGCGTGTTCCACTTCGTGCCCGGCAATTCCAGGGCCGGTGACTTCATCGAGCTGGCCGCACCGATGGATACGCTCATGATCCTGACGGCCTTGCAGCATCCCATGGACCCGCATCCGCACTACGCGCCGCGCCCGGTCCGGCTGGAATGGCTGCACACGCACAGCGACGACAGCACGCATGCCTGCCGCCATTCGCGCCCCGAGAACGAGCGCGCCTTCCACAACACCGAACGCTTCCATCTCTGAGCCAGGGAGAATCACATGCACATCATCGAAAGCCAGCGCGTCCCCGAGCAAGCCGTGTTCCGTCACGTGATCCCGGCCGGCGAACCTTATCTCTTCAACGTCCGCGCCGGCCAGACCGTGCGGCTGCTGGATCTGGAAGGCAACCAGGCCATCGACACCCTGTTCTACAGCAGCACCAATCCGCGCGAACGCTACGATCCCCAGCGCACGCTGCGCCGCCAGAACCGCGCCTACCTGGGCGCGGGCAGCGTGCTCTATTCCAACCTGGGGCGTGCCCTGGCCACCATCGTGGCCGATACCTGCGGCCGCCATGACACCCTGGGTGGCGCCTGCGCGCAGGAGAGCAATACCGTGCGCTATGCGCTGGAGAAGCGCTACATGCACAGCTGCCGCGACAATTTCCTGTGCGCCTGCCTGCACGACGGACGCCTCAACAAACGCGACATCGGCGCCAACATCAACTTCTTCATGAACGTGCCGGTCACGCCGGAAGGCGGCCTCACCTTCGAGGATGGCATCTCCGCGCCCGGCAAGTACGTGGAGCTGCGCGCCGAGCAGGACCTGATCGTGCTTATTTCCAATTGCCCGCAGTTGAACAACCCCTGCAATGGCTGGAACCCGACTGCAGCCGAAGTGCTGGTCTGGGACTGATACCTGTCGCATGCGCGCACGCTGCCCTGCACCTCTCGCGGACGACCGCGAGCCGGTTTTCCGAATCACGGGACGACCCGGATTTCAAGGCCACCTGAATGTTTGACCATCTGCTCATCGCCAACCGCGGCGCCATTGCCTGCCGCATCCTGCGCACCCTGCGCACGCTGGACGTGACCGGCGTGTGCGTCTATTCCGAAGCCGATCTCGGCAGCCTGCACGTGCTGCAGGCCGACCGCGCCATCTCGCTGGGCGAAGGTCCGGCCACCCAGACCTATCTCGCCGTGGACAAGATCCTGGCGGCCGCCCGCGACAGCGGCGCCCAGGCCATCCATCCGGGCTATGGCTTCCTGTCCGAGAATGCCGGCTTTGCCGAAGCCTGCGAAGCGGCCGGCATCGCCTTCGTCGGACCCACCCCCGCACAGTTGCGCATCTTCGGCCTGAAGCACACGGCACGCGCACTGGCGCGCGAGCAGGGCGTACCGATGCTGGAAGGTACGGACCTGCTGGAGACGGCCGACGATGCCCTGGCGGCCGCCGCCCGCGTGGGCTATCCGGTAATGTTGAAGAGCACTGCCGGTGGTGGTGGCATCGGCATGCGCGTCTGCCGCAGCGATGCCGAACTGGCCGATGCCTTTGATTCCGTGCGCCGGTTGGGCCAGAACAATTTCAGCGATGCCGGCGTCTTCATCGAAAAATACATCGAACGTGCCCGCCATCTGGAAGTGCAGGTCTTCGGCGATGGGCAGGGTGAGGTGATCGCCCTGGGCGTGCGTGACTGCTCGGTGCAGCGGCGCAACCAGAAGGTGCTGGAAGAAACCCCGGCCCCCAACCTGCCCGAGGGCATGGCCGAGGCCCTGTGTGCCGCTGCCATCAAGCTGGCGCGGGCCGTGAACTACCGCAGTGCGGGCACGGTGGAGTTCGTCTATGACAGTCAGGCCGGGCAGTTCTACTTCCTGGAAGTCAACACGCGCCTGCAGGTGGAGCATGGCGTCACCGAACAGGTCTGGGGTGTCGATCTGGTGCGCTGGATGATCGAGCTGGCCGCCGGCGAGCTGCCGCCGCTGGCACAACTGGCAGCCACCTTGCAGCCGCGCGGCCATGCGATCCAGGCGCGTCTTTACGCGGAAGATCCGGGCCGCCAGTTCCAGCCCTGTCCCGGCCTGCTGACAGCGGTCGAGTTTCCACCCGCCGATGGCCAGGCACTGCGCATCGATACCTGGGTCGAGGCCGGATGTGAGATCCCGCCGTATTTCGATCCCATGATCGCCAAGCTCATCAGCTGGCAGCCCACCCGTGAAGAAGCGCGTCTGGCGCTGGACACCGCCTTGCGCGAGACCCGGCTGTATGGCGTGGAAACCAACCAGCACTACCTGCGCCAGATTCTGGCCGATGTGCCGTTTGCCAGCGGCCAGCCGTGGACACGCTGCCTGGAACAACTGGTCTATCGCGCCGACACGGTGGAAGTGCTCTCACCCGGCACCCAGACCACGGTGCAGGACCATCCCGGTCGCATCGGCTACTGGGCTGTCGGCGTACCGCCTTCGGGACCGATGGATGAGCGCGCGCTGCGCCTGGGCAACCGCCTGCTGGGCAATGCCGAGGATGCGGCCGCGCTGGAAGTGACCATGAGCGGGCCGGTCCTGCGCTTCAACACGGCGGCCATGGTGGTGGTCACCGGGGCGGCGATCCCGGTGCTGCTCGATGGCGTGGCGCAGCCGATGGCGACCGTACTGCAGGTGGCCGCCGGCAGCACCCTCAGGCTCGGCACCATCAGCGCTGCCGGTGCCCGCAGTTATCTGGCTGTGCGTGGTGGTGTGCAGGTGCCGGCTTATCTGGGCAGCCGCAGTACCTTCACGCTGGGGCAGTTCGGTGGTCACGCCGGGCGTGCGCTGGCCAGTGGTGACGTCCTGCACCTGCTGCCGCTGGCCGATGGCGACGCGGCGGCAGCCGGGCAGACCCTGCCGGACGGCCTGTATCCCGCACTGGAGACGGTCCGGCAGGTCCGTGTGATCTACGGTCCGCATGGCGCGCCGGAATATTTCACACCGGCTTACATGGAGACTTTTTTTGCGACCGACTGGGAAGTCCATTTCAATTCCAGCCGCACCGGCGTACGCCTGATCGGTCCCAAGCCGGAGTGGGTGCGCGACAGCGGCGGCGAGGCCGGCCTGCATCCCTCCAACATTCATGACAATCCCTATGCCGTGGGTGCGGTCGACTTCACCGGTGACATGCCCGTGATCCTGGGGCCGGATGGTCCCAGTCTGGGCGGGTTCGTCTGCCCGGTGACGGTGATCGAGGCCGATCTCTGGCAGATCGGCCAGCTCAAGGCCGGCGACAGGCTGCGCTTCGTCCCGGTGGACGTGGCCACGGCGCGTCGTATCGCGCTGGCCGCCCACGCCGCTGTCGCCAGCCTGCAGCCGCAACCGGTGACATGGACGCCCGCTGCTCTGACCTCGCCCATCGTGCTGGACCTGGGACAGGATGAACGGCGCCTGGTAGCGCGCCTGTCGGGTGATGCCAATCTGCTGCTGGAAGTGGGCAGCCCGCAGCTCGACCTGGTGCTGCGCTTCCGCGTGCATGCGCTGATTGCGGCGCTGGAAGAACAGGCCCTGCCCGGCGTGATCGATCTCACCCCCGGCATCCGCTCGCTACAGGTGCATTACCAGCCGGAGGCTCTGCCCCTGAGCACCCTGCTGCAGACCATCAGCGGTTTGTGGGATGCCGTCTGCGCCCGCGAAAACCTGACGGTTTCGTCGCGTATCGTGCATCTGCCCTTGTCCTGGGATGATCCGGCCTGCCAGCTCGCCATCGAGAAATACATGACCACGGTGCGCAAGGATGCGCCGTGGTGTCCCAGCAATCTCGAATTCATCCGTCGCATCAACGATCTCCGGGATATCGGTGCCGTGCGCGAGACCGTCTTCGATGCCAGCTATCTGGTCATGGGACTGGGCGACGTCTATCTGGGCGCGCCGGTGGCTACCCCGCTGGACCCGCGCCATCGCCTGGTCACCACCAAGTACAACCCGGCGCGCACCTGGACCGCCGAGAACTCGGTAGGCATCGGTGGCGCCTACCTGTGCATCTACGGCATGGAAGGGCCGGGCGGTTACCAGTTCGTCGGACGCACCCTGCAGATGTGGAACCGCTATCGCGAGGTCGCGGCCTTCCACGGCAAGCCCTGGCTGCTGCGTTTCTTCGACCAGATCCGTTTCTATCCGGTCAGCGCCGAGGAATTGCAGACCATTCGCCGCGATTTTCCGCTGGGCCGTTTCGAGATCGGTATCGAAGAGACCCGCCTCGATCTGGCGCAGTACCAGGATTTCCTGCAGCGCGAAGCCGAGGGCATCGCCGCCTTCCGCCAGCACCAGCAGGCGGCCTTCGATGCCGAGCGCCAGCGCTGGATCGCCAGCGGCCAGGCCGACTTCGAGAGCGAGGAAAGCAGTGCCGTCGTACAAGAGGATCAGCCGCTGCAGGCAGGGCAAGTGGCCGTCGATGCGCCCATTGCCGGCAATCTCTGGCAGGTCAAGGTGAGTCCGGGCCAGCGTGTGGCACAGGGTGAACTGCTGATGATCCTGGAATCGATGAAGATGGAAATCAACATTGCCGCGCCCGAGGCCGGCATCGTCGCCGAAGTACGCGTGCAGCCCGGCAGCCCGGTGCGTGCAGGCCAGTGCGTGCTGGTGATGGAACAGACCCCACAGGAGGCCGCATGATCCATTCCTTTGACCTGCGCATCGATGCGCTCACCGCCGCCTATCGCGCGGGCACGCTGGACCCGCGTACGGTGATCAGGCGCCTGCGTGAAACCGCAGAGAAACTCAATCCGCAATACCGGCTCTACATCCACCTGCTGAGCGAGGCAGAAACCGAGCCCTATCTGCAGGCGCTGGAACGGCAATCGCCGCACAGCCTGCCGCTGTATGGCCTGCCCTTCTCGATCAAGGACAACATCGACCTGGCCGGCATCCCGACCACGGCCGGCTGTCCGGCCTTCAGCCATGTGCCGCGCGAAAGCGCCACGCTGGTGGCGCAACTGATCGGGCTGGGCGCCATCCCCATCGGCAAGTGCAACCTGGACCAGTTCGCCACCGGTCTGAACGGCACGCGCTCGCCTTATGGCGCCTGCCGCAACAGCGTGCATCCGGACTATCCCTCCGGCGGCTCCTCCTCCGGTTCGGCGCTGGCGGTGGCGCTGGGCCTGTCCAGTTTTGCGCTGGGTACCGACACTGCCGGCAGTGGTCGCGTCCCGGCGGCACTGAACAACCTGGTCGGGCTCAAGGCGACCAAGGGTTTGCTGTCCACCGCCGGGGTGGTGCCCGCTTGCCGCACGCTGGATTGCGTCACCTTCTTCACCGCCACGGCGGCCGAAGCCAGCCACTTGCTGGCCTTGTGTACGCAGTCCGGGCAGTCCGATGAGCGCGACGAATACAGCCGTGCCAACCTGCCGCACAACGACGCCTCGGCGTTCCGGCCGCCGCGCCAGGGACTGCGTTTCGGCGTGCCGCGTCAGCTGGAATTCCTCGGCTGCAGCGAAAGCCCGGCCCTGTTCGTGGAGGCGCTGGCGCAGATGGAAGCCATCGGCGGCGTGGCCGTGCCCATCGATTTCACGCCCTTCCTGGAGGCTGCGCGCCTGCTCTACGAGGGACCATGGGTGGCCGAGCGTTACAGCATCATCGAAACCTTGTTGCAGGAACGGCCCGAGGCCGTCTTGCCGGTGATCCGCGACGTGCTGCGCAAGGCGCCCGAGTACAGCGCCGTGGATACCTTCCGCGCGCAATATCGCCTGCAGCAACTGAAGGTCGAATGCGACCGCATCCTGGCCACCGTCGATTGCGTGGTGACGCCGGCCTACCCGCGTCCGGTGACGCTGGAAGAATTGCGCGAGCAGCCGGTACAGCGCAATTCGGACCTGGGCTGGTACACCAATTTCATGAACATGCTGGATTACGCTGCCGTGGCCACACCCATGAACTTCATGAAGAATGGCCTGCCCTGGGGGATCACCGTGTTCGGCCCGGCCTTCAGCGACCAGGCCCTGCTGGGCGTGGCCGATGCCTTGCAGCGCGCACACGGACAGCCGCTGGTCGGACAGCGCCAGATCGAAGGGCGCTTGCTGGCGGCCTGAGCGAAAAGGGGGAGACTCAGGCGTCCGGCAGGATTTCGGTCAGCGACAGGATCGCCTGGGCCACCTCGGCAATGCGCCGGTTCTGGTTCATCGCATGCTTGCGCAGCAGGCGATAGGCGGCTTCTTCGTTGAGTCCCTGCTTCATCATCAGCACGCCCTTGGCGCGCTCGATGAGCTTGCGTTCTTCCAGGCTCTCGCGCACGGTGGCCAGTTCCTGGGTCAGGTTTTGCAGGCGTTCGGACTGGCTGCGCAGGATCTCGACGATGGATTGCGTCAGGTGCGGACCCACGCCTGCGCGCAGCGATTCCTCCGGCAGGGTCTGGCCTTCCAGGCTGGAAGAGAACGCCGCCAGCGGGGCCAGCGGGTCCAGTGCATCGGCCTGGCTGAAGAGCTGGCCCTGGTCGTCCAGTTCCTTCTGCAATTCGACGATCTTCTCCCGGCATTGCGACTGCACGTATTGCGCCAGATGGATCTCGACCTGATGCAGACCATCGATGCGGGTGGAGCAGCATTGATACCAGGCATCGGCCAGGTCGGTCGCCAGTGGCCGGTCGTGAGCGGTGAGCAGCTTGCGGCGCAGCCTTTCCAGATCGGCCAGGGGCAGGGTCGCCTGCATGGCGCTCCATTCGTTGCGGAAGCCCTCGGCGAAGGATTCGAAGCGGCGCAGGGCCTGCTCCTGCATCTCGATCTGGGTCTCGATGGCTTGCTCCTGCTCGCGCGTGATCTTGCCCATGGCAAAGGCAGCGGCGCCGGAGGCACGTTCGCGGCCGGCGAATTCCTTGCCCTGCATGAGGTTGAACAGCGCCACCAGCAGGCGCGAGATCTGCGGATCGACCGCCACGTCGGCGGCTTCGAACACCAGCGCCAGCAGCGCTCCCACCACGGTCTTGAAGCGCTCGTAGCTGGCCGCCGGCGTGCAGGCCAGCGCGGCCACGTCGGCGCGCAGCCTGGGCATGCCATCGAGGGCATGCAGGGCGAAGGCGATACGGGTGTACAGGCGCGCACCGTTGGAGAGGGCGTTGTCGTGTTCGGTCGATTCCAGCCAGGCCTCGAACTGGCGCTGTGCCGCCTGGCTGGCGGCCACGCGCTCCTGCCATACCTGCCCGTCGCGCTCGCCGCGCGAGCCGAGGTAGATGTTGGAAATGCCGCGCTCCTGCTGCAGGCAGTGGATCAGCTTGCCTACTGTCAGGACCAGCTGGCAGGTGCGTGCCAGGCGTTGCAGTTCTTCCACTTCGCAGCGGCGGGCGGTGATCAGGTAGTTCAGGACTTGGCTCATGGACGGCAGGACGAAAAAATCTCAGGGATACCGGCAATGCCAGCAAGATTCATGCAATGCAGGTAATGCATGTGTTTCCCGGATTGTAATGGAATCGTCCTGCGCGACGCCGCCTGCCAGCGCGGCCTATCGGGCGATATACCACTCGTAGCGGTGATTCCAGGCCACGAACAGGTTCATCGTCACGGCCCCGACCAGCGAATACATGACCCGCTCTGCCGGCAGGAAGAAGGCGGCCGTGGCGAACAGCGCCAGATCAAAACCCATCAGCAGCCAGCCGGCCTTGAAGCCGGTGCGTTCCTGCACGTAGGTGGCGAGGATGCTCATGCCGCCGCAGCTGGCCTGATGGCGGAACAGGCCGATGAGGCCAATGCCCACGCACAGCCCGGCCAGCACCGCGCCCACGGCGGGATCGAGATGGCTGTAGCTGATGTAGTTGCCGGCGATGTTGGTCAGCAAAGAGACTGCCGTGACGGCGGCCAGGGTGCGCCAGGTGAAGGCCGCCCCCATGCGCAGGGCGGCCAGCAGGTAGAAGGGCAGATTGATGAGGGTGAAGGCCATGCCGAAGCTCATGCCCGTCACATAGGTCACCAGAAAGGCCACGCCGGCGATCTGTCCGATGATCAGCCCCAGACTGTGCAGCATGGACATGCCAAAGGAAATCATCACCACGCCGAAGAGCTGGCCTTGCAGGTTGTCGATCCAGCTGTGGCGCACGGGCGGCGTGGAGGCAATGGGCGTGGAGGGCGAGGAATCCGCAGTGGAAGTCGTCATGGCAATACCAATCATCAATCGTGGATAACGAACGCGTCACGTCAATGGCCATGCCCGCGGGTAAGCCGGCACAGCCATCGGTGTGCAGCTGCCTTCAATCGTCGGCAGCCGCCGCAGGAGCGCATGGTAAAGGATTTGTTGCAGTGCCGCGATGACCGGATGAGGCGGCGCGGCGCCATTGCAACAGTTCTCGTCTAGCAGGAAATGTGCCAGACGCCGTGCCGGACGAGCGGGTGCCGGCATCTGAGCGGCGTTCCCGTGATCTAGAGCACCTTGCTCCAAACCTGGGCATGTCGCCCTGGTCCGTAGAACCCATTTCATAAATAGGCGTGAGTGCGAGCGAGTCCCGTTTGGGATGAAGTGCAAGGCGCGAATTTGGGTCAAGACTGGGCGTCTTGACCCAAATTCGTAACGCAGCAATTCGCCCAAACGGGCCGCTCCCTGCGGGTTCTGTCCAGAAAGGGCGCTGGCCGCGTTGCACTCCTTGCGTGTGGCACCGCCACACGACGCGTCGCGCGCCTTGCCAGCGCCCTTTCTGGACAGAACGCATCTCACGCCTATTTATGAAATGGGTTCTAGTAGTCCGTCATCGCGCCGTGGCTGGCATCGAAGAGATGATCGTAGAAACCCCAGCTGGCCCGGTAACGCGGTCCGCTGTTGACTACCAGTTGCCCGCGCCTGCCGCACGGGCCTCGTCACACGTTGGCCGCAGCAGTGCGCGGCCGATCAGGATGCGCCTGAACACCTGAGTGCCCCGCCCGGCGATCCGGTGCTCACTCCGACTGCATCCCTAGGCGAGGTGCGTACGGAAGAAACTGGTCAGCTTGTCAAAGGGAATCAGATCAACCCGGTCATACAGGTCAACGTGAACCGCTCCCGGAATGATCATCAGCTCCTTCGGTTCGGCCGCTGCCGCGAAGGCGGTTTCGCTGAAGTAGCGCGAATGTGCCTTCTCGCCGTGGATCAGCAACAGCGGACGTGGCGAAATCTCCTTGATGTAGCTGAGGATGGGCATGTTGACGAAGGACAGCGGCATGGTCACGGTCCAGGACGCATTGGAGTTCACCGATCTTGGATGGAAACCGCGGGCGGTCCGGTAGTAATCGTGATACTCCACCAGGAACCGTGCTTCGCCGCCCTTGAGCTGGTTCATGACCGGACCATAGGCGGGAGTGCCGTTCTCGGCGTCCTTCCAGCGTTGCTGGCCCAGTTGCTCCAGCATCTGCGTGCGCTGCGCCAGGGTTACGCTGTCGTTGTAACCCCGCGAGAGCACGCGCGTCATGTCATACATGGTGCTGGCGACCACCGCCCTGACGCGCTTGTCCACTGCGGCTGCGTTCAGGGCCATGCCACCCCAGCCGCAGACGCCGATCATGCCGATGCGTGCGCGATCCACGTTGGGCAGCAAACCGATGAAGTCGACCGCAGCGCTGAAGTCCTCGGTATTGATGTCGGGCGAAGCCACATTGCGCGGCTCGCCGCCACTCTCGCCGGTGAAGGATGGATCGAAGGCCAGCGTGACGAAGCCGCGCTCGGCCATGGTCTGGGCATACAGCCCGGAGGATTGCTCCTTGACCGCACCGAACGGACCGCTGACCACGATGGCGGCAATGCGGCCGCTGATGTTCCTCGGTTCATAGAGATCACCCGAGAGCACGATGCCATAGCGGTTGCGGAAGCTGACCTTGCGGTGCTCCACCCTGGCGCTTTGCGGGAAGGTCTTGTCCCACAGCGCGCCACCGTCGGTGAATTGCAGGGGCAAGCTGCGGGTGGCTTGTGCGCTGGCAGTCGTCACGAAAGTGGTTCCCAGGGCGGCAAGACCGGCGCCGGCCGCCTTGAGCATGCCGCGCCGGCTTACGGTGGTCTGTTCCGGAGGGAGGGATTTTTCTGCGATTTCGGTATGTTCGTTCATTGCATTTCCAGTCACTGGGGCTACAGCACGCAAAGGGGGAAAGGAAGTTCAGCGGAGCGCTCAACCCACCAGCCGCCGGGCCGCTGCCCGGCGTTTGTCGATGCTGGTGAGCACGGACGGGCGTCCGCGTCTTGCGCCGGGTTCGCTGGGGGGGGGGGCAGCTTCCCTGGGCACGGCAAAGTCTGTCAGGGGCGGGCGACTCTGACTAGCCGGGCAATGCTTAATTCCCTTATTAGGGCGGCTAATGGATGGACCTTGCTGCATGCAACCAGTCGGGTTTGCATACAACTTCGATTGGCTACCAACGCATGGTCTTTGCGAAGTCCACGAAGGCGCGCAATGGCGCCGGCAGGTAACGGCGACCAGGATAGTACAGCAACGGGCCGGTAAAGCTGGGCCACCAAGGCTTCAACAATGGCTCCAGTTCGCCGCGGTCGATATAAGGCTGCAGCCACTCCTCGAACAGGTAGATCACGCCCGCGCCGGCGACCGCCGCATCAACTGCCAGGTCAGCGGCAGCACCAAAGTTGACGATCAGCGGTCCGTTTGTTTCCACCGTCAATGATTTTCCTTTTTTCGTAAAGTGCCACGGCGGCATGGCACCACTGGAAAAGCGTCCGCGCAGACAGATATGCTCGCGCAGATCGCGCGGGTGCCTTGGCCTGCCGTGTTGTGCGAGATAACCGGGCGAAGCCGCCAGTGCCATGCGCTGACGCCGCGGACCAATAGGAATCGCCACCATGTCTTGATCCATGCTTTCTTCATATCGGATGCCGGCGTCACAGCCTGATTGCAGCAGGTCCACGAATCGATCCTCCACGATCACCTCCAGGCAGATTTCGGGGTACTCGGCAAGGAATTGCGGAACGATGCGCGGCAATACCAGTCTGGAGGCCGCCAATGGAACATTCAGTCGCAAGCGCCCGGCGGGACGGTCACGAAAACCGTTGACCACGTCCAGCGCCGATTCAACGGCGCTCAGTGCCGGTGTCAGTTGTTCCAGCAAGCGCTGGCCAGCATCGGTTGTCGCCACGCTGCGTGTGGTTCGATTGAGCAGTCGCACGCCGAGACGTGACTCCAGCCGGCGTACAGCCTCGCTCAGTTGCGAAGCACTGGTACCGGTGATACGTGCGGCGCTGCGAAAGCCGCCATGCGTAGCGACGGCCATGAAGGCGCCAATGTCTTGTAGATCAGCCATTGCCATTGGATTGTCTGGAATTTCGCACACCCTGTCTTATTGTTCGGGATTGTCGCACAACGCCGGGGCTCCTACACTGCCCTCAAGTTATGCATGTCCGCAACCAGGGAGACAAGGATGAATCAAGCTCAACAAGCCGGCCGCTATCTGCTCGGCGATCTCGACGTTACTCGCATGGGGTATGGCGCCATGCAGCTGGCGGGCCCCCATGTGTTTGGTCCTCCCAAGGATCGACAACAGGCCATCACCGTGCTGCGCTCAGCAGTGGAGATGGGCATCAACCACATCGACACCAGCGATTTCTACGGTCCGCACGTCACCAACCAGATCATTCGCGAGGCTCTGCATCCATATCGCGACGACCTGGTGATCGTGACCAAGATTGGGGCTCGTCGCGGGGACGACGCCTCATGGCAGAAGGCCATGTCTGCCGCCGAACTGGAATCGGCTGTGCACGACAATTTGCGCAATCTGGGCCTGGATGTACTGGATGTGGTGAACCTGCGCCTGATGTTCGATGTGGCCGGACCGGCGGAGGGTGATCTCGAAGAACCGATGAGTGTACTGGCGGACCTGAAGCAAAAAGGTCTCGTCCGGCATATCGGCCTGAGTAACGCGACGGCCAGACAGATCGCCCAGGCAAGGACGATGACGGAGATCGTCTGCGTGCAAAACCAATACAACCTTGCCCATCGGGGTGACGACGCGCTGGTAGAGCAGCTGTCGAAAGAAGGGATTGCCTACGTGCCGTTCTTCCCGCTGGGTGGCTTCTCGCCCCTGCAATCGAAGACGCTTGAGCGCGTGGCTGCCGACTGCGGGGCGACGCCGTTGCAAACGGCTCTGGCGTGGCTGCTGCAACGTTCTCCGAATATTCTGCTGATTCCGGGAACCTCTTCGGTTGGCCATCTGCAGCAGAACATCGCTGCCGCCGCCTTGAAGTTGTCGGACGAAGCGATAGCCGCCCTCGATAGTATTGGGGCATCTGCCAGCTGACAAGCTGACGAAGTTCAGCGCGGCATTTTCCGCGCCGCGATCTCTGTCAACTTAGGAGGCAAATTTCCGGGGAGAGCGGGGCAGTTTCCGATGCAACTCGACAAGTGGCAACGTGACACACTGTTGACCAGAAATGAAAAGCTTTCCTTTTCTTGGAAATCTTCCGCAGTCCCTTGTCTAGTCTACTCCTTTAAAAAGGAAAGCCTTATTTTGGGCATGCCTTTCCAGAAAAATCGTGGTGCTGAAAAAAGGAGAAATGAAAGCCTTTCTTTTCTGATGACAACGCCACTTTGAGTGCCGAATCGAGCAACGACTCCAAAGTTTGCATTTTTGGGGTATCCATCGACGGAGCAGACGGACCAGCTGGGAACCATGCGCATGGATAGGAGGCTGGCGAGATTGAGCGGGAGAAGTGGGGCGTCGTGACTATTACCGGCCGCAACTCTGGCTGCAGCTCATGGTCTGCCCTTTCCTCATCTCCCTCTCCACATGCTGTGGGCCCCGCCGGACCTTTCTACGATGGCCGTCAGATAACAAGCCGCCCAATCGTTTATGCGTCGCTCTACAGTGCCCCTTAAATCGAACGCTCAACTCCCATGGCTCGATTAAAGGTACATAGTCCGTAACCCCCTTTCTCCATCTCCATCCAAGCCTTAAACTGGCCGCATTCGCCACCGCGAACCGCATTAGGAGCCTCTATGAAGACGCTTGACGACATTTCGGCCTACCTACGCAACGCCTTAAGCAATTTTGTCTACGATTACGACGCCCTCGACGCTGAACTGGGGCTCGCCGCGGGCACCATTGTGCGCATCCTGGACGCAACGGGCGACTATTCCGTCATGGAGCTGATGGTGGTGCTGCACCGCTTCGGCCTCGAACTCGATATCTTCGACCAGATAGAGCTGAAGAAAATGAAAGAAGGACCGCGTGGCCCTTCGCCAGAGCTGACCGTCAAGACGAGGGTTCAGATTGCTGTGGACAATATTACCCAACCAAAGAGGAGTTCCAATTGAAAAGCCTTGATGTTTACTACGAAGGCTGGGGAGAGCGCTGGCATCTAGGAGTATTAGAGCAGGGCACTGACGGTAACGTTGTCTTTAGCTACACCTTCCAAGCTGTCATGCAAGGCCTTGAGCTGTCTCCGCTCAAACTCCCGATGGGGGAGCAATCGTTCACCTTCCGGCGGGAACAGAAATTTCTGCCAGGGCTTTTCGCAGACAGCTTGCCCGACGGGTGGGGGATGATGTTGATGGACCAGTATTTGCGCAAGAACGGCCTCGAAATCGACGACGTGTCATCACTTGACCGTCTGGCTCTCCTTGGAAGCCAGACGATGGGTGCTCTGACATATGCGCCGGCCCAAGTCTTGACTGCGCCCACGACAACCTTTGACCTTTGTGAGCTGGCACAACAGGCTCAGGATGTTATGCGCGGCAAGGATATCGAGTTCTTTCTTCCACTATTTGCGGCAGGAGCTGCTCCACACGGCGCACGACCCAAGATTCTAGTGGATTACAACCCGTCCACCGGTGACATGAAGATGCAGGACGTCGCAAACGGTATCCCCTGGATGGTGAAATTCCAATTGCCCGGTGAGCACAAAGAGGTGTGCGCCATTGAGAACACCTACGCCGCCTTGGCGCGGGACTGTGGATTAGATATACCTGCCACCCGATACTTTGACCTATCCAAGAAGCTGGGCGCTTTCGGTGTCGCTCGCTTCGATGTAGAAAACGGTTTGCGCGTGCCAGTCCATACGTTGGCCGGCGTCACAGGTGCAGACTTCCGCGTGCCTGGGGCATTGGGCTATACAGAGTTCCTCCAGGTTACGCGCGAGCTCACAGGAGAAGGGGGCGAGGTGGAAAAGGCATTTGCCCGCGTGGTGTTCAATGTCGTATTCAATAATCGAGACGACCATCCCAAGAACATCTCCTTCTGTATCGATAAGGACCGCCGCTGGAAGCTGTCGCCGGCCTATGACTTGACTTTTGCAGCGGGTCCCGGTGGCTATCATCAGATGGATGTGATGGGAGAAGCGCGGGCAATCACTCGTAACCACATGATTGAGCTTGCTGCTTTTGCAGACATCTCGAGCGACAAGGCGCAAGAATATATAGACAGGCATTTGGCTGTCGCTGGCGGCTTTGCCAAGGCATTCGATGCCGCGGAAGTCCGTGCGGCCACAGTTCGCGGCATGGCCGCCCAGGTGAAGGCCAATGTGGAGCGATTGAGCTAACTGCTTGGGAAACAGCGTTATCCCGGAAGCGGATAATTATCCAGACTCGGTATAACGCGGTATAGCGGCGCAATTCCTTGTTTCCCTAAGAGTCGGATACACCCATGGAGCATCACTTTATCCTCCGATATGTGCTAGACCCGGCCGACGCCGCCAGTGACGTGGACGATAACTGACTTGAAATCGGCGTTCTCCGAGAGTCGGATAATTATCCTGAAGCTGTATAACGCTGCTTACTCGGAGTAATTCTGGAGAACGACGGTCGAGCAATGTTCTTCCGGAAACTAATCTGAAAATCTACATACTTTTCGGACAAAACCATCATAAATCGAAGTGGTTTTCGGACAAGCCGGGAAAAATTGGCACCTGTTTCGGACATACGATGCTCTGTTTGAGAGCAACTTGTTTTCGTCGCAGGGCGGCCTGAACTGATGCCATCGGCTCCACCAGGAAGCGACATGGAACATGAATTCACCCTTCGATTTCAGCTAGACCCGGCCGACAGCGCCAGTGATGCGGACGATATCCTCGAACGGCTCGGTGAGGCTGGCTGCTTGGATGCTCTCGTTGAAGTAGGTACGCCTGGGAAAATTGTTCTCGATTTCACGCGCAATGCTACCTCTTTGGAGCAGGCAATTCGTGTTGCTATAGCGGACGTCGAGAGTGCCATACCGACCGCAGTGCTCTATTCGACGGAGGTTCCAGACAATGGGGAGGAAAAGGACGCGGTCCTCATGGAAAAACTGGCCCTCATGGAAAGCCTGATGAAGGAGGTCGCGGCCTGGGTGGATGAGAACCAACTCACTTACGCCGGTGCCTCAGACAAACTTGGGGTGAAGCCCGCGCGGGTGTATGAAATAACGCGGTTGAATCCTGAGAATATCACTATCGATTCTCTCGTCGATATTCTGTTGCGAGCGGGGAAGAGTGTCCGTTTCGGAATAGAAGAGTCGACCCACCAACGATACAGGCTGGCCGACTTGATGGCAGACATGCCGCAAGGGATGCCACGTGTCGCAGGCTGGGATGGTATGCCCTCGGCCGGAATGGAGACTAGCTAGTGTCCGCTTTGAATTTGTCAGACGCCTTAGAGCTCATTGAGGAATTCTCCGTTCTCTCGGACGTCCATCCAGGGGAATTCGTGTACGTCTGTATCAGTAGAGACGCGGCATTTCACCTTGGCTGCCGGCTGAATGGCCCATACTCGGTTGACCTTCATGTCGGCTCATCTTACCGTTTTGCCAAGAGCTATGCCGGGTTGGGTCTCCGCGAAGCCAATGAAGTTGCACTACGGCACCTGTTGAAGATGTAGACGGCGTTGCTCCCACGCTGCATTGAATTTGCGTTGTAAACATCAGCTTGATATGCTGTCCTAAAGGACCTCTTGAGCCGACTCGCGAGGTCGCCCGCCAAGTTCTGCTTGGCCTAGCAATCGCTAGGTAAGAGGAATCGGACCCGATGGACCAGAGGCCCCGCTTGTCGGGGCTTCTGCATGTTGATGCGGTATTTGCGCCGTGGCTGGTTTCGTGCCCCGAAATCGAGTGGCGATACATACCATCATGCTCCATTTATCATAAGAGAAAAAAGTCCTCCCTGTCGTTTCGGTGAGAGCCAACAGCCAGCAAGGAGGTCTAGTCGAAAGACTAGCAAGGCTTAGCAAAGCGGGTGTCCGTGGTAAAAGCTAAGCGCCGCCTCATCTTAGGAATGAGGTTCCACCTGGAGTGGAATAGCCAAGAGAAGTCCCGCGACCTATTCCTGAGAGGCCTATATTTTTCCTTGAAGCGCAGCCGATTTCGATTGTGCCGCGATATCTCTGTATGTAGAGGGAATCGCCCCGTTGCCGCACTGAATAAACGACGCAGACAATATCGGTCTGTAGGCGTTAATATTGCCGGTAAAAAAGGGGGGACTCAAATATGCAGAAAATCAACTATCACCAAGTGAATGGGCGGTATGCCGCAGCGAAGGATGGGGAGTTGTTTCGTCCGGGTGCAAAAAATCCTGCGGTCTACTTCCTCGTTCGGCCAGATTCAACTGCGCCGTTCTATGTTGGGGAGTACGGAAAAGCTGCAACATATGACGTGGTGGAACGTATTCGACGGCACTTTGGCGCGACTGGCACGCTTCGGCGTGTTGCACTCAACATGGGAGCATACGGCTACGATTTGCCGACGGAGTTCACCGCGTACGTGAAAATGCTTGGTCCGGATTATCAAGATGTGGAGCGACGTACTAGCCTAGAGGCGTGGCTGATTCACATTTTGTGCCATGACCTAAAAAAACAAAGTTCAGAGTTTTGTGTGGTGAAGCACAACGCACCGCTCGCCATCTACAGAGGGGAGAAAGCAGTCGCCCGTCAGATTTTGGCGGAACTGATGGGCACGGTTGTCGAAGAAGAAGTGAATCAGGCCTTGGCGTAAGCGTAATCACACGCTCTCCCTAGTGCTGGTCCCCGCCCGATTCTTTGAAGAACCGCTCTCTGGATGTTTGCGGTAACCGTGCGCCGGCCCGAACGAATAGCCAGGCTTGGACCTGTTCGGCACACCCCTGGCTGGTATCTTTGAGCTCAATGCCCTTCTGGACCATGCGACTCCCCCGGAAAGCATCGACCTGGACGTCAAGCAGCTCCATCAACACCTCACTGGATTCGCGCTGCAGCGGCGCAACTTTGGTCGGCCGGCCGCGCGCGTCATCGCTGTTGGTGATAATCAGTTCGCCAATCTGGCGGGGCTCATCGCCCACTAATTCTTATTTCACCTCAATGCCGTTTCGGCGCATTTGAATACCCGATTCATCATGGAATACCATGTAGAACTGCGTTACGAATGAATAATCGTTCCAGTGGTCGATTTCCAAGAAGACAGTGTTTGTGGCGTTGGCCGGAGCTTTCCCTCCCCTGGGAAGCACTTTAAATATCATCCTTAAACCCCCTATTGATTTTGCTTGTAGGTTTTCAGCTATTGGTTTTTGAGGCCCTAAATACACCTCTCTGTATTAAGGTTCTCCTTACATATAGAAGCCCTTCCGTTTATTTCTCCGTAATCATTAGAGAGGAAAGGGACTTCGCTCTTTAATACGAGCACAGACACCTTCCCAATACATCCCCAAATTTAGAAGCGTTTTAAGTCGGCGTATTGCGCTTCGCGCTTTGCAGCCCAGGCGACTAGCGCGCGACCGCAACGTGCACCTGATGTTTTTCCTGAAGGCGCTGTATAAGAAGAAAAGCCATCATTGTATTGGCAAATTCGCCAAAAAAATCTATGAGCAGCTAGCTGCCCAGTTGGTTCGTGAGGCCAAGGGCAGCGGCGCTCTGAATGGCTTGTTCTACGAAAACCTTAACAGCCGGATGGTTTCGTTCACCCTTCCGGTAGGCAATCGAAATTCGTCGCTTGACCTCAGGGGATAATTTGACTGCGGCGACCTTGTTCAATCGGTAGGCAACCCGCAAGCCTGGCATCACGGTCACCGAACAGCCGGCGGAGACCATCGCGGATACAACCTCGAACCCGCGGCAGTTGGCATTCACGTTTGGCTCGTAACCTGCCCGCCGGCACAAATTCTGAACGAACTCAGCGTAGACGCTCGAAGCTGAATCCAGTGCCCATTGTTCGTCTCGAAGTGCTCCGATGGATACTGTCTGCTTCTTTGCCAGCGGATGCTTCTGCGGAAGCAGCACATATAGGTAGTCATCAAGCACATGGTGATATTCGGCCGAATTCGGCTTGGTTGCCAGCTGCAGCGATAAGTCATCAACGAACGATACGTCGGACTGCCAGGAACCAAGCGCTGCGAGGCCATCGGAAGGCTCCATCTCGTCTATTTTCACCTGCAGGTAGGGGTAAGTCTCCCGAAGTGCATTCACCACGTGAGGCATCAACGCGGCTGCGACTGTCGGGAAGACGGCCACACGAAGTACACCCGCTACTTCTTTCTTCAATTGGGCGATGTCGGCTTTCGCCTCATCCAGGACCACCATTAATCGCTCTGTGTGCTCGACCAGGAGTTCTCCAGCCGGCGTCAGGCGGACTCCGCGTCCTTGGCGCTCTGTAAGCGGTACGCCAACTTCCTCTTCCAACTGCGAGATTTGTTGCGACACAGCAGATGCAGTAAGGCAGAGAGCGTCTGCTACTGCAGCCATTGTTTGCCGATTAGCTAGCTCGCGAAGCGCGCGAAGCCTGGATATTTCCATGTGGATACCTCAAATAAATCGGAAATTTTACTAATGTATATCTTAAATAATGATAAGTAGACCTAAGTAAAGGCGATTCCTATTATGAGCTGGCAAGTAACCGCCAGCCAATCAAAATGGAGGAATCTCATGAAACGCTTTGCTTTTGCACTACGCATCATCCTTCTTGCCGCCGCCTGTATGGCGGCGTCTACCAGCCAAGCGGCCTCGGTCCTGGACAAGGTCAAGCAGCGCGGCGTGCTGAATTGTGGCACGGACAATTCTGCCCCAGGCTTCGGCTACCTCAACACCAAGAACGGCGAGATGGAAGGTCTGGACGTTGACATGTGCCGCGCGGTTGCCGCGGCAGTGCTCGGTGACGCGAAGAAGGTGAAATTCGTCGTGGTCACCGACAAAAGCCGCTTCAACGCTGTACAGACCAATCAAGTGGATGTCGTATTTGCCCACACCACGGTGAAGCCCGCGAGAGAATCGGCCATCACGGTGGATTTCCTTCCCATCTACTTCTATGACGGCAATGCCATCATGGTGAAGGGCAACAAAATCAAGTCGGTCAAGGAATTGAACGGTGCCACCATCTGCACCACCCAAGGTTCCGCTACCGAGCAGACACTCTCCGGCTACATCAAGGCCAACGGCTGGAGTGCCAACACCAAGGTCCTGACCTACGAGAACCTGGAAAAGTTGTTCGCCGCGATGGAGTCAGGCCGCTGCATCGGTATGAGTACGGACCGCTCCGCACTGGCTGCATGGAAAGCTAATGCACCCAAGCCGGATGAATACATGATTCTCCCCGAGAGCCTGGATAAATCGCCGTTCGCCGGCTTCACCGTGGCTAATGACTCGCGCTGGAGGAACGCGCTCCGCTGGATTACCTACGCATTGTTCCAAGCGGAAGAAAGCAAGATTACGTCCACGAACATCGAAGCTAGCCTGAAGAGCAAGGACCCGTTCCAGCAGAAGTTCCTGGGCGTCGGTGGCAGCTTTGGTCCTGACTTCGGTCTGCCGGCAGATTTCGTGAGCAAGGTCATTACCCAAGTCGGTAACTTCGGCGAGATGTATGAGCGTAACCTGGGCCCCAAGACGCCGACCTATGTTGACCGCAAGGGTACCCTGAATGCGCCTTGGACCGAAGGCGGTGCCCTGTACTCACCGCCCTGGATTTGAACAGGCTGAACTGCGCCAGGCCGTCTGGCCTGGCGATATCGCCATCTAACTGGTCCTCAGCAAAATGACTCAGATGACTATCGAAATCCCGGCTTCCACGGCAGGTACCGAAGTTAAGTCGCGTCGGCGGCTCCTGTATCTGGCAAAGCAAGCGTCCATCGTCGTGGTTGCAATTGTCCTGTTCGCCTGGCTTGCCTATGCAATCCGCAGCGGCTTGGCGCGCAACGGTATCAGCTTTGACATGGGCTTCCTCTCCCAGTCCGCGAACTTTGACATCAGCGAAGGTGAGCTGGTGACGTTGGATGGCATGCGCAAGTTCGTGTCGAGCGATACCAACGCCCAGGCCCTGTTCCTGGGCCTGTTGAACACCCTGAAGACATCGTTGTTGGCCATTGCGGCCGCCACTGTTCTCGGTGTGTTCCTGGGTATTGCCCGTGTTTCACAGAATTGGCTGGTGCGCCAACTGAGCTTCGTACTGGTCGAATTCGTCCGAAATACGCCGATGCTCATTCAGCTGGTGTTTTGGTATTTCGCTGTTGTCCTGCGCATGCCAGCGCTCAATGATGCGACTCTCTGGCTGAATTCGGTTCTGTTCTCCCAGCAAGGCCTCTATTTCCCTGGATTGGAGCTGGTTCAACAGCCGTCACTCACTGCCATGGTAGCAATGCTCCTGGTGCCCGTCTTCCTGCTGAAAGCTGGACTGAGCAAACAAAAGCGTATTGCCTGGGTGGCTTACGCTGTCGTCAGCCTTGTGGTCAGTCTCGCTTTGGGCTTCCCTCTGGTAGCGACCTATCCTGAAATTACCGGCTTCAACGTGAGTGGCGGTTTCAGTCTGAGCCCTGAAATCATCGCGTTGCTACTTGGCCTGAGCGTTTATACGGCAGCCTTCCTGGCTGAGATTGTGCGCGGTTCCATCAATGCCATTCCGAAGGGACAGTGGGAGGCGGCTGCCGCGCTTGGACTCACACGTCGCGCGACCTTCAAGGATGTGCTGATTCCACAGGTCGCCCGCGTCGTACTGCCGGCTTTCGGTAACCAGTACATCAGTCTGGCCAAATCGACCTCCCTGGGCATCGCGATTGGCTTCTCTGACTTGTTCAACGTCTATGGAACGGTCGCTAACCAATCGGGACGGAGCCTTGAAGGGATGATTGTGGTGATGGTGGTGTACCTGCTGGTCAGCTGGATGATTAGCTGGGGGATAAACGCGGCAAACAAGCGCTTGCTCAAAAAAGGAGGTGCCCGATGAGCGCCAATAGCATCTCGATGAAGTGGGTGAGAAGGAATCTCTTCGCTACACCAGCGGATTCGCTTCTGACGCTGGTCATTCTTCCGCTGATTATCTGGGCTGCCATCTCTTTGCTTCACTGGGGCATCAGCGTGGCCAAATGGCATGCGGTCGAAGAGAATCTGCGCGTGTTGATAGTCGGAACCTTACCGGCAGAGCTGGTGCCCAGAGTCTGGGGGGCAGCCGTCCTGAGTTCTGCTTTGGTCGGTATCACTTTCAGTGCCCTCGTGACGGCATCGGCGAGCTTTACCATGGCATCCATTGTGGTCCTTGCGTTTGTCGGTCTCTATGCCTCCTATAGCGGCGGCAGTACAGCGACCTATCTCTTTGGTTGCATGGCGGTGGGCATCCTCGCTCATGCGGTGGCATTGAAGGTGTCGTCACTCAGGAAATACGCTGCTGTATTGTGGTGCCTCGGGTTCCTCGCCATTATGGGGCTCGTTGCTCCGGCGGGATGGGACCGCGTTGGTGGCCTGATGATGAGCGTGCTCTTTACCCTGGCCGCCTCGGTTCTCTCCATTCCGCTTGGCGTGGCGTTGGCCTTTGGTCGCCGGAGCAGGTTTGCGGGCGTCCAGGTAATTTGCACCTCCTATATCGAGGTGATGCGGTCACTGCCTTTGATTTTGGTTGTCTATTGCATCTGGGTAGTGACTCCGCTGCTGAGCCCGGAACATCCTGGCCCCGACCTTGTGCGCGGTCTTTTCGGCTTCACGCTGTTCTTTGCGGCGTATGTCGCCGAATACGTCCGAAGCGGTCTACAGAGCGTTCCCAAAGGGCAGGTCGAGGCGGCACAGTCCCTCGGCATGACTCCGTATTACATCAATCGCGATGTGGTATTGCCGCAGGCCCTGAGGGTGGTGGTGCCGGCGCTGGTGGGTAACGTCCTGGACGTGTTCAATACCGTTCCGCTGCTCTTCATTATCGGAATCACGGATTTCTTGCGCGCAGGCCAGATGGTGTTGGTGAATCCGCAATCGGGTGGTTACACCTATGAAATCTACCTGTTCATGTTCACGGTTTACCTGGCAATCGCCTCCGTCGTTACTTTCGGTGCGCGTCGACTCGAAGCCAAGATGGCGAGCGGCCATCGCTGATATCTGCAGAAAGGAAATCTGAATGAATGCGATTGTTTCTATTCGTAATCTGAACAAAGCCTACGGTCCGGTGCAGGTGCTGCGCGGTGTTGACCTTCAAATCGGCCGTGGTGAGGTGGTTGTGGTCATCGGTGCCAGCGGTTCGGGAAAATCAACGCTGATTCGCTGTATCAATGGTCTGGAAGTATTTCAAAAGGGGAGCATTCTAGTCGATGGCTGCGAACTTCCTTGCGAAGAGGAACGTGAAATCGGCGACGATAAGCGTCTGACCGACGTTCGAAAAGGTGTAGGGATGGTCTTCCAGCAGTTCAACCTGTTCCCACACATGACGGTACTGGAGAACATCACACTGGCACCCATGCGCGTGCGGCACAAGAACCAAAAGGACGCCGAGGAAAACGGGATGCGGCTGCTGAAGCGCGTCGGCCTGCAGGACCACGCAATGAAATATCCCGGACAACTGTCAGGAGGACAGCAGCAGCGTGTTGCCATTGCGCGTGCCCTGGCCATGGAACCCCACGTCATGCTGTTCGATGAGCCCACTTCCGCGTTGGACCCCGAGATGGTGCGCGAAGTCCTTGATGTCATGCGGGAGCTGGCCAACGAGGGAATGACGATGGTCATTGTGACGCATGAGATGGGTTTCGCGCGTGAAGTTGCGAATCGCGTCGTCTTTATCGACCGCGGAACGGTACTGGAGGCCGGCAGCCCGGAGGACATCTTCGATAGCCCGAAGGAGGAACGGACGCGTTCGTTCCTGTCGCGGGTACTGAAGCACTAGGAAATAGTGCATTGAACGTTGTAAAGGAAAGACCAATGACAGCACTAGATAGCGCCGGACTGGCGCAGGGGACAGGGGACCGTTGCAAGGTGCCAGAGATTTGGGACGCTCTGTTTGCACAAGCAAAGGAGCTCCAGGCCACGACCCCGCTGCTGGGAGGGACACTTGACCAACTGATTCTTGCGCAGCCGTCGTTCGAAGCAGCTCTGGCAGCCACGCTTGCGCAAGCGATTGAGGCATCGGCCCCTGAGGCCATCCAACTCTTTGGCGAGTTCAAGACCGTTCTCGAACGCACACCGGAAATCTCCGAGTTCGCCGCGCTCGACTTGGAAAAGCTGGATGCGGTCAATCCTGCATGCCCTGACCTACTGACGGGATTCCTCAGCTTTCGCGGCTTTCAGGCACTTCAGGTTTATCGCATTACAAATGCGCTGTGGGTGGAGCGCAAGCACCAGTTGGCGGCAATGATTCAGAACTGGAGCGCCATCCAGTACGGCATCGATATTCACCCTGCTGCGCGTATCGGCAAGCAGGTATTTATCGACCACGGTATGGGGCTCGTTGTCGGGTCGACCGCTGTTATTGAAGACGATGTAAACATTTGGCATGGCGTCACCCTGGGCAGCACGTTGACTCAGGCCGGCGACCGGCATCCCAAAATTCGCAAGGGGGCAACCGTTTGTGCGGGTGCGACAATTTTAGGAAACATTGAAGTGGGACCTGGCGCCTTGGTGGCTGCCTCCAGCGTCGTGCTGAAGAGCGTTGGTGCTCGCAAGGTTGTGGCCGGCATTCCCGCCAAGGAGATTGGCGACGTTCCTGAGCGTCTTGACGCCATCGACGCAGACTTCAAATCAACATCCACTCAGGCTCAAAAGAGGTAGATATGGCACAAACGCAATTTGGTATTGACCATCCGGTCGTGACCGTTCGCGACTTCGAGCACGTCCGCAAGCAATTTCAGAAGCTCGGATTTGCTCCTACTCCTGTCGGGTATCACCCTTGGGGAACGACACTCTCGCTGCTGATGTTCGTCGATAACTTCATCGAAATCATCGCGGTGCATGACGCTTCCAAGTTTGGTACGAACGCTGTCAACGGCTTTTGCTACGGGAGCAATGTGGGCAACTTCACTGACCGGGTCGAAGGTCTCGGCTTGGTGGCGTTGCACAGCAAGGATGGCAAGGGAGACCATCAGTTGTTGATGGAGCGCGGTCTGAAGAGTCAAGGACAAATTGACTTCGTCCGCAACATGAAGAAGCCAGATGGTACGCCAGATGTGGCGGTTGTCTCTCTGGGGCTGTTCATGAATGAGGAGCAGCGCGATGTCTCTAACTTCATCTGTCACCAGCATCGGCCGGAGCTCATCTGGATTCCTGAGTGGCAGAAACACCCGAACGAGGTCAATGCGGTCACTGCGGTGACCTACGTAGCACCTGAGCCCAAGCTACTGGCGCGTCGCTACGAGCAGTTCTATGGTAAATCGGCCGTGACGGTGAGTGATGGTCTGGTGGTGGCCGATACAGGGTGTGGATTGATTCGAATTGCCACAAAGGATGTTGCCAAAGCGCTTCTGGGGGAGGTTGACTTTCCGAAGTGGGATGATGAAGACCAAGCGCATGGCATTTCAATCTCGGTTTCTACACCTCAATTCGCGAACCTGGAAAATATCTGGCAAGAAAATGGTGTGCGTTTCCAGAAGTCGCCCAGTGGAAGCTATGTCATCTCACCTGACCAGTGTGGCAATGTGATTATGGAATTCCAGAGAGCATAAGGTGTGAGCTGTAACGAGTACCACGCAGTACCTTCCCTTTTGGCCCCCGTGTGGGGCCCTTTTTTCGGCCATCAAATTTGGAATGCTTTCATCCTTGTACTCAGGTGCTGCAGTAGACGGTCTGCTGCAAGGGATAGCTTCCGGCCTGTCCGCGTAATCAGATGCGCCTCCGAGCGGGCCAAGAGGGTGTTTCGGACGGGGATTGTATAGAGCTCGTCGTTAGACATTTCCGCTGTAACGGCGAACAGTGGAAGCAGGGTAAAGCCCAATTCTGATTTCACGAAGTGCTTCAAGATGGCAATGGAGTTCGTCGTAATGGTGGGAGAGAAGCGCACCTTCTCGATAAGCATCGCTGCTTCAACCAGTTGACGTGTTCCATAGGCAAGGTGCGTCAGCGCCATTGGATAGCTGGCCAAGTCCCGCAACGTCACTGACTCGACCTTCCCCAGAAGAGGGAACTCTTTTCCCACAATCGCGTACATCGGCTGCTTGGCAATGGCGCGACTGACAATCTTCGGGTCAACAGGCGGGTTGAAAACTAGTCCAATCTCCGCTTCGTCAGACCCTACAGCGCTGACGACTTCGTTCGTTCCGGCCAGGTCCAGAACCAGCGATATCTCGGGGTACTTCTTGCAAAACTGCTTGATGGGGCCGCTCACCATGTCAGAGATGAAACCTTCACCCATGATGACGTTTATCGAGCCGCGGCGCAGGCCTCGAATCTCCTGAAGTTTCGTCAGTAAATCCGACTGGTGCGAACGTTGTTCGCGGAAATATTCGATGAGCAGCTTTCCCGCCTCGGTAGGGCTAACCCCTCGTTTGTGTCGCTCAATGAGGGGAACGTCCAGCTCTTGTTCGAGCAGGCTTATCTGCCGACTGATTGCCGATGGCGCGATGTCCAACGAATCGGCCGCCGCTCTCACCGTCCCCGTTTTGACTGCTTCGAACAAATAGGAGAGACGGTTTTCATTCAACATCTCGCTCATTTCAAGTTCTCCAAATTAGAACAATAAAGATTATCCGTGCACATTGATTGTAATTGCCAAAGACTCCAAACTCAACGTCATGCGATGCAAGTTCAGCTAAAAGGCACTCATCTACCAGCAAGTTGTGCCTTACACCTGTTATTTGCTGCATTGCGCAATTTTGGTGCGATTCTGTGCATCCTTATGAGGCGGGGCGCATTCATTTGGTGATTTATTAACTGAGCAGAGGAACGGAATGAAGAAGATTGGGGTTATCGGCCTGGGCAATATGGGCAAGGGCATGGCGTTTTCGTTGAAGCGCGGTGGCTATGATGTTCTGGGCTTTGACGCCGTGGAAGTGACGCGTGCGACCATCTCGCAAGAAGGCTTGGCCTGTGCGGGCTCCATTGCGGAACTGGCGGAAGCTGTGGATATGGTTGTGCTCTCGCTGCCGACCTCCGATATCGTGGAGAAGGTTGTTCTTGGCGAAGACGGTTTGCTGCGGCACGGCAAAAAGGGCTTGGTCATCGTGGACACAACCACCGCTGACCCCAACAGCACCCGCCGAATCGCCGCTGAGCTGAAGTCTGCCGGCATCGACTTCGTTGACGGTCCCGTCAGCGGAGGTCCCAAGGGCGCTGCAACTGCGACCATGGGTATGGTTCTGGGCGGCGACAAGGAAGTCATTGACCGCATCGAGCCAGTTCTGTCCGTCATGAGCGGCAAGCGTGTACATGTTGGTCCGGTCGGTGCCGGCCACGTCGCCAAGCTGCTCAATAACCTGGTCACAGGTACACACCTCTTGATTTCGGGCGAAGCTGCGCGTATTGCCACCGCCGCAGGTCTGGACCCGCAGCAAATCTTTGAAGGCCTGAGTGCCGGCTCCGCTGGCAGCAAAGTCATCGACAACTTCTTCCCCACCTGGATTTTCAACGGTGCCTTTAACTCCGGCTTCACGATGAAGCTGATGCGTAAGGACCTGCGCTTGGCTATGAATCTCATCCGGGAAACGGAAGCACCGACACCGCTGGCGAAGGAAGCGGGCCGCCTTTGGGCGAAGAGCATCGAGGGTATCGAGGACCCCGAAGACTTCAACCGCATCGTCCAGTACATCGAGAAATAATCACACCCCATCGGAGTAAATAACATGCAACAGAACGACGCAGAAAACCTGATTCTGGCTTTTTCCCATTTCTTCCCGGGTGCCAAGGAAGTCGGCTCCTACATCAACGGCGAGCTGGTTGCCGGCAGTGGCGATTCCATCCAGCTCTTCAACCCCGCAACTGGCAAGCCCACCATCTCCTATAAGGATGGCGGTGCCAGCGCGGTCGAAGCTGCCGCTGTAGCAGCCGAAAAAGCGCAAAAGCAGTGGTGGGCGCTGACCCATGCTGCCCGTGGTCGTGTGATGTACGGTATCGGTGCCAAGATTCGTGAACAGGCCGAGCCGCTGGCACGTCTGGAATCGATGTCATCCGGCAAGCCGATTCGCGACTGCCGTGGCGAAATGCAGAAGGTCGCCGAGATGTTCGAGTATTACGCCGGCTGGGCAGACAAATTCTACGGTGAAGTCATCCCCGTCCCGACCTCGCATCTGAACTACACACGTCGAGAGCCCTACGGCACTGTCTTCCAGATGACACCATGGAATGCACCGGCCTTCACCTGCGGCTGGCAGCTGGCACCGGCATTGGCGACTGGCAACGCAATTCTGCTGAAGCCATCCGAACTGACGCCTTTCTCGTCCTTGGCCATCGCCAGCCTGTGTGAAAAAGCAGGCATCCCCGTCGGTCTTATCAACGTCCTGGCAGGTCTTGGTCAAACCATGGTACCCAAGGCAATGAGTACTTGGGCAGTCAAGAAGGTGATTTTCGTTGGTTCGCCAGGAACCGGCGCTCTCATCGCCAAGGCCGCTGCCGAGCGCGTCATGCCATGTGTTCTGGAGCTGGGAGGCAAGTCTGCGAACATTGTGTTCGATGACGCTGACTTGCGTCTAGCCGCTTATGGTGCGCAAGGAGCTATCTTCTCGGGCGCCGGCCAGAGCTGCGTTGCAGGCTCCCGCATCCTGGTTCACCGCAAGGTCTACGACCAATTCGTAGAAACAGTCGCTGCCGGCGCGCAAAAAATCAAGGTCGGTGCACCGCTGGAGGATGCCACCGAAGTTGGCCCCATCAACAACCAGAAGCAGTTTGAGCACATCAAACACATGGTGGCAAAGGGCATAGAAGGTGGCGCATCATTGGTCGCTGGTAGCACCAACTATTCTGAAGACGGCTACTTCGTGCGTCCGACGCTGCTGGCCAACGCTACGAACGCTATGGACGTCTCCCGGACCGAAATCTTCGGTCCGGTTGCAGTCGCGATTCCCTTCGAAAGTGAAGAAGAAGCTATCGCCCTTGCTAATGACAGTGAATTCGGTCTGGCCGGTGCAGTATGGACTAAGGATGTGGCGCGTGGTCACCGCATCGCGGCTCAGGTGAATGCAGGTACGTTCTGGATTAACAGCTACAAGACCATCAACGTTGCATCGCCGTTCGGCGGCTTCAACAGAAGTGGCTACGGTCGTTCGAGCGGCATGGAAGCACTTTACGACTACACGCAAACCAAGAGCGTCTGGGTGGAGACCTCGGCGAATCCGGCCACACCTTTTGGCTACGCATAACCCGCAGCAACCAATCATAAAATTCAAAAACACCACTTTGCCCCGTGCGAAGTGGTTTCTGTTTATGTAAGGGAGAAGGAAAATGCAAGGTACCTACGCAGGCCATGTTGTCGGGAGCGATACCAAGTTCCCGTTCCTCAAGCTGTATATTTTTACCGCAATCGTCATGCTGGCGGCCGACTGGATTGGTTCGGTGACTTTCAATGTTGGGCCGGGTAAAGTTGTGTTGCTTCCGATGGTCTGGGCCATCATCATGGGGGGGCTGTTGGGTGTTTTTCGTCAATCCATGCCGCCTTTGTTCCGGGTGGATACGGCTTTGCAGTTCCGTGCTGCTGCTGTTCTGCAGCCCGCGCTGCTGCTGTTTATTGCAAAGCTGGGCCTGATGGTCGGTAACTCGCTCCCTAAGCTGGCCGCTGCCGGATGGGCCCTTGCATTCCAAGAGCTTGGCCACTTTGTTGGAACCATTCTGATTGGCTTGCCATTGGCGCTATTGCTGGGTATCAAGCGAGAGGCTATCGGCGCCACCTTCTCCGTCGGCCGCGAACCTAGCCTAGCCATCATCGGCGAGCGCTACGGTATGGATTCGCCTGAAGGTCGGGGCGTCCTGGCTGAATATCTGACTGGGACCCTTTTTGGTGCAGTATTTATCGCCGTTCTAGCAGGCTTCGTCGCTAGCCTGAATATCTTCCATCCCATTTCCTTAGCGATGGGCTCGGGCGTAGGCTCGGGCAGCATGATGGCCGCTGCATCCGGTGCCATTGCCGCGCAGCAGACACCAGAGGTCGCCAAGGATGTGATGACCTTTGCTGCCGCTAGTAACCTTATTACCACCACAATCGGTACGTACTTCACGTTGTTTATTTCATTGCCGTTGGCGGTTTACGGCTACCGTTTTCTGGAGCCGATTCTTGGTCGTACTACCAAAGCCTCGACCGACCAGAGTAAAGTTTCGGCCAATGACCACGCTGAAGTCCCAGAGCTGAGCGAAGTGCAAAAATGGGGTGTATGGATTGTGGCAGCTGGGCTGACCATGGTTAGCGACCGGATTCTGTACGGCACCAGTTTGGCAGATACTTTCCCAGGCATGGTGGTGATGCTGGTCGCCGTGGCTATCGGCGATTTGCTAGCACGCATTACCGGCCGTAAGATTCCTGCAGTCTGCTGGGTATCCTTAGTGGCAATGGCGATTACCTCGCCGCTGTTTCCATGGGATGCGCAGATGGTCGCCATTACCGGGAAAATCAATTTCTTGGCCGTGACGCCTGTCATGTTGACGTTTGCGGGATTGTCCCTGGCCAAGGACCTTCCTGCTTTCCGTCGTCTGGGCTGGCGCATTGTCCTGGTTTCATTTGCCGCAAATGCTGGCACCTTCCTGGGCGCTACTCTGGTCGCAGAGTTCTTCCACCGCTAATAAGAAGGGGGATATATCCCCTTCAAATGGAGCAAATAATGGCTGTGAGCGTTTTCGACATCTTCAAGATTGGTATTGGCCCTTCCAGCTCCCATACGGTCGGACCAATGCGGGCCGCGCTGATGTTTGCTAATCACTTGAAGGAGGAATCGCTTCTCCCAGCCATTCGGGAAGTAAAAGTGGTCTTGTATGGTTCCTTAGGGGCCACAGGGAAAGGACACGGCACGGACAAGGGAGTAATTCTGGGCTTGATGGGCCATGCACCGGAGACCCTTAATCCAGACCTGGCCACCGGCCTTATCGTGGCAATGCGCGAGTCAGGCTCACTGAAGGTGCTGAATGACCACCGGATTCGTTTCGTTGAGAAGGAGCACATCTTGTTCTATCGCCGCGAAGCGATGCAAGAGCACCCCAATGGGATGAAGTTCGACGCGTTTGGCGCAGAACAGGAGCTGGTGGCAAGCAAGTCATATCTCTCTGTCGGTGGTGGCTTCGTCGTCACTGCCGGTGCCGCGAATACTCAGGTGATTCATGCGGCCGACCGTTTGCCGTACGCTTTCAAGACTGGCGATGAGTTGCTCAAAGTCTGTGCTGACAAAAAAATGTCCATTGCCGAAGTCATGCTTGAGAATGAAAAGACCTGGCGGCGGGAATGGGAAATCCGCGACAAGTTACTGGAAATCTGGTCGGTAATGCAGGCTTGTGTCGAGCGGGGATGTCATTCACTGGACCCGATGCCTGGTCCGCTGAAGGTGCGTCGTCGTGCACCTGACCTCTACAAGCACCTGAGCAAACATGGTGAGCGCGGCCTTGCGGACCCGCTGTCCGTGCTCGACTGGCTCAACTTATATGCAATGGCCGTCAATGAAGAAAATGCCTGTGGAGGTCGTGTCGTGACAGCGCCCACCAACGGGGCGGCCGGTATCATTCCTGCGGTGCTGCACTATTACGAGCGGTTCTTCCCGGGCGCTAGCGACAAGGGCATCGTAGAATTTCTCCTCACGGCTGGGGCAATCGGCATCCTTTACAAGCTCAACGCCTCGATTTCTGGTGCGGAAGTCGGCTGCCAGGGTGAGGTCGGGGTCGCTTGCTCAATGGCGGCAGCAGCCCTTTGTGCCGTGATGGGTGGGACCGTTCCGCAAGTCGAGAACGCCGCTGAAATAGGCATGGAACACAATCTCGGACTGACATGCGACCCGGTTGGTGGCATGGTGCAGATTCCGTGCATCGAGCGTAACGCGATGGGTGCCAGCAAGGCGGTCAATGCTGCACGTATGGCGATGCGCGGCGATGGGACACACTTCGTTTCACTGGATTCGGTCATCAAGACCATGAAGGAAACCGGTGCAGACATGAAAACAAAGTACAAAGAAACCTCACGCGGAGGGCTGGCTGTCAACATCATTGAATGTTAACAGTCAGGCATTCCTGCTCACTTAACGCAACTTCCTGAAGCAACATCGCAGATATCCCTGTGTTGGGAGGAAGTTGCTTCGCCAAAAATTCGTAACGCCAATATTGGAAAGCAGCCAGCCATGAAATTCTCGCTCCTCCGTTCCTTCCGGTCGCGGATTTTGTTGATTTCATCCGTCACGGTCATCATCGCTTTAAGCATTACAGGTATCGCTACCTACTTCATTGTTAATGAAAGCATGACGAAGTCCTTGAATCATGACCTTGACGAAATCGCTCGTGGCAATGCACTCGCGGTAGAAAAGTGGGTTGAAGCAAAAGTTACGCAGGTCAATGCTGCTGCCAAGGACGTCGAGCATGGTGACCCGCAAGGACTGGTAAAACACATGGCATCTGCCGGTGGTTTCACGACGACGGCGGTAGGGTGGGCGGACAAATCGTTCTTTACCACCGATTCTGCTGTTCCTGCCGGCTACGACCCTACGGCCCGTCCTTGGTACAAACAGGCGCTAGAGGCAGGGAAATTGATTGTCACGAAGCCCTACGGTGACGCAAGTACGGGGAAACTGTTCGTGGCATTTTCAGAACCAATGATACGCAATGGTGCCGTTGCGGGAGTCGTTCAAGGTGCGGTCTCGCTTTCAGGCCTGAAGGATGTCGTCTCTGCAATCAAGCCAACGCCATCCAGCTATAGTTTCGTCGTCAGCAAGGCCGACCAGGTATTGGCCCATCCGGATAATGCTCTTGTTCTGAAGAGTTCGTCCGCCATTTCTCCAGAGCTTACGACTGACCGTGTTTCGGGGCTGGCCAACTCTTCCGACATGCCAACCATTTCCTTGGATGGTGCGCCGAAGCTGTTGAAGGTCAAGGCAATTACCGGTACAGATTGGTATCTGGTCGTGGCCTTGGATAAGACTGAAGCGACGTCTGCGTTGTTGGATGTGGTCTATGCGACCCTTTCTCTCATCATCGTGCTGACCATCGTTGCGGCAATCGTCAGCGCCGCGTTGAGCGCCAAGTCATTCAAGCGACTATCAGCAACACGCGATGCGATGGATGCCATCAGCGCAGGCAGTGGTGACCTTACTCAACGTCTAAATGTTGACGGTGGGGACGAAATCGCACAGATTGCGCTGTCATTCAATAAGTTTGTCGAGCATATCCAGTCGATTTTGATTGAGATTCGCCGCGGCGCTGACGCTATCAAGGTCGCTACCGGCGAGGTTGATGCCGGTAACCTGGACCTGTCCCGACGTACCGAAATCGCGGCAAGCAGTCTTGAAGAAACATCTGCTGCCCTCGCGGACCTCACTCGGGCCGTTCAACAATCAGCCGGGGCTGCGACCCAGGTCAACAGATTGGCGGCTCAAGCCACCTCCTTGGCAGAGAAAGGTGGACTGGTTGTTGGCGGTAGTGTCGAAACAATGCTGGAGATTGCCAAGGCCTCCACGCAGATTGCAGACATTATTGGTGTTATCGACGGTATTGCCTTCCAGACGAATATTCTGGCACTGAATGCAGCGGTCGAGGCCGCTCGAGCCGGAGAAAATGGCAGAGGATTTGCCGTTGTCGCAAGCGAGGTGCGTAGTCTTGCCGGGCGAAGTGCCGCAGCCGCCAAAGAAATCAAGTCACTCATCGAGGCATCTCAGGCTACGGTGGGACGTGGGGCTGAGCGTGTGAAGGATGTAGGCGCAATGATGGATGAACTCGTCGCTGGAGTTTCTAGCGTCACGGGAATTATTGCCGAAATCAGCGCGTCACTGAACGAACAAAGCACCGGTATTACACAGATTAATACCGCTGTTTCCGAACTGGATGAAATGACTCAACAGAATGCCGCACTTGTAGAAGAAGTGAGTGCTGCCGCGTCGATGCTTGAGCAACACTCCACTGCGCTGTCGTCGGCCGTGAGTACCTTTAAGCTTGAAAATAAGAGCAAGGTATCGGGAATCCCGCTGGCGGGCAATTAGCCTTCTCAGCAGTGAAATTTGAAGGATTCCCTGAATTGCGGCCATTGAGGAAATCTTGTCGCCGTAAGTAGAACCAAGATGCTGATGAACCTTTTGGGCATATATCGTGTGTAGAACAAAAATTGACGTACTCATTTCGTAAGGCAACTTATGTCAAACAATACCCTAGTTAGCATTATGCGTGCATGCAGGCACGCCATTCACTCACATCCCGAAACCGCGTTTGAAGAACATCGAACTGCTGCGCTCATTGCCGGAAAGCTTCGTGATGCCGGTATTGAGGTGCATGAGGGAATCGGTAAGACGGGATTGGTCGCAGTTATACGGAATGGAGATGGTCCCAGTCTCGGTCTACGCGCCGATATGGATGCACTACCGGTAACGGAGGCCAACGAGTTCTCTCATCGTTCTCAAGTGGCTGGGAAGATGCATGCCTGCGGCCATGATGGACATTCATCCATGCTCTTGGGGGCGGCATTACATCTCAATGCGAACCGGAACTGGCGTGGAACCATCAATCTCATCTTCCAACCCGCGGAAGAGTCGTTTGGTGGAGGCAAGGTCATGCTGGAAGACGGACTCTTCGAGAGATTCCCGTGTGATGCGGTCTTTGGTATGCATAACTGGCCCGGTTTACCTGCTGGGACCTTTGCAATCAATCATGGGCCGATGATGGCCGCGTTGGATACATTTGAGATTGCCGTCCTTGGCAAAGGAGCCCATGCCGCGATGCCTGAGTCGGGTATAGACCCCTTGCTGATTGCCAGCCAAATTGTGGTGGCGCTCAATACCATCATCAGTCGGAAGGTCTCTCCTAATGAATCTGCAGTCTTGACGGTGACACAGATTCACGGTGGGGATGCGTGGAACGTCATCCCTGACCGCGCTGTAATTCGCGGTACGGTTCGTTGCTTCTCCGAGAAGCTGCAGAATTACATCGAAGAGCAAATTCGGAAGGTCGCTCAATCGATTGCCTGCATGAGTGGTGGCCAGGCCGAAGTGGGCTACACGAATGGATACCCGCCAACCATCAATCATCACCATGAAACAGATGTCGCTATTAAGGCTGCGCAGGAATTAGTGGGTGAAGAGAAGGTTTTATTTGACTGCGTTCCGTCAATGGCTTCAGAAGATTTCGCTTTCATGCTGAAGGCAAAGCAAGGCGCTTATATCTGGTTAGGCGTTGATGGTGAAAGCCCTAGCGCCAAGTTACATAACCCGCTATATGACTTCAATGATGATGTTCTTGAAACGGGGATGATGTACTGGGTTACTCTTGCAGAGCAATTCTGCTCTATTTCTTAGTATTTTTTGCAGGAAAATCTGGCTCTTCCATTATTCACATCTTTTCGCAGTAGATATCAAGGTGCAGTTCGTGGAGGGTTAGCAGCGTGGTGCTCAGAAACACCCCATTCAGGATGTTGAGAGCGTCGAGCATAATTCCCCCCGGAATCCTTATTTTCCTTGTTTGGTATATGAGAGAACGCCATTTTTGCGATTTCTCTACGGCAAGTCTACGTATTTCGTAGAGATTTCACAAGCACGTTCTACGAATATCGTAGGATGTCAAAAAAGACCCCATCCATAGTTTTCGGAGCACGTCTGCGCCAGGCACGCCTGCACGCGGATATTCCGCAAGACCAGCTGGGTGTGAGGATTGGTCTGGATGAAACGACCGCGAGTGCACGTATCAGTCGATATGAGACTGGTGCTCACGAGCCGCCGTTTGAGACTGCGAAGAAGATAGGCGTGGCGTTATCCGTGCCGACTGCTTTCTTTTATTGCGAAGACGATGGTTTGGCGGAGGTCGTCCGCCAGTGGGGTGCTCTTAAGAAAAAAGACCGCGAAAAAGTAAGAGCGCTACTCAAAGAGATTTCGGCCGAACGCTGATTTTCGGATTGCTCTGCTAAGTCCGTGCGCGCTGCATCCGAGGGAGGCAAGTGACCCGACTTGGCTGCCATTGGAATGGCTCCTATTTGGTCACACCCTATGTGGATAAATCCATCCGTTTCGCTAAGAGCTATGCCGTGTTGATTTGACGTGCTGTTAATGTGGCTGCGCTACGAAATCTACCGGAGAATGCAGTCGGCATCGTGCACTGGTTCCAGTGAGCAGCTAGAGTATTAACCCTCGAAAAGTCCTGGCTGAGTATGTTGCTCATGATGCTGAATGACTTTCAGGACCCTGCGTTCGGTATTGATTTTCTGCCCGACTTTGTACTGTTGGATGTGCATCTCAACCTGTAGCATGTCGCCCTTTCCGAATCGTTCGCCTTCATTCACGCGACGTACGAAGTCTTCATCTGCCATTGTGGCTGAGAAATTATTGCTGTCGCCATCGCTGAATTTCCACTTATTCCCTTCTTGGAAGTTCGGCGAAAGTAGAATGAGTGACATGGTCACCACGTTATCCGAGAGTTTTTCCTCACGAACAATTGGGACGAAATAATCAGCTTCGTCTTTTTGTACTTCTGCCAAGGCGTCGCTTGCGCCATCAATGTTCACTGAGTCAATGCCTGATTTGTGCAGGGCATCACGAACAAAGCGACCAACGGTCTCTGCCCCTTTATCGCTTAAGACGAGATTCAGGGCTTCAGTCTGAACTTGGATTACTTGGCCATTGTTATTGGTCACATTGGCCTGCATGCCTTTCTCATTGGTGTACGAAACAGCCTTTGGAGCCGCCCCTTTGAGGAATTTCCACAAAGACATTGCATCTTTGACGAGCGAGTAGACATCTTTGGCTGAGACAGTCGCCAAGAGCGTCGCTGCCGGCCCGGCGATGTCCATGACCAGATTGGTGACAAATGAGCCGTGTTCAAAGCCTGAAACTTCTGCTTTTACGTCGGTGTGGTCGCCGTACTTGGATTTCACCGCAGTGACCATGAATTCCGAAAAGGCCACCATATTGCTGGCTGCCTGGTAGACATCCATGAGGCCATTGTCTACCGCCGGCCCCTTATACCGGATTGAGATGCTGGTCTGCATCGGGCTTTCCCTCTATTTTTGTAAGGTAGGTTGCAATGTTGATACATCGGAGTTGCAATGACAAGCAAAGCACTACATCCGAACGCACTCATTTCGGAAATTCTTTGAATCGCGCTTGCAAGGCATCCCGGTTGGGCATTTCGGATGGGCTATGCGGATGTACGATTTCCCGCCCCTCCAATTGCTTGTACTCGGAGGCAAGCAGTTCTGGGGCCAGTCGCACTTTCAGCTGGCTGTCAATAAACAACAGCTTTAGGTCGAATAGTGTGTGGATATCGGCACGAAGCAGCAAGCCGTTCGTGACATCATAGTTAACCGCTTCAGAGTGCGGGCGGATGTGTGCAGCTTCAAGCAATCCTTCTACTCGGCATTTTGTAACCGCGCATTGCTTGCGATAGGCCGCCAGGAGTTTATTGCGAAACTCCGTCTGGCCCTGTCTAAGCTTGATGACGCCGAGGACATCCTGTTTCCAGGTGTCCATGTCGTTTCCGTCACTTGAGATTGAGTCCAGGAGGCCTTTAGGCTCTGAGCCTCGCACTAGAAGATATTCACCATTATCTTCGTTGTAGTTGTGAACGTACCAGGGGATTGGGTCTAGTGCGCGAAATTGGACGTGAGAGCTACCTTCGCCTTGGCGCTCTCTGTCATGTCTATCCCCACGTGCAATGATGACCGATATAGGCATCCGTCGGTCATAGGATTCTTTTACAGCTTGGTCGAATTCGTCTGCACGAACAGCTTGAATCAGACCGCGAATTCGCTGTGATTCGCTCGTCTCGGGGTTTCGTGCGTCCTCGCGTAAGAAATCGCGCAGTCCTCGCATGCTTTCAGACGTGACGATGTCATTTTCTTCGATTCTGAGGTCGTCGTGCCATAGGCAAAGTACGTACTTTTCATGCAATGACCCAAAGGACCAGTTGTAGCAGTAACGTCCGTTGGCTTTAATGGCGCCGGCCACATCGCCGTTTGCCTTTTGGTGCCATTTTTGTGTTGATATGCCCGCGACGTTTAGAAGGTCATAGATGGTTTCCTTCGTTTTTGGAGCTAAGCTGGCCAAGGTCGAAAGCAGGCTGGCGCTTTGCCGTTTGAAGGACACCTCTTGCCGGTCAAAATTCACAGACTCCTGGCGCCAGCCGGCCGATTGCCAGAGATGGGCCCAGTTATGGGTGTTTGTCGTTTGGTTCGACCACCACGCCTGATGTTTGTGCGCACTCGCCGGAAGTGTATCCCCGATAATTTCCTCGATTTCTGCAAAAGAAATCGTCACAAAATCCGCTCGTAGCCCGGCCAGATGGCGCCCTAGCGCACTATATTTCTTCTCTTTCATGCAACCCCCACAGATGCATTTGATTGTTTTTTTAAGGTATCAAGTGTACCCGCGGTGATAGTCGTTTGCTGCTGGGTCAGAAATAAGCGATGCAGATGCCTGGCTGCCAGGAGGGATGTGGGTGAAGCTGAGTCTGCATTTCTCCCTACATCTCCACCGTGCACCCGCCCGCGTGGGCACGAAAAATACGCAACTACTCCCGAAGAAGTTTAAGCATTTCAAGTGGCATCTGCGCCTTAACCTCCTCTATGAGGTCTGGGTAGACATCGAGAAGCGTGAATCTTCTCCAAGATTTGTTCAAATAGGGTATCGGGTCTGAGTTCGTCATCGTTCTCATCATCTTCCGAAAGGCAAGCCCATTGAAGCCAAGTTTGTTCATCGTAGACACCATGGTTTCTAGGCGTTGCTGACGCTTCTTGGCCGTATTCTCCTTCTCTAAGAAAGAAGCTGCTCCATCGCAGAATAGGCGTGCAGCGGTCGTGAGGTGAATTCCAATTTTTCTACCTTTGGCCTCGTGAAGCATCGCCATCATGGCCGCCCTGTAGTTTCTCTGTTCGAAAACAATTTCGTAGAATGTACGGTAAATAGCGATGCTGTCTTCCGCACTTATATCAATCGTCGGCGCAATCAGACCCATAAAGGGGGCCGATTTGTTGATATCGACAACTTTGAGGGACCAGGCCGCACGGCATGCCGCTAGGTGTATCGATAATCTCCCATGGAGTGCTTTGTTCACTGAGCGTAACAGCGTGAAGAACTCCTTCCATGGAATCATCTCTCCATTCACTTCAATCCCAGTTTTGTCGGAATGGGCATCAATATGGAAGATGACATGGCCATCTTGATGACTTGCAGCATTGTCAGTTACTTCCTTGAAGAACTTTTCGAGCTCTGACTTATTCTCGATATTTGCTTCGAAAATATCTATTTGAGTTTCAGCAGCAGCACGGCGGGCTTCAAGGTCTTCCACCAAGCGGCGAACAATTCCACGTTCCGCCTGCGGCATTTGATTGATGAAGTAGACCGCCGCGAGAATTACTTTCTTCCCCATTTATTTCCTTTCTTGAGCTAAGTTGGCGCGCGGTGGGCATCAGGCCAACTCATCGGCCTCACGCCTTGTCGGCCATGCTGTCTCTGGTATCGAAGTGCGACGCTTACGCTTCTCAATAGCCTTGTCTATCTTTTCCAACGGATGGTCGAAGAAGTGCTGCCGGAACGTTTTCTTGAGCGACGTGTTACCGGACTGCGATATGCGCTCGGCTAATTCCTCTCCGCTCACAAGCACCAGTTTGAATTTCCGAACTTCGTCCTGTTTTGCGGCAAACATCGCTTGGGCTCTTTCGCTCAACTTCCCGGTAGTCCACAATTCAGATATTTGGTCCACATCTCGCCAATCAGGGTGAGCTGCTGCTACTCGGCGAATCAATGGAATGCGGTCGTTCAGCCATCGCTCAACGTCATTGTCGGAAACAGTGCCACCAGGCTTGTATCCTTTGCATTCGATGAATCGCATGGGTTTTTTGTAGTGTGTCACTAGAACATCTACTTCGGCCTTTGCATCCATTTCGTCGCGTACGACCTGGTTCATTGAGATTTCGGTGCTGGCTTCGTTAGTGCGTACATACTCCGCGACCAGGTATTCGAAAAGAGCCCCTCGGAGATTCAGTGCTGCGCCTTCGATGTGCTTCAGATTTGTGAAAATCTCATCAAGACGCTCAAGACCGGCCGCGCTTGGATACAGGTCAGTCAATAAGCTGGTCAGCTTCTTGAGTGCCTCTGCTACCTCTTTGCCAAAAAGAGTCTCGGTCGTTGCCGCAACAATTCCTTCCGAACGTGCGAGTGCGAAGGCTTTTTGGTCAAAACCATCAGCTACAAAGAAGTACAGGCAGCGCCCTACATTTTTCAGGTTGCGTAGAGTCTTACATTTATTGATGAATGGCCGAATATGTTCTTCGCGAATGTTGGTGCCGAGTAGCACATCGCAGGCTAGAAAACCTGGCTTCGGTGCGCTTCCGTTCCATTGGAGCATTGGCGAAAGATAGGATGGACCGGTCAAATCCCAGCTGAAAGTGCCTACGCGGGGCTGCTTTCCATCTTCGTTCTCGTCTCTGATAGCCACCTTCTGGTAGCTAACAAAGCCCAGGTCCCTCGCCCAATCTCGCACTGCTCCAAGTAAAACCTCTTCGGTCCGTAGGCGCGCACGCATCTTCGCAACTTCTATTGCATCAGGTAGACGTTGATTGCCAAGTTCTATGCATTGGCCAACTCCCGGTACGTCGACCAATTGGACAAGTTTGGACGCAAGAAGTATTTCCAATATTTTGGCCGGCGCGAGATGCCCCTTTTTTGCAAGTGGTGCTCCGCACGCAATTTCGAAGTGCTTCCTGGGCATGATGCCGCGGCGTGCGAAGAGACAGGCTAGGGCGCTGCCGTGAGAAATGCTGTGCTTCAACAGGTCGCGAATGAGCGCGTCCCAAAACATGGGGGAAGCATAGTCTTTCTGGAAATAGATGAATTGGGCATTACGAGGAAACTTGACGTATGCCAATTTTTTAATGGTCTTGTTTCGTGAGACCTTCTGGCGGGCATTGACGGCCGTAACGCCGTACTTTTCCACCAAGGTGGCGACAAGCGTCGTGCTGACGCAAGGCCCGTGCATCGCAAGAGCGTGTTCTACGATATCCATCAGAATTCCCCTAACACCTGTCACACGGCGCCATTGATAATCGGATGTCACACTACGCTATTTACAACAATTAACTACGTGGCTGGGCGCAGTTGAAGAGGGAGTGTGCTTTTATGACAGTAACACGCGGGTTTCAGGCCGATGAAATCACTCAAAACGGCAGGGCTTGTCACAGTCGACTTCATTTAGTCCTCCAGCCGGCCACTTTTAGCAGCAAAGCAGATAGCATTTAATTGTCAAAATGATATTTATTTGTCATTTTTGCCAATGACCGATTCTTGACCAGGTGCAACTTTTTACACCAAATGGTTAAATAAAAATACATATTTTCACGTAACATTAACAGCTGAAAATGCAAGTAACTCGACTCACAAAGACTGCGGCACGGGAATGCCGCGTGGGGGATGGTGCTGGCTGACCGTTCAGGTCTCGGCACCGGTATTCAGCCTGGGGGCCCTTCATCATGGAGTGATGAACGGTCAAAGCGCTGCATTGCAAGGGGAGCATCGGTTGATTCGCACTGTGTATGGCGACTTTGATGGCACCAGTTGGGAGCGTCATTGCCAAGCCGCTTTTAAAATCAAATATGGGGATGAGTACCAGCCCATGCCTGCCTCCTCTCCAGGAGACTTTGGCATTGAAGGCTGGACTTCTGACGGCACGGTATTCCAGTGCTATTGCCCTGAAAAAGAATATACGCGCGACGAGCTGTACGAAGCGATTCGCGACAAGATTACTACCGACATACCCAAGCTCAAGAAGAACGAAGTCGAACTGACTAAGCGGCTTGGAATCCAGATTAAACGGTGGATTTTTGTCACGCCAATTGTGGATGATAATGATTTGCACGTTCATGCTCGCAAGAAGGAAATCGAGGCGAAAGCCTGGGGTATTCCGCTTCTGCATGCTGATTTCGACATCAAGTTGCAAGATGCTGGCTTCTATGCAAACGAGTTTGAGCAATGCCGCCGCACTGATGGCGTCGGTCTTCAAATTGGCCCCATCCTGCCCAAGGAAGACGTTCTTCCAGGGCTGCCGCGGGAATATCTGAGCCTGATTGAAAGAAAGAACAGGGTTCTTCTGAAATCCAGGTCTAGCTCGCCGACATTCGATAACGAGCTGGCGGAACTCAATCAGATTACTGAATCTGAATTCCTTCAATGCGACGATAACCTCGCTGAGATTGAGCGCGCTTCGCCTCAAGCATATCGAAAGCTCTATCACGTCATCGGCCAGTACGGCAACGAGATGAAGAAGAAGCAGCTGCGCTGGAACGGTCAGCCCAACGAGCTAGTAGAAAAAATCCGAGAAGAGCTCAGCCAGCGAATCGCGCTGGAACTGGGCGGTGCTATTTCGCATAACAGTGTTCAACGGACTGTGGACCTTCTCATCTCACGGTGGCTGGCTGTTTGCCAGCTCGACGTAAGGGAATAAGCCATGTTCTCGTTTGAATTCACGATACGGCCATCATCAGTCCTTCCGGACCATAGGCCAATGTACAAGATTACCCAGATTCTTCTGGTTCTCCACCTGGCGTCGCGCGCTAAGCAATCGAGTCTCATCAGGTTGCAGCTATTTAACTGGGTCTTGAAGGATGCAGAGCGTCAGAAGAAGCTGCTTGCTGCTTCTCAGGAAAATCAAATTAGCTTTCCAGCATGGGGTGTTGACCCAACCCTTAACAAGGCACTTGCTTTCGCGAAGGCAGATGGCCTGATTGACCCTGTAGCTCAAGGCTTCAAGTTATCAATGTTGGGACAGAAGTTCTGCGCGCGCGTCATCAAGGAAGGTCTGTTTGAAGAGGACCGAGCATTCTTAGAAACCATCGGGATATCTGTGACCCAGAAGATGGTTGATGCAATAGTGAACAGGTGGGGGTGAGAGTGTTTATTCGAGCAGTCCAAATAAAAATCAATAGTGCGGGAAGCACCTACGGCTTTGAATGCAAGTTCGATAGCGGCCTGAACATCATCAAGGGGAATAACTCCTCCGGAAAAAGTACATTCGTAAACACGCTGCTCTATGGCTTGGGCCTTGAGGAGCTTGTCGGCGCCAAGGGCGAGAAGACCTTGACGTCCGCGGTCCGCGATGAATTCACAATCAGCGGGCGTAAGCACAAGATTGACGAATCGGCCGTCCTTGTCGAAGTCTCGAACAAGGAGGGGAAAGTCGTAACGTTCCGGCGCCCGTTGAAGAACGAGAAGAAGTCGACGAAGCTCGTTGAGGTCTTCGAATGCTCCATGCTTCGCGAGCCACCAGCAGAACTTCCGAAGCCGAAGGCGCTTTACCTCCATGATTCGGGTGCGGCGAAGTACGAAGAGGGATATCTCCGTTATCTCGAGACGTTCCTGGGCATGGAATTGCCGCGAGTACAGTCCTCAACTGGGGACCTGGTTCATCTCTATCCTCAAGTGGTCGCCGCTGCACTCTTCATCGAACAGAAGCGTGGCTGGACTGACTACATTGCGAACATTCCGTTCTACAAAATTCTCGGCGCGCCAACTCGCGTCGTTCAGTACCTGCTTGGCCTTGATAACTTTGCTTTAGAAGAGAAGAAGGCAATTACTGAGGCTGAAATCTCGAAGATTCAGACATCTTGGGGCTATGCATATCATGACCTTCAGAGCTTTGCCCAGCCTCTAGGAATCTCCGTCAGAAATATTCCAAGGTTGCTGACGTCAGATTTCCAGCGAGGCGATGCGTCGCTGTGGATGAAAATCAACGGCGAAGAGAAGCCGCTGTCCAACGTCACTATCCTAAAACGAGATGAGTGGCACGCATTGGAAGACAAGAAGTCGGAAGGAACTACGTCTTCGTCGCCGGAGACGGTGCAATTGCTTAATGCAGAGACTGCAAAATTGGAGGCGTTGACTAGGCGATATGAGCGGGTATCGGCCGAGGCAAGGCTGCGTAACTCCAGTCTTACTGAGTTCAGGCAGCTGCTGGAGCAGGCCGAGTCGGACATCCGAAAGAACAAGACGACACGGAAGCTCCTTCAGTTGGGGGCTGAGGACGATTTGAGTATCGCGGAATCCAGGTGCCCGACTTGTAATTCGCCGGTGTCCGATACCTTGATGCAGGAGATTGAAGGCATTGAGTCGATGGACTTGCAGGCAAACATCGATTACCTGGAGGCGCAGATTAGTATGCTGCGCCGGCAGATTGCTGGCCTTGATTTCTCTTACCAGGAAAGCCTCACTACTCAGCGCCAGCTGGAAGTGTCGATTGTCGAACAGCGTGAGTACGTCGTGGCACTCCGGAACTCAATTGTCAAATCCGACAATACGCTTGAGGCCGATATCCGCAAGCAGCTGATGTTGGAACGCGAGATTAACAACTACATCGCGGCCGAGAATCGTCTCTCAAAATTTCTCGAACGCGCTTCGGGCCTACTGGAGCGTTTGCTTGAGGCCGAGAAGGCTAAGAAGGATATGCCTAGCGACCTGTATTCGGCCTCAGATAGAACGAAGATTCGATTACTTGAGCAGAATTTCCGGGCTAACGCACAATCCTTCAACTACGCTAGTGTGGATGTAAGGGAAGTGACTATTCACCCTGGTACGCTGATGCCGGCGTTGGGAGACCTCACGTTGCGGGAGATTCTCCTGAAGAGCGCTCACTCTGAATCGTCCGCGAGTGACTTCGTTCGTCTGATTTGGGCATTTTTGATTGCTATTTATCAGACCTCAGCGACGCGCCAGTACGGAGGTAATCATCCTGGCATCTTGCTGTTCGATGAGCCAGGGCAGCACTCGATGAGTCAGGATAGTCAGAAGGGACTCGTTCAGACTTTCAGCGGTACGTCTGCTCTGCAGAGTATTGTTGCAGCGTCGTTTGATGAGAGCCCAGCAGTTTTCGCCGCAGTAACGCACGGAAGTAAATTTCATCTCATCGAATTGCCAGAGAAAATTATTCAGCCCCTCGAACACGATGGCGCTTTGTGAATTCGTTAGTTTTTCTAGTTGTTTTTATCTAGCTGGAGATTAAGCGTGGTCGCAACTTCGAAGGTCGAAAGTCTCAAGAAATATCTCGTCGAGAACCCTAAAAGAGTTTGGGGAGAAAACGCCCCCGTTCCGATTTTCGCAGATATGTCCAAGCCTGAGTTAGAGGGGCAAAAGGAATTTCTTCGATTGGGTACCTCTATTTGTAATTGGTTTAGTCGGTCCCTTCAGGATAAATACCGGCTTCCAATTGAGTTTCTAGTTTTGGAGCGACCTCAACCCAACGCATGGGCGGTATGGCCAGGTACATATTATGGGGTTTTGCTGACGACCAGTTTGATTGAAAACATGCAGTCTGTTTGCGGTCAAGTGATTAGATTTCTTAAGAGCGCAGAGAATTCGTCAGAGAAATTTTTTCTCAAAACGGCTTGGGACGCGCTCCCACATAATGAAGAGAGCTACGAAAGCTACGGCGGTTTGTTAGCGCATATTGCATTCACATTCATCGTGAACCATGAGTTGGCACATGTAGGGCTTGGTCACGAGAGGGCATTCGCGCTCAAGAGGGAAAATGAGCAGGTCAGCGCAGATATGTTTGTGTCAGAAGAATGCATCGGGGAAATCTACGATGTGGCAGCTGCCGTGGGGGATTCGAAATTAAAGAATTGGGAATATTTTCAGGCATTGGAGGTGGATGCCGATATCAATGGGCTAGTGAATACGCGCTTCCTGGTTTTTTACTTGAAATCACAGTTTGAGAATAAGGGCCTCCAAGAGGCCGGCAGCATGGGCCCTGTTTGGAACGCCGTACTAACCAATGACTATGCAAGAGAGCTGGCAATTTCAATCGGTGTAGCTATAGGGCTTTTTTGCCTGCGGCCTAGGATTGAAAAGGCGAAATCGGGCCTATTGGAAGGGCGAACACATCCGCCGCTGCCAACACGGTTAATGCTGCTGCAACACATGAACAATAGATTTTCGGGGCCTAGTACGAGCGACGTTCGAGGCGACTCGATATTGGTCGCGTCGGCACTGTTTATGATGCTGAGTCAGGCGGAGTCTTTGTTGCAATGTGGTGTTTCGTCGGTGCAGCAGGAGGCGACTGCCAACAACACAAATAGAGTAGTGGATGATGCACTTCGACTGTTTGGTACTCAGGAGGCACTGGCTCGATATGACGTAATCGGTGCCCACTTTAAGAAACTGCAACCAGTGATGCAAGAGCTTCGAAAAATAACCATGCCATGGACAAGAGTGAACTTAGATGAATGCTTCAAATGGGAAGAATCTGAGGATGTTGGTGCATTGAAAACCAATAAATCTGGTGCTAAGAGAACAGAACGTTAACGGTCTGAAATGTTGGTGAAATGAGAAATGTGTCTGCATATGCGGGCACATTTTTTTTCCACTGCACTGTAAGCAGTTAAGCGGAATGTTGTGTAAAGTGAACCGCTATATGTGACCGGTATTGTGGGGGTAAAAACTGGGCGCACGTCGCAACAAAATTCCAATATCGCGAGGGAAGTCGAATGAGAATTGCGTCGCTAGCTATCACCAACTTTCGTGGCATTAAGTCAGCTCATATCCTTTTTCGCAAACACACGGTGCTTGTGGGTGCCAACAATACTGGGAAAAGCACCATCATTGAGGCCCTCACGCTGCTATTTGGCCGAGACAAGCTGATTCGAGAGCTCACCGAACACGATTTCTTCGGGTCTTCGCCAGCGCCAGTTGACCGTATCAAATTGGTCGCTACCATCACCGACTTCGATGGGAACACTCCGGAAAAGAACACCGATTGGTTTCGTGAAGGACGTGGAGTACCGAAATGGCTTGATGAAAAGACTGGGAACGTGTCCCCAGTCCCAACGAAGGTGTTCACGCAACTGTGCTGCCAGGTGGCTGTCCAGGCTTATTTTGACAGTGACTCCTTGTCGGTGGAGATGTTGCGTTACTTTCACGACCATGACAATCCAATCGACCCCTTCGCTATCGACTCACCGGTTCAAGTTCAAGGAAAACTTATTCAGCAGTTTGGTTTTTTCCTGGTTCGAGCGAATCGGAGCTGGGACAAAGTGCTTTCATGGGGAAGCGAATTGTTTCGGCGGACAGTCAGGGCCGCAGCGGCACAACCCGCAGTCGCCATATTGGCTGAACGGGACCGATTGAGAAAGCCTGACAGCCCAATCGAAGATGATGAGCAAATCGCTCAGCTAGTTGCGAATGTAAATAAGCAACTAGGAAAATTCATTGAACGCTCCCCCGCGTTGAATCTGCGTCTAACCAATACCGACAGCCGTTCAGTTCTCGATGCTGTCGTCGCGCACTTCTCCGTAAATGAGGGGCATAGCGTACCTGCCGCGCGCCAGGGAAGTGGCCTGATTTCACTCCAAGGCCTGATGTTGCTATTGGAGCTGGGGCGTCTCAGGGCGGAATCTGGAGAGGGCTTCGTAATGGCGTTGGAAGAGCCAGAGATACATATACCTCCGTCTAGTCAGCAGCAGCTGGTGCATCGAGTTCAGGCTCTCTCAACTCAGACCTTCATAACCACTCATTCGCCATCTGTTGCCGCACTAGCAGACCCGACGTCTGTTCTTCTGTTGCACAATGAAGATGGAATCCTCACTGCGGAGCCGTTTCTTCAAGAGACGCTTCCGAACACTGCACCGGCGTGGCAGCGAAAGCTATTTCAAATGATGCGTGTTGAGGTAATGACTAGCTTGATGCACCCACACGTCATCGTTCCTGAAGGCCGTGCGGACTACTATCTTCTACGAACGATATTGCGCTCTGTTGTTCTAGGTGATGGGTGGATAGCTGAAGAGTCACCTACGTTCGGGCTGGAAATTGGTGTTGTTCCTACTGAGGATGCCAAGGTCATTGAAACATACGGAGCGCTATCCAGATTGCACGGGGCAGTGTGCTGTCTGGTAGACGGTGACGGGGCGACGCGAGAAAGCAGGCACTGGAGAGCGGGGAGGCCAACGCTAAGCAAATGTTCGAAACCACGTTCTTCAACATGTTGAATCTGCAAAGCGCTACGGTTGGGCAGTTGCGATTTTCACCAGCGAGAGTTCATATCGATGGTGAGGCCAGCCTTACCGAGCTATCCCGTTATCTTCACGGCTCGCAAGAGGAAAGAGGTCGCTCAGTTTTCGGAGTTGTTCTCCAGGCGATGAAAGAGAAATCCGAGGGCTCTGAGTCGCGAGTACCAATCCGACCAAAGAGACAGCGCATTGCTTTGGAGCGGGGTGATACTCCTAAGAAATCGCCTCCGACCGCAGCTCGGGTCTACCAGGAAATACAAGAAAAACACAACTATGTGCTTGGCCACTATTTCAGAAACCTGTACCAGGTTCTTGCCTATATCCATGCCAGCGCACCGGTCGAAGTTGACCGAGGAAATGAACTGGCGCCGTCGCCAAAGAGATATTCGAACATCCTTCGTGCTCAGCTATCGTCTGATGAACTGGTAGCTCTTTATTTCAATTGCCAAGGCACGTTGGTTGATGATGGTACCTTCAGGGGATATCTCATTGAATACGAGATGCTTGAACATATGCCACTTGAGTATGACAAAGAGCGCAACGCATTGTTGGTGAAGGCCTACGCCTTTACGGCCGATATTTTGGAATATGCGGTCGTCAGTCCTAGTGGCTCCATTAGGAGTGCGTTTGGAAAAAATCCGGACGTACTTGAATTTCTGGAAGTCAATCCTGGTGTTGTGACACAGACCCAAATGCCTGGGCGATGGGACCGGTTGAAGCGGCAAGAAGCCTAGGATTTTCATTTTCACCAGCCAAATATATCGTCGAGAAATTCAGTGGCAGCATTCCCTAAACGTGGTTATCTTCGCGCGCTTTATACTTCTCGCTTCAAGTTAAAAACAGTAATTGTGGGGGTATATGCGGAAGAAAAACATTCCAGGACTTCAGCGGTTGCGGGAAGAATCCGAGCGTAAGCGGCGGGAGACAGATACGCATGGTCGAGGCTTCCTTGCCTGGTGCAAGCGTAGGTGGGTCTATATCACCAGTGTGTTGGCTGGTTTAGGCGGCGTTATTGCATTTGTTTTGACCCAGGGTCCAACAGCGTTGACCAATGCACAGATGCTTCCAGGAAAAATAAAGGAGACGGTCAGCATGGCGCGTAGCTGGTATTACGATGATGCGAAATGGACAGGTGCCTGGTCGGACATGGTCGAAGGAGTCATTGGTGGCCCAGAGCTAAGCCGAAACGAAGTGTATTTAACCCTTGATGTCCAACAAGGAATTGCTTCAGGGACAATTTCCACAAAAGAAATTTGTCGCGTCCTGCCGTTTATGTTTGTGCAGTTTAAAGGAGAAATAATCTCGGGGCAGCTCTATGCAAAAGCATACGACTGGATTGACGGAAAAGAAGAATCGATGTTTTCATTCCGTATGCACAACGGAGTGATTACTGCGCTTGTTGACCCATTACGATTCCTTCCTGATAAGGCTGTTCTGGACAAAGAGATGGGCAAAGTTGGGAATGGGGAATACGCTGAAGCAAAAATGTCGGGCCTTGAGTGCAAATATCAGTCTGAGCTGAAGCTCCAGCGCTTCCTCGAGCATCTGGATAGCAAGAAAATTGACAAGGTAACTCCCTAGCGCGGAGTCCGGTGCTTTCGTGGTTGGGGAAAGATATTGAAAACAAAAATCAAAGAATACTTCCTGAGCAGGGTTCTGTTCAGATATACCAAAAGGCCTTCGCCTCTCCAAATTCCACTGAATTCGCCGGCAAACGATGACCGGAACTACTACACCGTGCGGCTACGCTGGGAGACGCCGGGTGTAATGCTTGTTGGTGGATTCGATGGTGAAACTGTGTATGGGAGACGTTTCGAAAATGACGAGAACATCCTTGACGCTACGATTTCTCTCGAGGAAGCTGCCGCGGCAGACGTTGAGATTGTTTTCTATTACCGCAGGTTTCAATTTACTTCTCAAAACCCGATAGCATTTGAGATTATGCGTGGTTTGCAGTTTCATCGAATAACTGCTGACTGGTCTTATTTCGTGCAGTGGTTCTATAACAAGAAATCGCTAGCAACAGTTGAACGTTTTGATTTGCTCCGACTGATGATTGACCGGACCATCGAGCGGCCAGATATTGTCTTTCATCCGGTATATCTGGCAGGAGACCAAAGTCGACGGGCCATCTTTCATCCGGGATTCGCTCGTACCACTGCGTACTACAAGCTTTTGCTTAATTCTTTGGTAGCGGACGGTCTCGTTGAGAAAGTTAATAATGAGTACAAAATCACCCCTCAGGCTTTCGGTGCCTTGAGCGAATACGAGGATGAAAAGCGCCGGCACACCAGTGCAAATCGGTTGCAGTTTTGGGTGGCATTTTTCGGTATCGTGTCAGCTATCGGAACGTTGGCACAGGCATGGCCAATCATTAAAGGGTGGTTATCGTAAGGAGCAAGGAACGCGTGTTTGAGCCGACAGTTGTCGTTTAGCTATATCGTTCTAGTGGCTACTACCCGAAATGCATCAGAAAGCAAACATAGCGAGGACTGCCGAATGCGAATTGCATCACTGGAGATTACTAATTTTAGGGGCGTGAGGGAGGCACACATTGTTTTTCAAAAACACACGGTACTTGTGGGCGCGAATAACACTGGAAAAAGTACCGTTATCGAAGCACTTACTCTCCTCTTTGGGCGAGATAAGTTGATTCGTGAGCTTAGCGAACATGACTTTTACGGTTCTAATCCTAAGCCCGCAGACCGGATTAAGCTCGTCGCGACTATTTCCGATTTCGAGGGAAACCACCCTGAGCGGAATTCAGATTGGTTTCGCGAGGGGCGCGGCGTTCCGAAGTGGCTCAATGAGAAGACGGGTGCCGTTTCCGCCGTGGAAACCAAGGAATTCACAAAGCTGTGTTGCCAGATAGCTGTCCAAGCTTATTTCGATAGCGATTCACTGTCCGTGGAAATGTTCCGGTACTTCCATGACCACGACAATCCGATTGACCCATTTGCTCTCGATTCACCCGTTCCGGTTCCGGGAAAACTGATTCAGCAGTTTGGTTTCTTCCTTGTTAGAGCAAATCGCAGCTGGGACAGAGTTCTCTCATGGGGAAGTGAGCTGTTTCGGCGGACAGTGAATGCTGCTGGCGCCCAGCCAGCAGCCGCAATATTGGCTGAAAGAGACAGGCTGCGTACGCCGAATAATCCTATTGAAGACGATTCCGAGATTGCCCAACTGGTCTCGAACGTCAATGCTCAACTAGCGAAGTTTATAGAGCGCTCCCCCGCACTGAATTTACGACTAACCAACACGGACAGTCGCTCGGTCCTTGAGACCGTTGTTGCGCATTTCGCGGTAAAGGACGGGCATAGCGTACCGGCCGCGCGACAAGGTAGTGGTTTGATTTCGCTGCAAGGGGTGATGCTGTTACTGGAACTGGGGCGCCTTCGAGCAGAGTCTGGAGAGGGATTCGTAATGGCTCTTGAAGAACCCGAGATTCATATCCCGCCTTCAAGTCAGCAGCAATTGGTTCATAGAGTGCAGGCGCTATCCACACAAACCTTCATAACCACTCACTCTCCCTCGGTCGCTGCGTTGGCCGACCCGACGTCGGTTCTGTTGCTGCGTAATGAAAACGGCAACATGCTCGCGGAGCCATTTCTCCATGAGGCTTTGCCGAACACGGCGCCGGCATGGCAGCGAAAGTTATTTCAGATAATGCGCGTCGAGGTAATGACTAGCCTGATGCACCCTCATATCATCGTTCCCGAGGGACGCGCTGACTACTACTTATTGCGTACAATTCTGCGGGCGGTCGTTCTGGGTGATGGATGGAATTCTGAGGAATCGCCAGTCTTTGGTCTAGAAATTGGCGTCGTTCCCACTGAAGATGCGAAAGTCATCCTGACCTACCAGGCACTCTCTCGATTACATGGAGCGGTGTGTTGCTTGGTTGACGGTGATGCTGCTGGTAATGATTATGTGAAGAGTCTATTGGCCGAGAAGACTCGGCCGAAAGCCATTATTCAGTGGGACGCCGGGGCCATGATTGAGGATGTCGTTGGGTGGATTTTGGAGGCTGCCGAGAGAGACGCGTGGGCTGAGTTGAGAGACACATCTAATCCGCCGTCAACAGATGTTGTTCAGTTAGTTGCCTATCTTAAGGCGCACAAGGTCGACATCGTCGCCTATGAAACTATAGCAAGCGTAATTGGGCGCCATCGGGGATGTCGAGAAAGGGCGGTAGGCCTATTCACGGGGCTTGCTGCTACGTGTAATGGTCAGGAGAACGAACACTTCAAGCTCAATGGGGATGTATGGACATTCCAGCGGTAAGCATGCGCGTATTTTCGGGCGGTGCCGGATTCGGTAAGACCTTCCATGTAATGCAAGCGCTTGAGGAGTACCTGCAGGTCAATCCCCTTAAGGACGGGCAGAAGGTTCTTGCTTTGACCTACATGCATGGTTCAAGAAGGCGTTTGCACGGACGCTTGGAAGAGAATAAGGGCCTCGCCGGCCGCTTTGAGTGCGTTGTTTTGGATGGCCTCGCAGGCCGTGTCGTTCTGCGATGGCAAGCTCTGCTATTGAAAATGGGACGCAGTGTTCCAGCAGTTGGCGACTTCAATAATATGTGCGAGGCAGCGGCACTTCTGCTTCGAGATGAAGTAGTGTGTCGATGGATGGCGGCCACATATCCAGTTCTTATTCTGGATGAGGCACAGGATTTGGATATTTCCCGCTTGGCGATTATTCAAGCCTTGTCTGTCTACATTAACGTCATTGCTGCCGCTGACGAATTCCAGTGTCTTGATGACAAGTTGCGTCCAAACAAGGCCTTCGAATGGCTTGAGTCGGCAACAGAAGTTGAGTGGCTGACGAAACTACAGAGAACGAAATCCGGGGAGTTGCTCGGCGCCGCAGCAGCCATTCGGAATGGTGTGGCACCGGTAAGCGGAAAGGAATTTCGAATCCTATTGGCACCAAGAACGCGGACGGCAGGGAGTTTTCTCGCCAATCAGCTAGCTTGGTACGGAAGGGCAAAGACTACTGCAATTATCACAACGGCAGTGCGTGGTTTTGCGACGAGTGTATGTACATGGGTGGCAGAGAACAAGGCCGACAAGACGGGTACGGGGCCATTCTTTATTCCCTGGGAGGTTTCAGAGTCTAAGGCTGCCGAGGTATATCTTGGTGCCTTGAAATTGCCAGCTGCGGCAGGCGCGCAAGCCTTCATTGAGTATATTAAAGCAGCTGGAGATGACCGGACTTTGAAGGACGTGTGCGATTGGTTCGATATACAGAGGCGTGCACTTGGTGTCACGGAATTCCAAAAGGACGTGGTGATTGAAGTAATTGAGCGTTCATTTTCGAGTAGGCGGCATGCCTCGCCAAAGGGACGGTCGCGGGTTGCGCTAACCGTACATGGTGCAAAGAATCGTGAGTTTGATAACGTAGTAGTTCTATGGTCGGCGGCAACTGTAGGTGATGCGGACCATCAGCGTCGGTTGCTGTATAACGCCGTTACTCGAGCGAGAGAGCGCTGCCTGGTGTTGGTTCACTTGCCCCAGGCAATGAGAAGTCCACCGTTCGCTTGATGTTGCCTGAGTGCGTCCGTAATTAAGGCCATTTTTTGTGGTCTACTTCGACCATTGGCCGGAGGATTTCCTTCTATCTTTGTTTTGCTTGTAGTTAGCAAGCATTAGTGCACTTTTCGCCCCAACCGCGCCCGACCCTAAGCCATCAGCTTGCCTCCTGGTTTCCGTTGGCATCCATTGACGTTATATCCGAACTCTTTCGTTTGCTTGCATTCACTGTCACGCGTTTTTGAGTTCTTGTCTCGTGAATATGCAAGCCAATACGAATTCGAGAGCGCTTATCAAACAACTCACTGAATGTCGCTCCTGGCGACAGAGCTTCAAGGTAGCAGATGATGTGCCCAAAGGAGACGCCGGCATCGCCATTCTCAATTCGATAGATGGTGTTTCTCGATAGGCCGGCAAGGCGCGCGGCATCATCCTGGCGCAACTGGTGGGCATGCCTTATCCGGGCAAGCATCTCCCCAACCTCGGCCATCTGTAGTGCCGCGGTTGTGGATGAAGATGCTTGCGAATGTCGTGTCACCACACAGTCCTAGGTAAGGTGTACATGGTCATCATCATTATTCGCTTCCCAACTTGCGGCGATAAACTACAGGAGCGAGGAAATCATCATCATCGTCGTCCTCACCCCTTGAGTTATCAGTCGGTTGTGAAGGCGCGGTGGCAGTAACAGGAGCTCGAGCGGGAAAATTAGGAACCTGAGTGTTGAAATGATTTCTCAGCGCTACTTCATCCTCTTGCTGGCGCACCGTAGTTGCGATTGACTTCGCTGTTCGAGCGTCCACAGCGCCTGCGGCCACGGCAACGTTGGAATTGCGAACAATAGAATCGATTTTTCCTGCCCGTACACGAGACAAAAGCGCAGTGTGCGATTTCTTACCTACCCCAGCGGCAACGTCACGCTCAACTTGCTGGACTGATGCGGTATCGCTCATGTTGATAATGTCGTGCCACTCCACCGTTGAGTTCCCGAAGCGACGCGCCGTCGTCGGAGTGGCATCAAGCTCCAAGAGTTGCCCTTCTGGTCCAATCCACCAAAGAGTTAGAGGGCAAATTGGAGTTCGGTGGACAGTAATTTTGATTTCCATATTGCTGTTCTCACGCTTGAGCAGGTTGACGTAGCTTCTAAGGGCTGGGGAGCTGAAGTACCTACCGGTCCCCCAATTCACCTGGCCCTCTTTCACACTCCTGGACTTCGTTGTGCAGAACTGGGTGAACAGTTCGAATTCGGATAGATTCCAATCCTCGTCGCCGGTAAGCAGTGACTTGGAATACTCGAAAGCACCGGCCGGGGTGGGGGGGAGGCCAAGTTTCATCATCTCGTCGCGCATTTCTACGGTTCTGTAGAGCTTGGCGTCGGGAGTGGTGTTCTTGATGCTGATAGCCTTTATCAGCTCCTGCATGAATACGGTGAAATCGACTCCGCCGCTTGCTCGGGCTGCTTCGTACTGCTTCTTATCTAAGTAGTCATCGCCAATCGGCTTGATGGCACCCGGCATATGCTCCATTGCGCGTTTCATTAAGCCAATCGTTCGCTCCACATGAGGCTTTGCCTCAGGGTCACCGGGATTAGCGATAAGAAGAGGAATTCCCAATTTTTTGACGATTGATTCAACGACTACTTGTGAACGGCCATTGCCGCGGTCGATAAGGACACTACTAGCGCAACCGAAGACCATTCCAGGTAGGTCAGGAGGTAGCTCCCATTTTTCGAGTTCAAAGTCTTTAGGGGTGAACGCAGAAAATGCCAAAGCAAGGTAACTGTTTGCGTCTTCAGGACGCCATGTGACGTACCAGCCAACGATAGCGGTGCTAAAGCGGTCTACGCAAAGGAGGATGGTGGGGCGGTCCTGACCACGTACAAATAAGGCTTTGTTGGCGAAGCGAACAAAGTTATCTGCAAGCGTGCCGTCCATCTCGTAAAGAAAGTCCCCAGCCTCCACAAAGTCCTGGGTGCTGCCACCACTGAGCTGACGCGGATAATTCGGGTCAAGTCGTCGCGCCCGTTCCTTATCAATAGCAACAGCTCGCCAGCGTTCATAAGCAAGCGAGGCCATATATTTTTGCTCAGGCAGCTTGTTCTTTTCGCTGACGAATTTCAAACCGGTTCCGTCGTCTCCAGCCTCTTTGCTTTTCCAATACGCTTCACTGCAGAATCGGTTATAGATGACCTTGAGCGAGTCGTCTGTTCTTCCTTGCGCCTCTGCGTAATCGAGCCACTTATCGACGAACCATTGAGGTGCCTGTCTCGACTTGTTGTCAGTCTCTGGGTTGAGTCGCTGCGCGTGGCGAGGTCCTCCCAGCGCCTTGGATTTCGGTTTTTTATCCCGTTGAAGCCTACGACCAATTCCAGGGCCGCCTTGCAACCAAAAGTGCGGTATTTGGGCGTTGCGGTGCTGATAGAATGCTTGCGCCGCTATCCAAGCTTTTACGGTCTTCTTTTCGGTGCGCTGCGCCGCCGCGACATCGCTAACGGTGCTTTCATATAGCTTCTTGTCAGTAAGCAAGCGCGGCCAGGCAGTGCGCCAGATATACTCGATAGCATTGTCTCGTTTCTCTTGATTGGGAAACTCCGTAAGGCTGTAGCTGCTCTCACCGATTTCAGCTGGAAGGATATTTATCCCAAGTTCACGCAGTGCTCCGCTCTTCTCAAGAGTACGAAATTTACGAATCGTCCACGTAACCATCCCTTCGTGGACAATTTTGGGTGGGCGAAGTAGCTCCAGAGGGCCGTCATCTGCTTTGACCGCGACCTTCATCAAAAAATAGCGGCGCGTATCCTTGTGGATAATTCGGTATGTGCGTGATAGGCCACCACCTACAAGCTCGATGTCCTTGTATTTAGGCTTTTGGGGAACGGTAACTGTGTTACTCATAGTCGTCATTAGTGGCGATTAATAGCGATACGGTGGGATTGCCAGACGAAATTCCATGTTGTGGCGCAGAGGAAATTTATGGTCCCAGCGCAAGTAGCCGCAATAATGCGCGACTGCGAAGTACCGATAGCATTCACTTCGGGTGAGCTCCATACGATTTCCAATCGTAGTGAGGACTTGACTCACGCTGCCCTTCGCTTTGGTCTTCTTCAGCCTTGCCGCAAAGTCAGCCGCTGTGTGAGAGTGCTCGTGGACGTCGCGAATCCTGCCTAACCAGCGCAGGATGTGAACATTATTTCGATGTTCTTGTTCTGAAAAGGTCATGTCAGTCATGATTTCGAATGTGCTATTCCAACGAGCCCGCAACGCCTTTTCCTTCTCATGTCGAAGGATGACATTGGGCAACTGAAGTAACGCGGCTGGCTTTCCTGAAATGGTGTGGTAAAGCAGTTCTTTTTTGCCAGGGAGTGCCAAAGTCGCTACGCAATCGACCGTGATGACGAGTTGCGCTGGCACCTTTCCGTGGAAATCCGGGATGGTTTTGCGCATCATCTCGGCCTTTTGCTTGGCTAGAGCCCATTTTTCCTGGTCGAATTCTGGGTATTGCGCGCGAATTTCTACTACAAGGGGATTCAGTTCCAAGAAGGTGTGTATCCGCTGCTCGATAAAAGAGTGGAACGGAATGATGCCGTTGGCCTTACGACTGAACATCCACCCGGCGACACCGCCCCGACCGTCTATAGCGTCTTTCCAATGCTCGTACTTATTAGTGACGCTGCGCACGCCGCGCGGGTCGTAGAGCGGCAACTCTACCGGCTGGAGAATGGCCGTTCCAACATAACCACGCAGCTGAAATTCCTGGTCGGAAATAGGCTCGGCCAATGACTCAGTTGTAAGCCTGGATGTACGCAAAGTTGACGACCTCGCTCGTGAAAAAGAGAGAGCACTGCAATCGCCATTGATTAATTTTGGGCGAGCCATTTTCTGAGAAGGGAAAGTCGGCGATTGAAATTAGGCTTAGACAAGTTTTGATACCACTCTTCGTCTCCGTAAGGGTGGCCAGGAGATTTCTCATTAACCCGTTTGCACATAATTCCAATGTTTCGCAGCTGATATGTTCTCTTCTTTGTATCGTCTACGTAAGCAAGCAATGCAGCTTGCACCTCTGGAGAATTACGGATAATCGCATTTCCCCGATAGCTAGAATTTTTCAACAGGGCGAATTTCGTTATTCGCTTTTCGGGAAGAGACGTTACGAGAAACTGGTGACGACGGCGTATATGCTCAACCAATTTTGCGACGCTGGTGGCGTAGTTTCTAGGCATCGGTGACTCTGACGAAGCTCCCTCCAGCATTCCTTTTACCTTCAACTTCTGCTTTGTGAAGCGACGCTTGAGCCAATCAGCCGCGTGAATTCCGAGATGGGTATAGATTTCTCTCCCACCCAGTGACTTTCGAAATTTGGCTCGTGTAAGAGATGGCTGCTCTTCGAGGGCAGCTTCAACGATAGATTTGTATTTCTCAGTAACTGAGACGAGGTCTTCGATAGTTTTGAGGGTTGGTTCTTCCAGAGGTACAGGTCCCCTATAATTTCTCGGAGAAATTGCCTCCACTGAATTTTTATGTACGAGCGATACGCAATTGGCTGCCACAATGAAGCTGTCCATATTTTCAAACAGTGCATGTATTACTGTTAAAACGTTGACAGGGTGTTTCGCACGGTACTCATCATCTTTCGATGTCGAAATCTTGGCTAATGTTTGCGCTGATATGCCGAGTCGATTGAATCCGTCAATGCCGATTTTCTCCACGAGGCGATTCTTTATTATGTTGTCTGGGTCGTCCGATTTTTCTTGATATTCGCGCACTTTCGTAGCTATAGCGGCAAAGATGCTATCCGCAGAGAGGCTCTCCAGCTCTCCGTGGAGGACTCGCCGAGCAGATGCCGCAACTTTGGCGAGGAAATCAATTTCGACTTCAGAAAGTTCATCGACCGGTTCCATGCCGCGTTCACAACAGAACATTGTGGGGCGAGTGAACTGAAGCTGCTCATTACAACTCTGGCAAGGCCTTAGCAAAACCTGCTTATGCGTCGGGCACACTTTGATGCCAGGAACATTGAAGAGTCTGTCCCATACCGCGTAGTGATATTGTCCTCCTGGATTTGAGAGGCATTCCGAACAAAGGGCCCTGTAAAATTTGGTTTTGCCAAGAAATCCGAGCGCAATTGTTGAGTCATTGTTGCCCAACGCATAACGATAGATTGAGTCCTTAACTTCATCGGCGGACAGAAGAGACGCAAGCCGAAAGCAGGTGTTGTTCAATACAACAGAATGTGCGTCTTTTAATCCAATCGGGAAGTCGGCCACGAAGCGCTCGATATTCGACGGATGCAGCCAAGGAGCATTTTTTGAATGCGCACGGGTTCCTGAAGAATTGATTAAGTAGTTCGTCTTCCTGCGGAAAAAGGTCTCTGTTGCTAGCCAAGCCATGATGTTTTCTTCGTCCTGAATAGGTATCGAATAGGCGCCTTGAGATTTAAATTCCATTTCCAATCTGCGGTTCTCTTTCTTTTTGTGTCTTACGTGCAAATGTTTTCTGAATGGTCGATGGTCTCAGGGAGAGCGCTCGAGCAATAGTTGATAGCTTGTAGGGCGGAATTTGACCGGAGCTGTAGGCCCAGCGAATGCGACGTGCAATGAATTCTCTTGGCGATTCGATTACGCTTCTCACTTGGTCTCTAGTTGCAGTGCTCTCGAATGCATGTTCGCTCAAGCCGATGGCGATTCGCAGTCGGTAGGCGCTTTTGAAAACCGGCTTTGTTCCGGGAGCGGTGTATCTATCATGAGCACCGCTTAGTGCGGCACTCAGCCTTGCCAGCAGTAGGCCATTTCTGGACTTGATGGAATGTCGTCTCCGAGCCGCCCTAGCTGTCTCAATCTCGTTTAGCCAAGAACGAGCATGGCGATATAGGTGCACCCAAGTTGCGGTGTACTTCTGACGTAGACTTTTTTCAGACGCAGATGGATGGCAACGAACCGCATCTAGCCAAGCCGCTTTTGCATCTTCCGTACGCTGTTGAGTTCTCCTCTGAATCGGCAAGACGCGGTCCTCCCTGCTAGCCAGGATTCGATAGGCAGTGGACTGTGATACTTTGAATCTCCTCATCACATCCTTCGGATGCGCACCCTCGTTGAATGCCTGATGAATTGACTGCATAATCGCTTGGTCGAGTTTCTTGGGTCGCCAGACGCGTGCAATCCCATACCGTCGGCACATGCAATTGAGGTAAGAGGCGCTTACGCCAAGTGCTGTAGCTGCTGATGTGAGTGAGCTATGTTCTAACAGAGCAGTACGAATCTGCTCTTCGGATGGCTCCACAGGTTCTGGCGCTCGGGCTTCGGGCCTGGTGGCTCGGAGGCTACATGCGCAGCTTTCGGCAAACCATTTGAACAGTACGCACCACACCGGATGTAGTGCACGGTCTTCCCGGAGCAGCGACCGAAGTGCGTTCTCAACGTATTTAGGACTGGTGCATAGGATGTCTAGGCGGACATCGCTGAACGAACCACTATAGAAACCTACGAACGCATGCAGAAGTTCGACCAGGTTGAGCCGGCCATTCCCGCCAATCCATCTGCCCAAAGTCAGGGCTTCAACTATTGCACGCCGGTTGAACGGCGATTGCTCAGCTTGGATTTGAAGGCATTGATGCATCAAAACCGAATACTCAAATTCTCTCAGGCGTTGATATGCACTCGTTGCGTCTCGGCACACTTGGTCAAAGAGCAGCGCCTGTTCTGCAGTCGAGCGTAATTCGACGCCATGGATTGGGCACATAGAGACGAACGGTAGGCCGTTATGCAGCTCGATGTGTGCAAATCCGCGTGTTACCATCTGCTCATCGCAGCATTCAGGGCACTGGCGATATAGCCTCTCGCTGACCGCAAAGAGAGCAGGGAGGAAGCTAGGACGCACCGGCCCCACAGGCCTGCCAACAAGCCTGGCTCGCAGAACGTCATACCTGGCTGAAGATATGCCGCAGCGAAATGCATTCTCTTCAGTATGTTCAGATACGAGCGCGTCGAGGGACTTATACAAATATCCCAGATTGTTGTGATAAGTGTTCAAACCACTAGGCATGCCATCCAACCCAGGAAGCTTCTCCAGGATGAGAATGGACTTCTGGCGTAATGAATTGGTCTTGGCCATCGTTCGTACATGGCAAGCATGGTCATGCAGTACCTGCCCCTTAACAAGGGGCGCTGCGTAAATAATGTCCTCGTCTGGTGTCATCGCGCACCCCTCACAAATTTGCGTATGTCCCAATGCACCGGCCTTCCTCTCCAGGATGGAAGAGGACGCCAGCGCATCTAGGCGTCACAGCGCTACGGAGTAGGCTCTGCCTATCCGATTGCTGATGTTTTGGGCTTTGGAGAACGGATGATTCCAACAGAGCGTGGCGAAGGTCGAATACCGCTGGTCAGACCCGTCCCTACCCAAGACTCATAGGCAGGATTGCAGACAATTGCGGATGGCATGTAGTCTGGATACCTTCGGAAGTCATCTTCGCTCTGGACGTGGCCCGTGGTGCCAACTTGATAGGCGATTTGGCGCAAACGCTTGCTTAGCTTGCTAGTGTGGCCCATCATTTTTTTCACGCGCTCCGCTTTGAGGTTTGATGCTTCCAAACTCTCGGGATGTCGGAGAAGTTCTCGATGAGGCTCGGCATTCTGCGCTGTCTTCTCCGATTCTTCGCCGGATTCAAACGTTTCTCCGCTTTGGGTGAATGCAATGGAATGCCTCATGAAATCCCAGACGCCGTAGACCATGTGTTGAAGCACGGGGCTATGTTCGTATGCCCACAAAGGGAAAGATTTATGCATCTCGGTCTGCGACATGGCGCTCATTCTCCAAATTTCACTAACGGTGCTATACCAGCTCCCATTAATGTCCAGCTCCCCACCTTTCAATGGAGGCGAGAAATCATCCAAATCCAGTTTTGGCCCCGAAGTCAGATAGGGACCTGGCATGCTTCCATTCGCCAGTCGGTGCATGAAGAGAGGAGTACCAAATATCACTACAGGGATGCCCGTCCACTTGCTGACCTCCGCAATGGTGTCCAAGACTTCCGGCGTGCCAGGAGTAAGTGATGCGTTGTTGCAGCCGTCGATAAGGATGACCCCAATGTTGAACTGGATGAACCATGACTTCACGGTATTGGTGCCATTAATATCGCTCTCAATCTCTCTCAAGAGCCTATCACTGGCATTTGCATTCGCAATCTCAGCCCGCAGAACGTAACGAATGTGTCGGAGAAATTCAGGGCGCGAGTTCTTCCATTCCAGCTTAAGCACCGGAATGATTGCGAGGAAATCAGGAAGTGGTGGAGAGCACCGCAGTCGTTGAGCGCTACCGAGCAGGTGATGAAGGCGGTCGCACAACAGGCTCTTTCCACTACCGGAGCTTCCAATCACGCTGAACACTTGGCTAGCGAAAGGTGCCTCCGGCATTGGTTTGATTTGATTTTTCCCCATTAGCAACTCCTCCTGCTGATAGAAGAAGCTGGCATATCTGGGATTTGAGAAGTCCCTGAGATTCAATGCACTAAACATCGCGCCACCCAGAGTCTGCACGAATTCGGCAATGTGATTGGTCGGGATGTAGATGTCCGTGAGCAGACTGTTCAACGCAAGTCGTTTCGCCTCCGGTGTTTCGTCCCTATAACGTGCCTTTGCACATTCCGGTTCTTTGCCGAGCCACTGACTCAGCTCATCAATCGTTCTAAGTGCAGCGAACGTTTTCAAGCCCGGCACCTGCTCGATTGCATAGGCGCCTACTGAGGTCGCATTTCTGGCGCCGCTTACGACCAACTGGCCCAAGCTCCCAAGAGCTTGCATTTCTCGACTATTGGTCACATTTCCTCCGTGCAACTATCTCGTCCGAGCTTTTCAGTGTCGGCTCGGAGGGAGAAACAACTTTGCTACGCAGGCGTGCGTAGTCGGCCGGCCAGCTCGCAAGCGGCGGACTATTGTCAAGAAGTGACGATTGGGTAAGGGTGAATGGCTGGTTGCATTCGAGCGGCCGCTCGGAGCGGCAATGATTCTCCGAGGGCGGCATGGCGCCGCCCCCGTCGCGGGTAGTCCCGGACATGATGTCCCTTTCAGACGCTTGAGCGTCTCGAGCAATGCTGCGAAGCAACATTGACTTTAGGCTTGCCCCATGAGACTATCCGCGCGTACGTGCGCATAGCCTTAAGTGGCGTGCCGACCGCGGCTCGAGGTGGTGACACACCTCGAGCCCATTTTTTTTGACGTGCCGACCGTATTGTCTAATTCATTTGATTGCCTCTTTGATAATTGATATACCGTTAAAGTCACAGTATCGCTACAAAAAACTATCTACCATTGCAGTAGTAGTTGCAGATGTTTGTAAACAAACCTATAATTCATTTACTCCCAAACTTAAGCGTACTGATATTATCGGTGTATTGTATGTCCGATAAATGCAAGTACGGGTCGTCATATTAGCTGAGCTTTTTTTTTGCCGCAAGCAATTTGTGGCTATTTTTGTTCGTCCTTGCTCAACCTCTGTAATTTTCAGTCTCTCCTTTCCCGCTTTCCTTCCCTTTCTTAGTTCGATAAAGCTTTTGCGTTCCTCAAATTGAATTCGCGGATGCAGAAGACTGGTGTCGCGCAGTAAGCCTCAATACAATCGCATAATTCGTTGCCTCTATTGGTTGGCGTTAGCATCCCCGTTTTCTGAGTATTCTCATCGTCGTCGTTCGGCATATTCTTGCCGTATACGATAGTCCAAAAATTTTCGAATGCAAGGGCAATATGAATAAGCCTTGGGCAAATTTGGCCAGTCGTGTCGTACGCGTTTTATTGGCCCGAAAGGGGCTTAAGACAGGAGACGTACCTGCTTTACTAAAACAAGATTGCGAAGAAGGCTTAGAGATTGATGGGCAGGCACTATCGGAATTGATAGCGAAAGAGCGAGTGGATTTGGAGTTGTTTTTGCGAATTCTCTTGGCTATTAATCATGAGGTTCCGCCGCGTTGGGTGAAGTTTGCTATTGGTCAAAGAGCGGGCTGGAAGTCGCTTTGTGCCTCAATTTTGGCTGAAGAGATTCGAAATTATCCATCAATGAATCGTGATGAAATTGCTCAAAGAATGGCGTCGCTACACAGAGGAGTGTCTGCTGCAACTTGGCAGGTAAAAATCAAAGAGGGAGACCTTACCTTGGGCGAGTTTATGTCGCTTTTAAACGAGATTGGGTCGACGAGTCTCGCGCAGTACCTCGATTGGGATGACGTAGTCGCAGCCGCTCAGGCAACACGGAAAATGATGGATTGATGTTTGACTTGGCGGGATAAGCTCCTAAAATAAATTGGCAAGAATCTTGCCAATGAAAGGAGGTCTTGATGCCGGCGCCAGTTAAAGAAATAGTGGCCAAGCTCTACAAGCCGCCAGCTGATGGTGGCCGTCAAATCCTGGTCACCTCTCGCGCAGTAGCTGAAAAACTCCCCCGGATTCCTGGCGTGGCACTAATCTCGATTACAGCTCCTGGACGGCCAATCGCGGACGTCGATGGCTTCGATTTACTGCTCAGAATGAGTTTTGCTGACGTCGACTTTCTCGCAAAAAGAGCGTCGATGAAAGCTTCGCGTTTGGAGCAAGAGATATTTTCAGTGAAGCATGCGGAAGAGATAAAGCGATTTGTTTACGAGCTTCCAGGGTCAGTGAGGACCTTGGTCATCCACTGTGAAGGTGGATACTCGAGGTCGGCCGGTGTGGCTCTCGCGCTCCATCAATTGTGTGGATACCAAACAGACTTGAGGCACCTTAAAGAGGCGAATTCCTCGATTGTGCAGTTGATGACGGGCCGCTTCAGATGAGGCTCTTGAGTGCCTCGGAGACGGCGAAGGTGCCAAAAAAAAGGTCGATAAATGGGTCTGTCAAAGCAAAAAAACAGGCGAATGCCAGAAGAACTGACATCGCCTGTGTTCCTTGCTGGGCGTAAGTTAGCGCTTGATTCCGATTGCACCAGGGAGTGAATTAATTCGCTCCATAGGGAGGGAATTAACTTTCCTCGACACACGGCAGACCACCACCGCCCCTCTCACTCCACCGTCACCGACTTAGCCAAATTGCGCGGCTTATCCACATCCGTCCCCCGCGCCAACGCCGTGTGATAAGACAGCAACTGCAACGGCACCACATGCAGAATCGGCGACAGCACGCCATAGTGCTCCGGCATCCGGATCACGTGCACGCCCTCCGCCGAGGTGATGCGTGAATCGCCATCGGCAAACACATACAGCTGCCCACCCCGCGCACGCACTTCCTGCATGTTGGACTTGAGCTTCTCCACCAGCGCATCATTGGGCGCAATGGTGACCACCGGCATCTGGTCGGTCACCAGGGCCAGCGGGCCGTGCTTGAGTTCGCCGGCGGCATAGGCTTCGGCGTGGATGTAAGTGATCTCCTTGAGCTTGAGCGCACCTTCCAGCGCGATCGGATAATGCAGGCCGCGCCCCAGGAACAGCGCATTCTCGCGGCGGGCGAAGGCTTCCGCCCAGGCGACGATGGACGGCTCCAGCGCCAGTACGCTCTGCAACGCGGCAGGCAGGTGGCGCATCGCCTTGAGATGCGCAGCTTCCTGCTCTTCGGTGAGCAGGCCGCGCGTCTGCGCCAGCGCCAGCGTCAACAAGAAGAGCGCGGCCAGCTGCGTGGTGAATGCCTTGGTCGAGGCCACGCCCACTTCCACACCGGCACGGGTGATGTAAGCCAGTTCGCATTCGCGCACCATGGCGCTGGTGGCGACGTTGCAGACCGTCAGCGTGTGCTGCATGCCAAGGCTGCGCGCGTGCTTCAACGCGGCCAGCGTGTCGGCGGTCTCGCCGCTCTGCGAGATGGTGACCACCAGGGACTTCGGGTTGGGCACGCTGTCGCGGTAACGGTATTCGCTGGCGATCTCGACGTTGACCGGGATCTTCGCAATCGATTCCAGCCAGTACTTGGCCGTCAGGCCAGCGTAATAGCTGGTGCCGCAGGCCAGGATCAGGACGGAATCCACTTCCTTGAAGACCTTGTAGGCCTTGTCGCCAAACAGCTCGGGCATGATGCCGACCACACCTTCGAGCGTGTCGGCAATGGCGCGCGGCTGCTCGAAGATTTCCTTTTGCATGTAGTGCTGGTACGGACCCAGCTCGACCGCGCTGGTATAAGCCTGCACGGTGCGCACTTCACGCTCGACCGGGCGGCCGGCAGCGTCGACGATCCAGACCTTCTGCAATTGCAGGTCGACCACATCGCCTTCTTCCAGATAGATGATCTGGTCCGTCGTGCCGGCCAGTGCCATGGCGTCGGAAGCGACGAAGTTCTGACCTTCGCCCACGCCCACGATCAGCGGCGAACCCTGGCGCGCAGCGACCACGCGGTGCGGTTCGTCGGCACAGAAGACGGCGATGGCGTAAGCCCCGGTGAGGCGGCGCACGGCCTGCTGCACGGTGTTGAAGAGATCGCCGTCATACATGTGGTCGACCAGGTGGGCGATCACTTCGGTATCGGTCTGGCTCTCGAAGACATAACCGGCGGCCTGCAGCTCGGCGCGCAGCTCGTCATGGTTCTCGATGATGCCGTTGTGGACCAGCGCGATGCGGTCCCGCGAAAAGTGCGGGTGGGCATTGTGGGTGGCCGGCGCACCGTGGGTGGCCCAGCGCGTATGGGCGATGCCGGTGAAACCGGCCAGACCGCTCTGCGCCACCTGCTGCTGCAGCTCGGCCACGCGGGAAGTGCTGCGCGAACGCTGCAGCTTGCCATCCACGTACAGCGCCACGCCGCAGGAATCGTAGCCACGATATTCGAGGCGCTTCAGGCCTTCGAGCAGGATGGGAGTGACGTTTTGTTGCGCTACCGCGCCGACGATGCCGCACATGACTTACCTCGCTGGAAAAGATGTGCATGCATCTTAGGGGAGATGGTGTGAAATAAGATTTCTAAAATCTCATGGATATGAACTAATATTGCCACATCGCTGGGCTGCGAAATAATATTAAATTTAAAGCGATTTTTTGAATTTATATCGCGCCCCTGCTGTTTTATCGTCAGTCGATGTCAGGCCACTTCATCCAATTTTTCGATCATCCATGAAAACCCCGCTCCCGCTGGACGACCTGGACCGCCGCATCTTGCAAGCCCTGCAAAGTGATGCCAGCCAGACCAATCAGGAACTGGCCATGCGCGTGCATGCCTCGCCGCCGACCTGCCTGCGCCGCGTCAAGCGGCTGGTGGAGGCGGGCGTGATTGCGCGTCAGGTGGCTTTGTTGGACCCGGCGCAGCTGGCTTCCACGCTCACGGCCGTGGTGGAGATCACCCTGGACCGCCAGGGCGAGGAAGAGCAGCAGGCCTTCGAGGCGCTGGTGGCGGCGGAGACGGCGGTGCAGCAGTGCTACCGGGTCTCGCCGGGGCCGGATTTCGTGCTGGTGGTGCTGGTGCGCGACATGCCGGCCTATCACGCGCTGGCGCACCGGCTGTTCGCTTCGCAGCGCAATGTGCGCAACGTGCGCAGTTACTTCTCCATCCACCGCAGCAAGTTCGAGCCGGCCATCCCGTTGGACGACGCCGACGCCATTTCCTGAAAAACGGGCCCTTGCTTCACCATTGGCCGTGTCTGCCTGTGGATAAGTCAGGCGGGGTGGCATTTTCGGGTTTTTTACTGCATATCGCCCTAAAACCACCCCTGCGACTCAAGTTGCCCACAGGCGCAACTCCGCCTGCGCTTACTTCTTGATCTTGACCGGCCGTTGCCATCCCGCCAGCGACAGCTGCTTGGCGCGTGACAGGGTAAGCTGTCCGGCCGGCGCATCCTTGGTCAATGTGGTGCCGGCACCGATGGTGGCGCCCTTGCCCACGCGCACCGGCGCGACCAGCTGGCTGTCGCTGCCGATGAAGGCGTCGTCTTCGATGATGGTGCGGAATTTGTTGGCACCGTCGTAGTTGCAGGTGATCACGCCGGCACCGACGTTGACGCCGCTACCCACATCCGCATCGCCCACGTAGGCCAGGTGATTGGCCTTGCTGCCCACGCCGACGATGCTGTTCTTGACCTCGACGAAGTTGCCGATGTGCACGTCTTGCGCCAGTTCGGTGCCGGGGCGCAGGCGCGCGTAGGGGCCGATCTGGGCGCCGTCGCCGATCACCGCATCCTCGATGTGGGTGAAGGCTTTGATGGTCACGCCGGCGCCGATGCGGGCATTGCGGATCACGCAGTGCGCGCCGATGTGGCTGCCCTCGCCGATGCTGACCTGGCCTTCGAAGACGCAGTTGACGTCGATGCTCACGTCACGTGCGCACGCGAGCGTGCCGCGTACGTCCAGGCGCGCCGGGTCGGCCAGGGTCACGCCGGTTTCCAGCAGGCGATGGGCGATGTTGCGCTGGTGCACGCGCTCCAGCTCGGCCAGTTGCACCTTGCTGTTCACACCCAGGGTTTCGGCCACATCGTCGGGCTGGGCCGAGACCACTTCCACGCCATCGGCCACCGCAGCAGCGATGACGTCGGTCAGGTAGTACTCGCCCTGGGCATTGTTGTTGGAGAGCTGCGAAAGCCACTGGCGCAGGCGCGCCGTGGGCGCGACGATGATGCCGGTGTTGACCTCGCAGATGGCGCGCTCGGCCTGGCTGGCATCCTTCTGCTCGACGATGCGCCTGATCTTGCCCTCCTCGCGCACGATGCGGCCATAGCCGGTGGGGTCGTCCAGGGTCACGGTGAGTACGCCCAGCTTGTCCTGGCCGGCCCCCTCCAGCAGGCGCCGCAGCGAGGCCGCGGTGGTCAGCGGCACGTCGCCATACAGCACCAGGGTGGGAGCGCCATCATCGAGATGCGGTACCGCCTGCATGACGGCATGGCCGGTGCCCAGCTGCGGTTCCTGCAAGGCAAAGGCCAGACCCTGGCCGGCAAAGGCCTTGGGCACGGCATCGCCGCCGTGGCCGTAGATCACGCACAGTTGCGTGGGCGCGAGCTGGCGGGCGGTATCGATGACATGGCCCAGCAAGGGTTTGCCAGCGAGCGGATGCAAGACCTTGGGAAGCGATGATTGCATGCGTTTGCCCATGCCGGCGGCGAGGATGACGATGTTCATGAGGGGTAAGGGAAGGGCCGGAGAAAAAGCCAAAAGTCTAGCATGCACCCTCGGCCCGCCCCTACGCATCGGGTCGCAAAAGATGAAGCTGAGGGGCGTTTGGCGTTGTACTCCGGTTTTTATGCGCACGGCTGCCGCTTACCATGAGAAGCTGTGCAAGTTCGTCTGCGCCCTTGCTGCCTGCGCATGAAGGCGCGCAGCCGCGCATTTGTGGATGAGCGATCAATAACAACCGGTCCGGCCCAGGCCGACCCTTCCTGGAAAGTGCATGAAGATTCTTCTGTTGAACGACGAGTTCTATACCACCGGCGCCAGCACTGCGATGCTGCGCCTGGCCGAGCGGCTGGTGCAGAACCATGAGGTGTCGGTGCTGCCGCGTATCGATGGCCAGGGTGAAGTGCGCAAGCAGTTCGAGGCGATGGGCATTCCCATCGTCAAGGATCTGGCGGGCAATCCGGATGTGATCGTTTCCAACTGCATTCTCTCGGGTCAGCTGGTGGGTGAGCTGGCACCGCGCTGCCCGGTGATCTGGTGGATCCACGAGGCCGAGATCGGGCGCGACCTCCTGCTGCGCTATCCCAACATGGCGCAGGGCTTCAAGAGCGCCTCGCACATCGTCTTCCAGACCGAGTTCCAGCGCATCGTCTACGGCAGCTTCCTGTTCGACAGCCCGGCCATGGTGCATGTGCTGCCGTTCTGGAATGACGCCATCTATCGTCAGGAAGACCTGCAACCCAAGCCCAAGGATAAAAAACGCATCGTCTGCATCGGCACCATCGAGCCGCGCAAGCGCATGGAAGACACCATCATGGCCGTCAACGCCATGAGCGGTGAGCAGCGTGCCGGGATCGAGTGCGTCTTCATCGGCAAGTACCTGCAACTGGGCGAGGGCGCGCGCAAGCTCTCCGAGGCGCTGCCGGAGCGCTACCGCTTCCTGGGCGAGCAGCCCAATGAAGAAACCCTGCGCTACCTGGCCTCGGCCGATGCCTATGTGCTGGCCAGCTCCAGCGAATCCCAACCCCTGACCATCTGGGAAGCCTTCGAACTGAATGTGCCGGTCTGCCTGTCGGACCTGGAAACCTACCGCCACGTCGGTCTGAAGAACGGCGTCAACGCCCTGATGCATCCGGTGGGCAACATCGATCTGCTGTCGTCGAACCTGCAGATGGTGCTGCATAACGAGGATGTGCGCCGCCGCGTCACGCGCGCAGGCAAGAGCCTGCTGCTGAAGAATCTCACGCGGGAATGGTCGGAGGAATTCGAGCGCCTGATCCTGCGCACGCAGACCATGGCCGAGATCCGCAAGATGGGATATTGAGATGTGCCGGAGCTGATCCGGCGCCTTGCCCTCAGTTCAGGCTCTGATAGAAGGCGATCTGGTTCTCGCTCAGGGTACGCAGGTCTTCGTTGTTGAGATAGCCGGCATACCACTGCGCGGTCAGCTCCAGCGCCGTGTACAGCTCCATGCGCGGAATCCAGTCCAGGCGCTGGCGTGCCTTGGAGATATCCAGCCGCAGCACCGCCTGCTGCTGGTCGTCCGGCTCGGGTTCGAGGCGTACCTCGATCGGCTCCACATCGTTCTTCTGCAGTGAGTGATTGAAGGTGGCGCAGAGCTGGGCCACGGTCTGCAGGTCGGTATCGGCCGGTCCGAAATTCCAGGCCTCGGCATAGGTGCTGCCCTGTTCGTAGAGCAGCTTGCCGATCTGCAGGTAACCCGACAGCGGCTCCAGCACGAATTGCCAGGGGCGCACCGCGCGCGGCTGGCGGATGACCACGGGTTCTTCCTTTTCCAGGGCACGGATGAAGTCAGGCACCAGCCGTTCCGGCGAGAAATCGCCGCCGCCGATGACGTTGCCGGTACGCACCGAGGCCAGGCCGACCTGGCTGCCCTTCTCGGATGAAAAATAAGAACGCCGATAGGCCGCCGTGACCAGTTCGGCGGCGCCCTTGCTGCTGCTGAAGGGATCGCGTCCGCCCATGGGGTCGTCCTCACGGTAGCCCCACAGCCATTCACGGTTCTCGTAGCATTTGTTGCTGGTGGCCACCACGACCGCACGCACGCTGGGCGTCAGGCGCACCGCCTCCAGCAGGTGGGCGGTGCCCATCACGTTGGTGGCGAAAGTATCGAGCGGATTCATGAAAGCCTGGCTGATCTGCGGCTGGCCGGCCAGATGGAACACCACGTCCGGCTGCACTGCCGCCAGCGTCTCGGCCAGATGGCGCGGGTCGCGCACGTCGCCGGTGGTGGTCTGCACGCAGTTGTGCAGGCGCGCCAGGTGGAACAGGCTGGGATTGGTCGGGGCCGGCAACGCGTAGCCGCTCACCCTGGCTCCCATCAGGTGCAGCCACAAGGTCAGCCAGCTCCCCTTGAAGCCGGTATGACCGGTGATGAAAACGCGCTTGTCGCGCCAAAAGTTAGCCATCAGGCAGCCTCTTACACGTATGGCAGAGAGTCGTTCGGGGTGCAGAGGCTTGACGGCGGCGAGCCCGTCAATCACGCGGATGGCGATACCACGCAGCCCAACCCCTGTTCTTGCCGGGCCACGTTTCCCTGCGAAACCACGACTGCATGGTTATGTTTGTTTTTCCCTGGCAATGCGGCTTCACGGCACGACATTGCAACAGGACAAATTAGAACATGCGTGTTTTGGCCTTCAAGCGTGGAAGAGGAGGGTATTTGATGCCCATTCCCAAATATAGCCGTATGACAACAAAAATTTACTTTTGCGCATGCCGAAGAAACCGGCTGCCAGCCCGAAAGCCGCGCCGGAGCTGGCTTTCGTACTGATGAGGTGAGACGCCCTGTCTCGCTGGACTAAGTTTTCGTGCAGGGCTGCGATGAGCCGCTGCGTATCGTTACATGTCGTCACTTATCGTGACGTCAGACCAGATTGATGACCGACTGGCTCTGGTCGGGTTTGTCGTCGCGGTCAAAGAGGGTATCGCCCTGGGCCTGCTTGCCCGGTCCGGCGGTGAAGTGGGTGAAATCGAAGAGGCTGCGGTCCAGCATGTGCGAGGGCGTGATGTTGGCCATGGCCGTGAACATGCTCTTGATCCACAGGGGATTGGTTTTTTCCCACTGGTTGAGCATCTCGCGCATGGCCTGACGCTGCAGGTTGGGCTGCGAGCCGCACAGGTTGCAGGGGATGATGGGGAATTCCATGGCGGCCGCGTACTTCTTGATGTCGGGCTCGCGCACGTAGGCCAGCGGGCGGATCACCACGTTCTCGCCATCATCGGCGATCAGCTTGGGCGGCATGGTCTTGATCTTGCCGCCGTAGAACATGTTGAGCATGAAGGTGTGCAGGATGTCGTCGCGATGGTGGCCCAGCGCGATCTTGGTCGCACCCAGCTCCTTGGCCACGCGGTAAAGGATGCCGCGGCGCAGGCGCGAGCACAGCGAGCAGGTGGTCTTGCCCGGCGCGATCTTCTCCTTGACGATGCTGTAGGTGTCTTCCTCGACGATGCGGTAGGGCACACCGATGCGCGCGAAGTATTCCGGCAGGATGTGTTCGGGGAAGCCCGGCTGCTTCTGGTCCAGGTTCACGGCAATGATCTCGAACTTCACCGGGGCCACGCTCTGCAGGTAGCGCAGCGTGTCCAGCATGGTGTAGCTGTCGGCACCACCCGACATGCAGGCCATGATGACGTCGCCATCGCGGATCATGTCGAAGTCGGCGATGGCTTTGCCGGTCAGGCGGCGGATGCTTTTTTCGAGCAGTTCGAAACGGCGCGAACCGCGCGCGGTGACTTCAGCGTGACCACGCTCGTCCTGCGAGGACGACGCATCGAGGTTGGTCAGGTCGGTCAGTTCAGTCAGTTCAGACAATTGCACTGCGGCTGCAATGTCGTTCATGGGAAATTCCTTCAATCGGTAGGCTGTTGCTGCCGGACGAGCGTAGTTGCCGTCCATCAACATCGATGAGGCAATGGGCGGGAGGGCTGCGTGCGGGCGGAGGACCGGCATTTTCTCATGCAGCGCCGGTTCCTGCCATTTCTGCGTGGCTTGCCGCAGGGCAAGCGTCGCATGGATGCCTCATCGGGCCGATGGGAGAAGCGCTACTTGTCCGACTGCAGCGCGCCCAGGGGCTGTTCAGACTTCATTCGCACTCGCAGATTACGTGTGAACCGCCCCTAGCCCATGCCGGTTGCGAATCTGGCGGATGGCCGCCACCAGAGAATCGATGAACGCCGCCACCGCCGGCGGCAGCTTGCGGCCGGCCATGGTCTGGACCTGCAGGGTGCGCTGGTGCAGTTCACTCTCGGCCATGGGTACCAGCGCCATGCCATCTTCCTCGGCGCGTTCTTGCACGGTGAGGAAGCCGCCCAGCGCCACCGTGTCGGGGGAGCGGGCCGTGAAACGATACACGGCCCCCAGCGAATGACTGGTGAAGACCGGCGCGAACAGCAGGCCGCGCATGCCGCAGGCGATGTCAAACAGCTGGCGCACCGTGGAGCCCTGCTCGGGCAGGGCCAGCGGGTAGGGTGAAAGATCGTTCAGCGCCAGGAGCTTGCGCGCGGCCAGCGGATGGTCGCGCCGCATCAATGCGAAGATCGGTCCCGATTCGCGGTAGGCGATGTTGAGACCTTCGACCGGCCCCAGGCTGTACGTGACGGAGATGTCGGCCTCGCCATCGATGACCATCTGCGACGCCCTGGCTGCGCCCACCACATTGAGCTTGAATTGCATCCCCGGATATTGCTCGCGGAATTGCGCCATCACGTTGGGCAGCAGGTCCCAGGCAAAGCCTTCCGAACAGGCCAGCGTGACCACGCTCTGGCCCACCGCATGCAAGCCCTTGACCTCGGCCATGACCTGTTCGACCTCCAGCAGGTTGCGGCGCGCAAAGGCCATCAGCACCTCGCCGGCCGGCGTGAGCACCATGCCGCGCGCACGGCGCTCGAACAGCGGCACGCCGGTTTCTTCTTCCATCTTGGCGATCTGGCGGCTCACCGCCGAGACCGCCACGTGCAGCCGCTCGGCCGCAGCGGTCAGGGAGCCGGTGCGACCGACCTGATAGAAATAGCGTAAAGCGGTACTTTGCATGGCAGGCAATGCTTTCTCAAATTGGCAATCATCTGCGGATATCCTTGCAAAGCTCGGCAAGGCCATGATGGTGCGAAGCGGAAAAGCGCACGAAATAACCCCGATCCGAGGCGGATCGTGCACCCTTGTTGGGCTGAATTGCAGTGCAAAACACAATAATTCATTTTGCCTATTTTCGAAAGGATCGTTTTAAAAATTGACATTGTTAGAAACCATATCGGCTCCTAGAATCCTTCATGGCATCAGTTCATCAGGAGTCTTCCATGTCCCGCAGTACCGCTCTTCGCCTGGCCGCCGAGTATTTCGATTCCGGCCGCTTCCAGCATGACCTGCAGCGCCGCATCGCGCTGCCCACCGAAAGCCAGAATGCCGACCGCCGCGCCGAACTGGCCGCTTATCTCGGCGAAGAGATCGCGCCCGCCCTGGCCGCGCTGGGCTTCGAGACGCAGCAGATCGCCAATCCGGTGGAAGGTGCACCGCCCTTGCTGCTGGCGCGCCGCATCGAATCGGCCGAGGCGGTGACGGTGCTCATGTATGGTCACGGCGATGTGGTCAATGGACAGGAAGGCCGCTGGCAGCAGGACCGCTCGCCCTGGGCGCTGAGCCAGGACGGCGAGCGCTGGTATGGTCGCGGTGCGGCCGACAACAAGGGCCAGCACAGCATCAACCTGGGCGCGCTGGCCGCCGCTATCGAAGCGGCTGATGGCAGGCTGGGCTGCAACCTGAAAATGATTTTCGAGATGGGTGAGGAAGTGGGCTCGCCCGGTCTCTACGAGGCCTGCCGCGATCACGCTGATTATCTGAAAGCCGACCTGTTCCTGGCCTCGGATGGCCCGCGCCTGGCGGCTTCCAGCCCGACGCTCTTCCTCGGTTCGCGCGGTGCGCTGCAATTCAAGCTGGTGCTCGATACCGGTAACGGCGCGCACCATGCCGGCAACTGGGGCGGCGTGCTGCGCAATCCGGCCACGGTGCTGGCCAATGCCGCCGCGTCGCTGGTGGATGGTCGCGGCGTGATTCGGGTGCCGGGTTTGCGTCCGCGCAATGTGAGCGAGCGGGTGCGTGCGCTGGTGCGCGACTTTGCCGTGGGCAGTGATCCCGGCGATCCTGTGCTCGATGCGCACTGGGGCGAGCCCGGCCTCTCCGCGGGTGAGCGCCTGTTCGCATGGAATACGCTGGAGCTGATCGCCTTCGAGGCCGGCAATGCGCAGCGTCCGGTGGGCGCGATTCCCGCCCGTGCGCAGGCGGTGTTCCAGCTGCGCTTCGTGGTCGGCACGGTGTGGGAAGACGTGCAGCAAAGCCTGCGCCGTCATCTCGATGAACACGGCTACGAGGATGTGCAGATCGAAATCCAGGCGGCCGCGCCGGCCACGCGCCTCGACCCGGACGATGCCTGGGTGCGCCTGGCTACGGCTTCCATGCAGGAGAGCAGCGGCAAGCGCGTGACCATCCTGCCCAATCTGGGCGGCACCATTCCCAATCACTGCTTCTCCGAAGCGCTGGGCCTGCCCACGCTGTGGATGCCGCATTCCTATCCGTCCTGCTCGCAGCATGCGCCGGATGAACACCTGCTCGCACCGGTGGCGCGCGAAGGCCTGCAACTGATGGCGGGCCTGTTGTGGGATATCGGCCAGCAGGGGCGGCAGGTGCGCCAGCAGCGGGCGCAGTCTGCGGTTGCCTGAATCACCCCTTTTTCATTTTCATTTTCACGAACGCAAGCCAGCGCAGTCCATCTTCCAACGGGAACACGACCATGAACGCAGCGTCACCCTCGGCAACACCGGAAATTTCTTCAGCAGCAGAAGCGGCGCCCGCGCCCATGTCGGCCGCGCGCACGCGGCGGCTGATCGTCGCCTCCTCCATCGGCAATGCGCTGGAGTGGTTCGATTTCGTGGCCTATGGTTTCTTTGCGGTGACCATCTCCAAGTTGTTCTTCCCGACTGGTGACGAGACGGTCTCGCTGCTGGTGACCTTCGCCACCTTCGGGCTGTCGTATCTGTTCCGCCCGCTGGGGGCGATCCTGCTGGGCTGGTATGGTGACAAGGTGGGCCGCAAGCCGGCGCTGCTGGTCTCGCTGTCGATGACAGTGGCCGGCACCCTGATCTGTACCGTGATTCCCACCTACGAAAGCATCGGCGTGGCTGCGCCCATCGGCATCCTGGTGGCGCGCATCCTGCTGGCGCTGTCGGCGGGTGGTGAGTTCGGTTCGGCCACCGCCCTGTTGACCGAGACCGGCTCCAAGCGCCGCGCTTTCATGGCCAGCTGGCAATTCTCCAGCCAGGGTGCGGCCGCCCTGATGGCGGCGCTGGCCGGCTTCCTGCTGAACCAGTGGCTCACGCCCGAGCAGATCGCCGCCTGGGGCTGGCGCCTGCCGTTCGCCTTCGGCTTGCTGATCGCACCGGTGGGTCTGTACATCCGCCGTCACATCGATGAAGTACCGATGGCAAAGAAGGTGCAAGTGGTCGGCGAGGACGATGCCAGCTGGGGCCTGCAGGTCACGCGGGTGCTGGTGGCCATGGGCATTCTCTCGGTCTCCACCGCCGCCACTTACCTGATGCTGCTGTACATGCCGACCTATGCCATCAAGCAGCTGCATCTGCCGCAGTCCACCGCCTTTGCCGCGGCCGCCGTGACCGGCGCCATCCTGATGATCGGCGCGCCTTTCATGGGCATGCTGGCCGACCGCGTTGGACGTGCCCGCATCATGGTGGTGTCCACGGTGCTGACGCTGGCCACCATCTATGGCTCCTTCGTCTGGGTGATCGCCATGCCCACCGTGTGGGTGATGATGGCCATCATGATCTGGGCCGGTATCCTCAAGGCGGTGTATTTCGGCTCGCTCGGGGTGGTGCTGTCCTCGATCTTCCCGCCGGCCACGCGGGTGCGCGGCATGGGTATCAGCTATAGCCTGGGAGCAACCATTTTCGGCGGCTTTACGCCCTTCATGGTGACCTGGCTGGTGGGCAAGACCGGCAATCCTGTCTCGCCCAGCTATTACCTGATGGTTTGCGCCGCGATCAGCCTGTTGTGCGTGAGCATTTACCACTTCCGCCTGAAAAAATACCTGTGAAAAAATGCACAGGTGGCACGCGGCACGGGAATTTTTTCCCGTGCCGCGCTACCATGGCGGTCTTGCCGGACAAGCTGGACTGTGCCGGCATCGGCGTTTTCCCACATTGACGAGGTTTCCATGTTTTCGCATCTCCCGCCGTATGCCGGCGATCCCATCCTGAGCCTGATGGAACAATTCCAGCGCGATGAGCGCAGCAACAAGGTCAACCTGAGCATCGGCATCTACACCGATGGTCGTGGCGTGGTGCCGGTGCTGCCCTCCGTGCGAACCGCTTCGGCTGCGGTGGCCGAGACCGGCGCGCCCTATGTCTACCTGCCCATGGAAGGCCATGCCGCCTACCGTCAGGCGGTCGCCAAGCTGCTCTTCGGCGCTGACCTGCCGTCGGCCGAACACCTGGCCATCGTCCAGACCCTGGGCGGTTCGGGCGCACTGAAGGTCGGTGCCGACCTGATCGCGCGCTTCTTCCCGCAGCCCACCATCTGGCTGCCGGACCCGACCTGGGACAACCACGTCGGCATCTTCGAGGGCGCAGGTTTCAAGACCGAGCGTTATCCCTACTACGATGCCCAGACCAAGGGCCTCAACTTCAACGGCATGCTGGACAAGCTGCAAAGCCTGCCCAAGGGCGCCGTGGTGCTGTTGCACCCGTGCTGCCACAACCCGACCGGTGTCGACCCGACCCGCGCGCAATGGGAGCAGATCATCGCCGTGGTCGAGCAGCGCGGCCTGCTGCCCTTCTTCGACCTGGCCTACCAGGGCTTTGCCGAAAGTCTGGATGAGGACATCTGGCCGGTGCGCGAAGCGGTGCGTCGCCAGATTCCCTTCTTCCTGTCGAACTCCTTCTCCAAGATCTTCTCGCTCTACAGCGAGCGCATCGGTGCCTTGTCGGTGTTCTGCCCGCAGGCAGGCCAGGCAGCCAACGTGCTGGGCCAGCTGAAGCTGACCGTGCGTCGCAACTACTCCAGCCCCGCCCGCAATGGCGCGCTGCTGGTGGCGCATGTGCTGGGTGACGACAAGCTGGCTACGCAATGGCGCGCCGAAGTCGAGGAGATGCGCGTGCGCGTGCGTGACATGCGCGTGAAGCTGGCTTCGCAGTTGAAGAGCGCGGTGCCGGATCAGGACTTCTCCTTCCTGCTGCGCCAGAACGGCATGTTCGGCTACACCGGCCTGACATCGGCGCAGGTGGACCGCCTGCGTGAAGAGTTCGGCGTCTACGCCGTGGGCACTGGCCGCATCTGCGTGGCGGGCTTGAACGACGGCAACGTCGCCCGCGTGGCCGAGACCATGGCCGAGGTGCTGCGTGGCTGAAGTGGCAAGCAAGGCCGCGGTTTCTGCGGCCGACCTGCGGCACAAGAGTTATGAAGACGTGCTGGCCCTGGTGGCCGGTACGCTCTTCGTCTCGCTGGCCGTGAACATGTACAGCCAGGTGGGCCTGCTGACCGGCAGCACTGCCGGGCTGGCCTTCCTGACGCATTACCTGACGGGCCTGCCGTTCGGGGTGGTGTTCTTCACCATCAACATCCCGTTCTACTACTTCGCCTTTCGCCGCATGGGCTTGCGCTTCACCGGCAAGACCTTCTGTGCGGTGGCGCTGGTGTCGGGCTTTTCGCTGATGCATCCGCACTTCATCGGCTATGCCAGGCTGGACCTGTTCTACAGCGCCGTGCTGGGCGGCTTGCTGATGGGCGTGGGCTTCGTGATGCTGTTCCGTCATGGCGCCAGTCTTGGTGGCATCAACGTGGTGACGCTGTTCCTGCAGGACAAGTATGGCCTGCGCGCCGGCAAGCTGCAGATGGCCGTGGACGTGGTGATCGTGCTGTGTTCGCTGTTCGTGGTGACACCGCGCGTGCTGCTGGCTTCGATCCTGGGCGCGGTGATGGCCAATCTGGTGATTGCCTTGAATCACCGGGCGGGAAGGTATATGGGGATGTAAGAAGCTCGGGGATGTAAGGCTGCGAAATAACGAATGCCGTTCAGTACAGACTGAACGGCCAGATTGATGACAAAGCCCTGGCGAGAGCCAAGGCTTTGTTGTTTAATCGGTCATGCTCAAAAAACCGACAGCCGCCCAGCACGAGTTAGAGATGGTGACCATCGAGATGCTCGTGCCCAAGGACCACCTGCTGCGCAAGATCGACGCGGCGGTGGATTTCGAGTTCATCCGCGAGAAGGTGGCGCATCTGTATTGCGCCGACAATGGCCGCCCGGCACTGGACCCGGTGGTACTCTTCAAGCTCTTGTTCATCGGCTACCTCTTCGGTATCCGCAGCGAGCGCCAGCTCATCCGCGAGGTCCAGGTCAACGTGGCCTATCGCTGGTTTGCCGGATTCCGTCTGACCGACAAGGTGCCGGACTCCTCCACCTTCTCCCAGAACCGGCGCCGCCGCTTCATTGATACCACCGTCTATCAAGACATCTTCGACGAGATCGTGCGCCAGGCCATTGGACGCGGCATGGTCGATGGCCGTGTGCTCTACAGCGACAGCACCCACCTCAAGGCCAACGCCAACAAGAACAAGTTCGACTACGTTCAAGTTGCCCAGACACCCTCGGCCTATCTGGCCGAACTGGATGCGGCTGTGGATATCGACCGTGCCGAGCATGGCAAGAAGCCGCTCAAACGTGACGATGATGATGAGCCGCCCACCAAAGAGATCAAGGTTAGTCGCACCGATCCCGAGAGCGGCTACATGGTGCGCGACGACAAGCCCAAGGGCTTCTTCTACCTGGATCACCGCACCGTCGATGCCAAGCATTGCATCATTACCGATACCCATGTCACGCCCGCCTCAGTCCATGACAGTCAACCTTATCTGGCACGCCTGGATCGTCAGCGCCAGACGTTCGGATTTGATGTACAGGCCGTTGGCCTGGATGCTGGCTATTTCACACCGGCCGTCTGCCAGGGACTGGAGAATCGCGAGATCAGCGGCGTGATGGGCTACCGCACACCCAACCACAAGCCGGGGACATTCTTTAAACGGGCGTATGAGTACGATGCCTACCGTGACGAATACATCTGCCCGCAGGGCCAGTCCTTGCACTACAGCACCACCAATCGGCAGGGGTATCGGGAATACAAATCCAAGCCTGAACAATGCCGGGGCTGCAAGGTACGCGAGCAATGCACCAATAGCGCCAATGCGGTCAAGGTGGTGACGCGCCATGTGTGGGAGCGTTCCAAGGAGAAGGTGGATGATCGGCGTCGTACCGAATGGGGCAAGCGCATCTATGCCCGACGCAAGGAAACGGTAGAACGCAGCTTCGCCGACGCCAAGCAATTGCACGGACATCGCTATGCCCGCATGCGCGGCTTGCGCAAGGTCGCCGAGCAGTGCTTGTTGGCGGCGGCGGCCCAGAACATGAAGAAGATTGCCCTGCTGGTGGCGCGCTTGCGCGCGCTTTTACCGGGCTTGAACGCCTATGCCAGCGTACAAAAGTGGCTACAGAGAAAAATGAGCGCATTGCTTGGCTTCTGCGCCATCGACCATCTGCAAATTACCTGCGCCTGAAAAACAAAACCCCGTGTTCGAAAACACGGGGTTCGTCATCAACCTGGCCGTTCAGTACAGACTGAACGGCATTTTTTTCGCGGTGTTTTCAGGCGCTCAGGAGTTCGCTGCCGGCCGATTTCACGGGATAGGGCTGGATCAGCAGGTCAGCCGGGAGATTCAGGCCGGCGCTGAGCCTGCGGATCATGTCGAGGGTCAGCGGACGCACCCGGTTGAGAATATCGGAGACGCGGCCACGTGGCCCCAGATAAGGCTCCAGATCCTTGCGCGAAAGTCCGCGCGCTTCCATCACGTGCAGCAGAAAGTCGATGGGATCAGGATCATCGATGGCAAAGTGCGCGCGCTCGTAATGGGCGATGAGCAGGGTGAGCACATCGAGCTGGTCCGCTTGTTCGGACCGCGCAGGCGCGTCCCACAGCCGTTCTGCTTCGGCCAGTGCGGCGCGGTAATCCTTGCGGGTGCGTATCAGTTTGAGTTGCATATGACGTTCCTTCAAATCGTTTCCACATCGATGGCGTCGTATTGGCGATGCGTGCCGACGAAGCGGATGTAGATCAATTCCTTGTCGTAGCGCACCGCGACGACCAGGCGGTAGTCGTTGCCCTTGATGTTGAACACCACCCGGTTGTTTCTGATGAAACTGGCATTGCGATAGGCCGCCTTGATATCGGCCGGCGTTTTCCAGTTCACCCGGCTGGCCAGGGCGTGCCAGGCACGCAGCGGAGTCTCCGCGGCAGGATGGGCGGTCCAGAAAGTCCGTAGTGTGGAGAGGGCAATGATGCGCATCGGCACACCGTAACATGCTACCACCTTGGTAGCAGAAGGGAAGCCGAAACTCCGGTCAATTCTCGAAAAAATAAAACCCCGCATCAAGCGGGGTCAGCAGGACAAAGCAATCTGGCCGATGCGGATCAAGCCTTGATCCGGAAAGTCTCCACCCCCACCGAATCACAATCCGGATACACGTCCGGCTTCTCGGTCGACACCCGCACCGCGCGCACCTTGGGATGGGCCAGCATGGCGGTCATGACGTCATCGCACAGGGTTTCCTGCAGGTGGATGTGGCCGCGCGCCATGCGTTCGGCGATGGTGGAGCGGATGAAGTCGTAGTCCACCACTTCGTCCAGATGGTCCGCGGTGGGCGTGGTCTCGGCCAGCGGGACGTAGAGGTCGACGTTGATCAGGATGCGCTGCTCACCCTTCTTTTCGAACTCGTGCACGCCGATGTTGATGAACACCTCGTAGTTGCGCAGGAACAGGCGGCGGCAATCTTGCAGGGAAGGATGGGAGAGGAAGAGCATGATCAAAAAAGTAAAAGTTATTTCGCCACGAACATGACGTCGCGCAAAAGGGGAAGCAAATGCTGGCCGCCATCGACCAGCAGGGTGGTGCCCGTCACGGCCCGCGCCGAAGCGACGTAGCAGACCGCAGCGGCAATGTCCTCGGGCGTGCTGCCACGGCCCAGAGGCGTGACGGTGTGGGCTTTCCCGAACTGTTCCTCGGTCTGGTCGCCCGAGACCATGGTCAGTCCGGGTGCCACGCCGACCACCCGCACCTTGGGCGCCAGTGCCTGTGCCAAGAGCGTCGTGGCGCTGTGCAGGGCAGCCTTGGAGAGGGTATAGGACAGGAAGTCGGGATTGGGATTGTACAGTTTCTGGTCCAGCAGGTTGATGACGACGGCCTGCTGTCCCTCGGGCGTGGCCTCGTACAAGGCCTGCGCCAGCAGCACCGGGGCGCCGACATTGGCGCTCATGTGGCGCAGCAGGCGTTCGTTGCCGAAGCTGGCGGCGTCATCGTAATCGAACAGCGAGGCGTTGTTGACCACGCAGGTGATGCGGCCCAGCGGCGCGGCTTGCGGCAGCAGGGTGCGCACCTGGGCTTCATCGCCCAGTTCGCCCTGCACTGCCAGGGCGCGGCGGCCGAGCGCTTCGATCTCGCGCACCAGCGTGTCGGCTTGCTCGCGCGAACGGTTGTAGTGGACGGCCACGTCCCAACCCGCGCGGGCCAGGGCCAGCGCGATATGACGGCCGATGCGGCGTGCCGCCCCCGTGACCAGCGCAATATCTGCAGAAGAGGGTGATGTCATGTTCCCGGTTTCCAATCGTCGATACAATACGGCCCATGCAACTGCAACTACCCGAACCCGGCGCTGACGCACAGTCCGCCTCGCAGACCCTCCAGCACCTGATTGCGGACGAGATCGCCGCAGCCGGCGGCTGGATCTCTTTCGAACGTTACATGGAACTGGCCCTGTATGCGCCGCAGGTCGGCTACTACAGCGGCGGTTCCGCCAAACTGGGCAAGGAGGGGGATTTTACAACCGCCCCGGAAATCTCGCCCCTCTACGGTGCCACCCTGGCTCACCTGGCCGCCGAAGTGATCGCCGCGAGCCCGCAGATAGCCAACGTGCTGCTGGAGTTCGGTGCCGGCACCGGCAAGCTGGCGCGTGACATCCTCACCGAATTGCAATCGCGCGGGGCGCTGCCCGAGAAATATTTCATCGTGGAAATCTCGGCGCAACTGCGCGCCCGACAACGCGAAACCCTGGCCGCTTTCGCGCATCTGGTGGAATGGCTCGATGCGCTGCCGGAAACTTTCTCGGGCGTGGTGGTCGGCAACGAAGTGCTCGATGCCATGCCGGTACGCCTTGCCATCAAGGCCGGGCAAGGCTGGCAGGAACGCGGCGTCACGCTCGATGCATCGGGCCGCCTGCAGTTCGCGGACCGCACCGTGAGCGACCTGCCGGTGGCGCAGATTCCCGAGGCCGATGCATTGCCGGTCGGCTATCTGACCGAACTGTCGCCGGTGGCCATCGGCTTCATGCACACGCTGGGCCGCATGCTGGCCAGCGGCCCCGGTGCGCTGGCGATCCTTCCGGATTACGGATTCCCTGCGGCCGAATACTATCTGCCCGACCGCGACCAGGGCACCCTGATGTGTCACTACCGCCATCATGCCCACACCGATCCTTTCTACTGGCCGGGTTTGCAGGACATCACCGCGCACGTGGATTTCACCGCGATGGCCGTGGCCGCCGTGGAAGAGGGCGCCGAAGTGCTGGCCTATACCAGCCAGGGCGCCTTCCTGCTCAATGCCGGCATCGGCGAACTGCTGCTGCGCACGTCGCCGGAGGACAGCGCACACTACCTGCCGCTGGCCAACGGCATGCAGAAACTGATTTCCCCGGCCGAGATGGGCGAGCTCTTCAAGGTGCTGGCCATCGGCAAGAATGTCCAATGGCCGGCCCGCATGCTGCGTCACGACCGTACCCATCGCCTGTGAGGAGTCACGCATGATTCGCTGGATCGTCGTCATCTTCCTCTCGGTCATCGTGTTCTCGACCTTGTTGCCCTGGCTGGAAAAGCTGGGCATCGGCCGCTTGCCGGGAGACTTGCGTTTCCGTTTGTTCGGCCGCATCTTTTCGTTGCCCTTCGCCTCCACCATCCTCATTTCGGTAGTGGTGTTCCTGCTGGCGAAGATCCTCTGAGTCCGATCAGGAGTTGTAGACATGCGCGTATTGCTGGTGGAAGACGATCCCATGGTAGGCGAGGCTGTGCGCAAGGGTTTGCGCCAGGATGGCTTCACCATCGACTGGGTACAGGATGGCAGGTCGGCCGACGTGGCCCTGCGCACCGAGGACTACGCCATGCTGCTGCTGGACCTGGGCCTGCCGCAAAAGGATGGCCTGGCCGTGCTGCGCACCCTGCGTGAACGCGGCAGCGCCATTCCCGTCCTCATCACGACCGCGCGCGATGCCGTGGCCGACCGCGTGGCCGGGCTCGATGCCGGGGCCGACGATTACCTCATCAAGCCCTTCGACCTGGAAGAACTGTCGGCTCGCATGCGTGCGCTCTCGCGCCGCCAGGCCGGACGCGCCGAGAGCCTGGTGCAGGTGCGCGAGGTGGTCTTGAATCCGGCCACCCATGAAGTGACCGTGGGCGGCAAGCCGGTCAACCTGTCGGCGCGCGAATTCGCGCTGCTGCACGCTTTCATGGATCGTCCGGGCGTGGTGCTCTCGCGTGCCCAGCTGGAAGAAAAACTCTACGGCTGGGATGACAGCATCGAGAGCAATGCCGTCGAAGTCCACATCCACGCGCTGCGCAAGAAGGTCGGCAGCGACTTCATCAAGAACGTGCGCGGCGTGGGCTATCTGGTGCCGGCATGAAATCGATCCGCAACAAGCTGCTGCTGTGGCTGGGACTGGGGCTGTTCTCCATCATCCTGCTGGCCGGCGTGGCGCTGTATTTCCAGGCGCGCGGCGAGGCCAACCAGATCTTCGATTACCAGATGCGCCAGATCGCGGCCTCGCTGCCGCGTCAGGCCTTCTCGCCCATCTCGCCGGGGCAGCAGTTCCCCGAGCTGGAAGACGAGATCATGATGCAGATATGGGACAGTAGTGGCGCGGTCATCTATCACTCCCATGCGCGCGGGGCCATGCCGCGCCAGGCCGAGCTGGGTTTTGCCAACGTGCGCGGACCCAATGGCATGTGGCGCGTCTACAGCGCCCAGATCGGCAGTACCGTGGTGCAGGTGGCGCAGCCGCAGAGCGCACGCGACGAGATCGCGGCGCAGATGGCGGTCAAGACGGTGGTGCCTTTGCTGCTGCTGTTCCCGCTCATCGGCGTGCTCTCGTGGGTGGCCGTCAGCCGTGGGCTGGCGCCGGTGCGCAAGGCTGCGGCCGAAGTGGCGGCGCGCGACATGAACTCGCTGCAACCGCTGTCGGACGTGGGCATGCCGCAGGAAATCCAGCCGCTCACCCATGCGCTCAATGACCTGCTGGCGCGCCTGAAACATTCCACCGAAACCCAGCGCGCCTTCGTCGCCGATGCCGCGCATGAGTTGCGCACACCGCTGACCGCCTTGCGCCTGCAGGCGCAACTGGCCGAGCGTGCCACCGATGAAGAGGAGCGACGCGCCGCCTTCGCCGACCTCAAAAGCGGACTGGAACGCGCCACCCACCTGGTGCACCAGCTGCTCACGCTGGCGCGCCAGGAACCCGATGCGATGGGCTTTGCCGAGATCGATCTGCGCGCGCTGCTGGGTAGCGTGGTGGGCGACCTGTCGTCGGTGGCCGAGCATGGCGGCATCGACCTGGGCTTGTCGGAGCAGGGCGATGATGGCCGGCCGCTGCGCGTGCGGGGCAATGGCGATGCCTTGCGCATTCTCTTCAACAACCTGGTGGACAACGCCTTGCGTTATACGCCGGCCGGCGGCGTGGTCGATGTCGGTTTCGAATTTTCCGCTGCGGATAGCTGCACGGTGGTGATCCAGGACAGCGGCCCCGGTATCGCCGAGAGCGAGTTGCCGCGCGTCTTCGATCGCTTCTATCGCGCCCAGCGGAGCCAGGAGCAGGGCGGCACACGGGCCGCTTTCGGTAGCGGACTGGGGCTGGCCATCGTACGCCAGATCGCCGACCTGCACCGGGTACCGGTGCAATTGCGCAATACCGGACGCGGTTTGCAGGCGCGGGTGGTGTTCACCCTGCTGCCCGGATGAAGGGCTCCGGCGCCGTCCGGGGAGCATTAAGCGTGGATGAATGCTCCTTTTTTCAGCCTTAAGTTTGTCTTAATTTTCACTGCTTAATCTTCACTCCAACGGTTGAGGCCAAGAGGTCGCGACCTTCCAGATTCCGTCTGATCAAGGAGAAGAAGATGAGCCGTCGCATCGTTTTTGTTCGTAACACTTTGGCTGTCATGATTGCCGCAGTGGTCGGCGGCAGCTACGTCTATTTTCGCGGTGCCGACCTGCCGTCGGCGCACGCGGCCGCGCTCAACGCCCCGCTGGTGGCGTCCAACCCCGCGCCCGCTGCCCCGGCCGGACCGGTGGTGGCGGCGGCGACCGATTTCTCGGGCATCGTCCAGCGCTACGGCCCGGCCGTGGTCAACATCAGCGTCACCGGCAAGGCCCGCAAGGTCGCCGATGACGATGACAACGGCCTGGATCCCAACGATCCCTTCTCCGAATTCTTCAAGCGCTTCGGCCCGCAACTGCAGATGCCGCAGCAGCCGCGCATCATGCACGGCCTGGGTTCCGGTTTCATCATCTCGCCGGATGGTCTGATCATGACCAATGCCCACGTGGTCGATGGTGCGCAGGAAGTGGTGGTCAAGCTGACCGACCGTCGCGAATTCAAGGCCAAGGTGCTGGGCATCGACAAGCAGAGTGACATCGCCGTCATCCGCATCGATGCCAAGAACCTGCCGACGGTACAGATCGGCGACCCCTCCCGCGTCAAGGTGGGCCAGCCGGTCCTGGCCATCGGTTCGCCCTACGGCTTCGACAATACGGCCACGGCCGGCATCATCAGCGCCAAGTCGCGCAGCCTGCCGGATGACAATTACGTGCCCTTCATCCAGACCGACGTGGCGGTCAACCCTGGCAACTCCGGTGGCCCGCTGTTCGATCTGAACGGGCAGGTGATCGGTATCAACTCGCAGATTTACAGCCAGACCGGGGGCTTCCAGGGTCTCTCGTTCTCCATCCCCATCGATGTGGCCATGAAGGTGGAGCAGCAACTGATCACCCACGGCAAGGTCACCCGTGGCCGTCTGGGCGTGTCGGTGCAGGATCTGAACCAGGCCTTGTCCGAATCCTTTGGTCTGAAGAAGGCCGAGGGCGCGCTCATCAGCTCGGTGGAAAAGGGCAGCCCGGCCGACAAGGCGGGTCTGCAGGCGGGTGACGTGATCCTGAGCTTCGATGGTCATGCGATCGATCATTCGGTGGACCTGCCCACGTTGGTAGCCGACACCGCGCCGGGCAGCAGCAAGCCGATGCAGGTCATGCGCGGCGGCAAGGTGATGACCATCAACGTGACCGTGGGCGAGGTGAAGCAGGCCAAGAATGAGGCCAAGACCGGCAAGTCCGATGACCAGGGGCGCCTGGGTCTGGCGGTGCGTCCGCTGGACAAGGATGAGCAGGCCCAGATCGGTGGTCAGAAGGGCTTGCTGGTGGAAGATGCCAGTGGTCCGGCTGCCGTGGCCGGTATCCAGAGCGGCGACGTGATCCTGGCGCTCAATGGCACGCCGGTCTCCAGCGTGGCGCAGTTGCGCAAGCTGGCCAGCGAGGCGGGCAAGAGCGTGGCGCTGCTGGTGGAACGCGGCGACGAAAAGATCTTCGTGCCGCTGGCCCTGAATTGATTTATATGATTTATATGATTTAAGGTTTTGCAGTGAGTAGTACCGGTGAGTAGTAAGCAGTGAGTAGTAAGTGGTAAGCAGTGAGTAGTAAGCAGTGAGGGATTTGGCCGGGCGTGCGCAAGCGTGTCCGGCCTTTTTTTCATTCGGCCGGTGGCGTTGGCGGCGCGGGTTTTTCGCGCCACTGGTCATGCGCATGATCGCGCTGCATGGCCTCGCGGTCACCGGCGAACATGGCCTGCAATTCCTCGCGGGCCTGCACGGCCATGGACACCATCTGCGCCTGGTCCTTGTAATGCGGGTAGAGCGCTGCCAGGGTCTTGAGATTGTGCGCACGGAACTTCATCGCCGCCTCGCGCGCGCGATAGGCGCCGAAGTCCAGCTGCTGCAGCACCTGGCGGCCCATGTGCAGGGCGCTTTCGAAGGTCTCGCGTTCCAGTACCGTCACGCCACGGTCCATCAGGTCGTAGTAATGCGTGACGTTGCGCGCGCGGGCGGCGATCTGCAGGTGCGGGAATTCCTCGCGCACCTTGTCGACCATCTCCAGCGCGGCTTGTGCATCGTCGATGGCGATCACCAGCACGCGCGCCTTGTCGGCGCCGGCAGTGCGCAGCAGGTCGATGCGTGTGGCATCGCCATAGAAGACCTTGAAGCCGAACTTGCGCAGGAAATCGATCTGGTCCGGATCATGATCCAGCACCGTGGCGCCGATGTCGTTGGCCGCCAGCAGACGGCCGACGATCTGGCCGAAGCGGCCGAAGCCGGCGATGATGACGGCGTTGTCCTGCGGGCCGATCTTGTCTTCCGCACGGCGCTTGCCGCCTTCCAGCCAGCGCACCAGCAGACGGTCATGCACCAGCAAGAGCAGCGGCGTGATCAGCATCGACAGCGCCACCACGACCACCAGCATGGAAGAAATCTCGGGCGTGAGCACCTTGGCGGTGACGGCCGCGCCGAAGACGATGAAGGCGAATTCCCCGCCCTGCGAGAGCAGGAAGGCGAAGAACAATTGTTGTCCACGCGGGATACCGAAGCAGCGCCCCAGGAACCACATCACGCAGGTCTTGATGGCCAGGAAGCCCGCCACCATGCCGAGGATGCGCCAGGGCTGGGCGAGGAAGACACCGAAGTCCACCGACATGCCCACGGCGATGAAGAACAGGCCCAGCAGCAATCCCTTGAAGGGTTCGAGGTCGCTTTCCAGTGCGTGGCGGTATTCGGAATCGGCCAGCAGCACGCCGGCCAGGAAGGTACCCAGCGCCATCGACATGCCCACCGATTGCATCAGCAGGCAGGTGGAGATGACCAGCAGCAATGCAAAGGCGGTGAAGATTTCGCGCATGCCGGTCTTGGCGATGATGCGCAGGATGGGGCGTATCAACACCCGTCCGCCAAAGATCAGCAGCGCGATCACCAGCGCCACCTGCCCCGCATGCAGCCAGCCTTGCCCGCTGCCCTGGCTGGCGGCCACGCCCAGCAGGGGCACGGCGGCCATCATGGGAATCGCGGCGATGTCCTGGAACAGCAGGATGGAAAAGCCCGCCGCGCCTGCCGGGGTGGCCGTGAGCTTGCGTTCGCCCAGCGTGGCCAGGGCGATGGCGGTGGAGGAGAGCGACATGCCCAGTGCGGCAATGAGGCCGATGCGCCAGGGCACGCCCGCTGCCAGCGCGGCGGCGAACAGGGCCAGCGAAACCGCCGCTACCTGCACGCTGCCCCATCCGAAGATGGAACGGCGCAGCGCCCACAGGCGTTTGGGATCGAGTTCGAGGCCGATCAGGAACAGCAGCAGCACCACGCCGAATTCAGAAAATTCGAGGATGTGCTTGACCTCGGTAATCAGTCCCAATCCCCAGGGACCGATGACGATGCCGGCCAGCAGGTAGCCCAGCACCGCGCCCAGGCCCAGGCGCTTGGCAATGGGGACGGCCGCCACGGCCGCCAGCAGGTAGACGAGGGCGATCAGCAGTTGTTCATCCATGGCGAGGTCCGGTAGGGTGATGGCGGAAAAGAGCAGGGCGCAGCGTGAAGACGGGCGCGAAATCGGAGCGGGGCCTCATGCCTGCAAGCCCTCCAGGTAGCGCTCAACATGGCGCTGGAATTGGACCGGCGGCACGTGATGGGCGCCATGCAGGATCAGCGGTTCCACCCACTGCATGCCGCACAGGCGTGCGGTCTGCTGGTAGGGCGGCAGGAAGTCGGCGAAGGGATGGCCGTGGCGGCCCGTGCTCTGGTAGGACGCTGTTTCGCCACCCGTGGATACCACCAGCCAGAAGCGCTTTCCCTGCAGCGCGTGACCATCGTGGCCGAAGGCCCAGCCGCGCGCCAGCACGCGGTCCAGCCACTCCTTCTGCAGGGGCGGCATGCTGTACCAGTGGATGGGATGTTGCATCACGATCAGCTCGGCCTGGCTCAGCAGTTGCTGTTCGTGTTCGACATCGATGTGGAAATCGGGGTAGTGCTCGTAGAGATCATGCACGGTCACATCGGGCAGGCGGGCGGCCGCTTCCAGCATCAGGCGATTGGTGCGCGAGAGCTCGGCGGCGGGATGGGCATACAGGATCAGGACCTTGGACATGGTAGTGGCGCAGGTAATGTGGGCGGCGGCAGGGCGGACAGGTGGTACTCGGGTGTACTCGGGTGTAAATGGCCGGAACATGCATGGCCCTGATGCTGTCTGCCCTGAAGAGGGAAAGGAGTGTGCCACGAAAGCGCGGCGGCCGGCTTGGATGAAACTGATCGAGGGCTGCTCTCCCGGCGGGTGTCCAAAGCCGGGCAATGCGCTTATACTCAGCCACTTCCCGGGCCCCGTCGCGCCATCGCCGGCCTGTGTGCCGACGGCGGCACTCGTCGCAGTTCATTCTGACTACCTATAGCAGCCATGTCCGACATCCAAGATTCTGAAGCCAACCTGCCGCCAGACCGTACCCCGGGGGCGGTGCCGGCCAAGCCCGTGTCAGCCGACGCCTCCGGTGCGCCGGCTGCCTCCCAGCAACCCGATCAGCCGCCCGCCGCATCTGCTACCAAGGTGGTAGCAGCGACGCCGACGGCGACCACACCCACCACCCCGACTACCCCGCCCCAGCCGGCACCGGGGGCGCAGTCCTCTGCCGAGGCCGCCCAGGCCCAGAGTGCCGGCCAGGCGCAGCACAGCCCCTATACCTCGGTGCCGCCGCCGCATCATGCCGGCGACGCTCCGTGGGCGCAGACCTGGCGCTTCCTGACGGCGCGTCTGCGCCAGCTGTCGGACAAGGCCGGCCGCCGCGTCATGCAGCGCACGCTCAAGATCGGCGTGTCGGCGCGCATCTTCCATCCCGAGAGCGGTGCCAAGGGCTTGCGCAGCAAGACCCTGCAGTATCTGGAAGAGTCGATTGCGCAATGGGTGATGTCGCGTGACGTGCTGGTGTTCATGATCCCGACGGTCAATACCAATGGCCTGGTCCATCCCAGCAATATCCGCCTGCGCGATTATGCGAAGCACCTGGATGGCCTGGTGCTGCAGGGGGGCGCCGATGTCTCGCCGCAAAGCTATGCACAGGCCGCGACCCGGCCCGAATGGAGCGGCGACCGCGTGCGCGACATGTACGAACTGGAACTGCTGCATGAATTCATCGAGGCCGGCAAGCCGGTGCTGGGCATCTGCCGTGGCTGCCAGCTGATCAACGTGGCCTTTGGCGGGACGCTCTATCAGGACATCGCTTCCGATGTGCCCACCGCCATTGCGCACGTCAATGACCAGTACGACAGCAACTACCACACGCTGCACTTCCCGCAGGGGTCGTCGCTGGCGGGCATGGTCAAGACCGAGCATGCCCTGGTCAATTCGATCCACCATCAGGCCGTCCATCAACTGGGGCGGGATCTGTCGGTGGAGGCGGTGTCGGGGCCTGACCAGATCGTCGAAGCCATCCGTTACCGCAAGGCGCCCTTCGTGATGGGCTTGCAGTGGCACCCGGAATTCCACCGTGCCGGTGGCCCTGAACTGCTCGACTGTACGCCTATACTGGACAGTTTCTTGCGGGCAGCGCGCGAAACCCGTTTCTGATCCTGTCGGATTGGCCGGAACCTAAGTCCGCCAGCGTCATCGAATCTTCTTTGCGCTGGCGCAAGCCTTCTGCATCGCCACTGCAGCAAAGCCGCAATGCGCTATCCGCGTGCTTGCGGACTCTGTAGAATCAACAGGTCGTCGCAACGCAGCACTGCATTCAGGGAGCGGCGACCTTCTCGTCTTTTTCATCATCGGCAAACAAGGAGAATTTACATGCCCCAATCCCCCGCACTGAAGACCGTTCGCAACGATATGAAGACGCTGGTCAAGGACGCCCAGGCATTGTTCGCCGAAGCCGCCGCCGCCACGGGCGAAAAGGCTGACGAGCTGCGCGCGCGCGGCCTGACCCTGCTGGAAGCCGCGGCCGAAGCCGCCCAGAACGCCCAGGCTGCCGCCATCGAGAAGGGCAAGGAAGTCGCCGCCAAGACCGACGACTACGTGCATGAGAACCCGTGGCGCGCCGTGGCCATCTCGGCCGGCCTGGGCCTGCTGGTGGGCCTGGTCATCGGCCGCAGCAAGTAAGCTGCCCGATGGCGACTCCCCACAAGGAAGGCCCGCCACCGGCCGCCCACCCCGGCCTGACGGCGGGCCTGCTGGGCCTGGCCAAGAACTTGCTGGGCCTCATCATCAGCCGCATCGAACTGGCTTCGCTGGAGATGTCGGAGATCGGCGCCAACCTGGTCCGCTTCGCCGTCATCTTCGTGCTGGCCGCTGTCGCGCTGTGGTTCGCCATCGCCTTCTGGTCGGTGTTGATCGTCATGCTGGCCTGGGATACCTGGGGCTGGCGGATCCTGGCGCTGCTGGGCTTCGTCTTCAGCGCGGCGACCGTGGGCCTGGTGTGGTATGCCCGTTCGGTGCTGATGCAGGGCAAGCTGTCCCTGCCGCAGACCATGAGCGAACTGCGCAAGGACCGCGATGCGCTCTTGTGATGCGGCCAGCGCCATTTTTCCCGGTTAAATGAGGACGGCATGAGCGATCAGGACCAGGGCATGACCCATGAGGAACGCAAGCGCAAGGTACTTGCGCAAGGCGCGCTGTACCGGCTTGGCGTGATGGAAGCGCGCGAAGTGGTGCGCGAGAACCTGAGCGCCGAGTCGCTGGCCAAGGGCGCCTTGAGCCGGGTGGGCCATTTTGCCGCGTCGCTTTTTGGCGGTGGCAGGACGGTCCAGTCGATCAAGTCGCTCACCTCCGGCGGGCTGGGCAATCTCAACCTGCAGACGGTGACGCCGCTGCTGATGACGGGCGCCTCGCTGTTGTCGCGCCGCTGGCTGCGCAAGCCCTTGCTGATGGGTGGCGTGATCGCGGCTGTGGGCGGTCTGGCGTATTACGTCAGCCAGCGCGGTGGCCGCAGCGATTCGGCAGCACCGGATGACGCTGCAGCACCGCAAGGCCCGGCCGAGCCGGATTGAGCAGATCATGACGGCCAGTCGAGGTGATATGACTGGCCATGATGTTCCCGCAAAGGCATCCGGAATTCCGGGTGCCTTTGTCATTCATGGTTACAGGTTGGGCAAGCGCGGCAGGAACATATCGCCTCCAGTGCGCTCTGAAGCACACCGGCCCCTGGCCAGGACAACAAGACTGAGAAGGCAAGAAAGGACATGACATGAAGAAAATCTCGATTGCAGCAATCGTCGGCGTACTGGCGCTCTCCGGCTGTGCCGACATGAGCGAGACCCAGCGTGGCACGGCCACCGGCGCCGGCATTGGCGCGGGCCTGGGCGGCATCATCGGCGCGGCCACGGGCGGTGGCGGAGGCGGACGCGCGCTGGGTGGCGCGGCCATTGGCGGTGCCATCGGCGCAGTGGCCGGCAACATCTGGTCCAACCGCATGGAAAACCAGAAACGCGCCATGGAACAAGCCACCCAGGGCACCGGCGTGCAAGTCACCCAGACGGCCGACAATCGCCTGAAGCTGGAAATCCCCAGCGACATCTCCTTCGATACCGGCCGCGCCGACATCAAGCCGGAGATGCGACCGGTGCTGGACCGCTTCGCTGCCACCCTGGTGGAGAACCCGGCCACCACCGTCACCATCGTGGGCCACACCGACAACACCGGCAGCGATGCCATCAACGATCCGCTCTCGCAACAGCGCGCCGCCCGTACCCGCGATTACCTGAGCGCGCGTGGCGTGGCTGCCAGCCGCTTCAGCATCATGGGCCGTGGATCGCATGAGCCGCTGGTGCCCAACACCAGCGATGCCAACCGTGCCAAGAACCGTCGCGTCGAAATCTTCGTGGCCGAGCAGCAGGCCGCCGCACCGGTGCAGCAGGCACCGGGTGGCTATCCGCCGCCCCCGCCACAGCGCTATTGAGGCGATATGAAGGATTCTCCGGTGCGCCGGCAAGGCGGGCGCATCTGGAGAAGCCTGCAGGGCGAGCGACCGGCAATGCGCCCTCATCGAAGCTGAACGGAAATGTAAAAATCCCCGGATTTTGTCCGGGGATTTTTTTGAGCTGACCTGTTGGCCGGATGGCCGGGAATCAGGCTTACTTGGCGGCTGCGTCTGCCGCCGGTGCAGCGCCGTCGGCGGCGGCCGGGGCCTTCACTTCGGGTTCCTTGAACTTGGCGCCGGACTGGTTGGCCATGTAGACCACGGTGCGCTGGATCTCGACGTCATCCAGATCCGGGTTGCCGCCCTTGGCGGGCATGGCGCGCAGGCCGTTGATGGCGTGCGAGACCAGGGTGTCATAGCCTTGCGCGATGCGGGCCTGCCAGGCGGCGGCGTCGCCGACCTTGGGGGCGCCGGCCACACCGGCACTGTGACAGGCCGAGCAGGTGGTCTTGTAGATTTCTTCACCGGAGAGCAGTTGCTTGGGACCATTGGCATCCCGGAAGGTGAAGCCATCGTCGGAAACGGGTTTGATGCGTGCCGCGATCATCTCGGGCGTCTGGCTGTCGGAGCCGGCACCGGTCTTCTGGCCATTGGTCACGTACTGCACCAGCAGCACGATGCACACGATGGGGACCATAAAACCTGCGACCACGGCTGCGATCAATTGCTTGGGAGTCTTGATTGCCGACTCGTGTTCATGCTGAGCTGAGCTCATTGGCGTCCCTCCGTAATGTTTCCTCGAAATTGGGGCGGAAAACGTCGGTTCCCTTTGTATCGCCTCATCGCTGATGGCCGTCTGGCCGGGCATTGCGTGGTACCAGGATCAGGCAGGGCTGTCATTGCGCTCTCTCGCCGAACTCTTGATTATAGTCACAATGCTTTCCGTTTGACACGGAAAAACCGCCAGCGCCATGGACGTCCCGCAGGAAAGACGGTATCCTTCAGGCCTTTCCGGGGTTCGCCCCGATTCAGCGCGGCTGTAGCTCAGTGGATAGAGTATTGGCCTCCGAAGCCAAGGGTCGTGGGTTCGATCCCCGCCAGCCGCGCCAAATTTCCCTTTCAATACAATGGGTTGCGTTACGCAATCCTAAGCTTTGTTTAGCGATAAATCGCATAATTTGGCACACTGGATGTGCCATTTTTGTGCCAGCGCAGTCGCATAAAAATCACAATAGCGGCCACCAGACTGGCATTCATTGCTAAACATCGCACAGGCGTAAGTCTAGTTTCCTTTCTTGCATTGGCACAGCCACGGTGTGTTTGCTATTTGATTTAGCGCACAAGATTGCATTTCCATCGTGTAATATTGCAACCAATCGCGCTGAGAGCATTTCTCCTCGATACAAAAATATGTGACCTTACGATTTGCGCTCAAGAGGTTGCTCCAAGAACCGAGGAAAGTGTTGGTCGTTCAGTAACCCTCTGCCTGAAACGGAATGGCGGAGGCTAGAAAGGATGCCGAAAGGCAATCGCCGTGAGGCAGGCACTACCAGTCAGAGTGAGGCTGGATTCCAAGAGTGTCTGTCTTAGGAGAGCGGGTGCGACATGGGGGACTACCCCGTCGTATGACCTTTGAGCTACGTGACAGGCCCCAATTGCTGGCGTAAGTCCTGATCAAAAGAAAGGTTGTGCGTACTCCGTGGACTCATTCGATCCTATCCAACTGGATGGGCTCGGAGCCATTCGTCCATGAAGAATTTACTCTCTGTAGAACAACTAGCCGTCTTCCTGCATAAGTCGGTTGCCAGCATTCGTAGCGATGCAACGCGCAACCCGCAATCCCTTCCTCCTATTTGCCGTCTACCTGGTACAAAGCGCTTGCTCTGGCGTTCAGAGGATGTCGAGTCTTGGCTTCAGCAGTACGTACGTAAGGCCGTCATGCCTGAAGTGTTGCTTGTACCTCGCAAGAGAGGGCGTCCAAGAAAAGGCCCGGCATTAGATTCTAGATTGGCGGCTACGGACAGGGCTTCGGAGGTACGACATGCCGACCACTAATATCGTATCGGGTTCTGCGCGTCGTCCTAGTGCTAAGCGCCTCGAGGAGGCTTACGATGCACTCACGAAAAAGAGGCGCTTTGGCAAACTCGCGATGGTAGACGGGTGCCATAAGGAATTCTTTTGGGTGCCAAATAACGGTTCAATGCGGGCTATTCCTAACGCCTTTGCCAGGTCCAGCCTCTTCGGCAAGGCTGCCAAAAGAGGGTTGGTGAGAGCGGATGGAGAGACACTTGTTTCTTATGGAAATATCGTTCTTGTTTACTGGGGAACTTGGCTAACTGAAGTGCACGAAGAGGCCTGGATGCAGTTGATGTACGAGGCTCGTTATGCTACTTCTTGGCAGAGAGTGCAGGTAAGAGCCTCTAATTTTCTTAGGGCGCTGGGTAAGTCAAATGGCGGTGGACAGTATGCGCAGCTCGAGCAGGTCTTGAAGACCTTGGAAAATGCGCGATTCACCATCAGAAAATTAGCAAATGGCCTCTGGAGCGATATTACTGTCGATGGTCCGCTTCATTTCCTCAGCAATTTAGAGTTTTCCAAAGGAAATCGGACTTTTTCATTTCAAATCGATCCGAGATGGATTGCACTGTTTGAAAACAATGAATACGTGCGTATCGATTGGAAGACTAGATTGTCGTTTGGAAGAAATCAATCGCTGGCTAAAGCATTACAAAGCTATATCGGGTCGTCCTCAGAAACATCGCAAAGGAGGAAGGTCGAATGGTTAAGAATCAAATTGCGTTACACCGGTCCAACGCGAAAGTTTAAAGAGGCGTTCGTGCATGCTATGGAAGTTCTAGAGAAGGCAAATTTTGCAGGCAGAGCTCGATTTGAGGAAGCAAGGGATGGTGCGCTGATGGCCGTTTGGGAGCGGTTGTGAATAACTCTCGACATCGAGTTCCACTGGTGTCGATATTCGGCTCCGTCTATTCGACAATCGGATCCATATTTTCGACATCGGGAGCCTCTGATTCGACATCAGACTCCTCATTTTCGACATTCAAATCCTACCTGGCGTCTAGAAACCTTATCGGCGGTGGATTTACGCCGAGTCTATTCGCTCCTATCTGTTCTTTATCTTTAAGAAACCAAGGTATACCGGGGAGCGTTTTCTCCTCTGGGAAATTCAACTATCTCTTGATAAAACATGTTTGACGCCCCGATGAATTCTCGTGCAATTTCGGATGTTTGTTAGTCAAAGCTCCGATGCAGTATTTTGCATGGTACCGTGCAAAATACTGCACCTTCGATGCAACAGATCAAAAATCCTGGTTGGTTTTTGAGATTAAGACGGCTTTCCCCGATAGCTAAATTTAAGTAATAGGAGGAATTCTCGAAAAACCTAGACGCTATTTAATCGATGCAATTACGGCATTAAGCTTGGGAAGCTTCCAAGAGTTAAATTTATTGACTCGCAACCCTAACGTGCGTTTGAGCCGTTCGAGAAACGGTCGTACTCGGATCTCATTCCTGGCGTTCTGACTAGCATCATCTCCACCAATAATGTTCACGGCAATTTCTGAATATAGTTCAAGTGCCTTTTTGGCGTATTTATCAATGGCAGCCTTAAAATCGTCATGATCCATTTTTTTCAGCGACAGCTTGGATAAATCAGAGCCTGACTGTTCAATGAGGACATTTGCAACGTAAATGCCCCAAGGTGTTCCATGAATACCTAAAATGGCCTTGATTATCAAGTCAGGCTGGCTATGGCCCGACAACATACTTGCTCTTTCCTTTTCAATAGCCTGTGCGATCAACCATGCCAGAAAAACGCGTTCTGCTTGCAGCCCTCTAGGGAAAATCGACTTATACGATTTATCAAAGAGATCCGTTTTGCGTCGTACGGAGTCAAGAACTGTCTCTTCCGAGATCGCGGCCAAAAATTGAGCAATCTTTTCCAGCTCAATCCGTTTAGGATTTTTAGAACCCATTTCATAAATAGCGCCGCATGAGGATGACGGAGAAAGCGAGATGAACGAAGCCTGTGTAATGATCGGCGCAACGCTCCCATCGGGTAAGTACACGCTTGAAGGCATTAAGCCAGGCAAACAGTCGTTCGATCTTCCATCGGCGCCGGTATCGGCGCAGCGCCCGGCCGTCTTGAGTGACCGCTCTTTTTCGATTGCTCTTGTGTGGTGCGATCAGTTCAATGCCTTTGGCAGCAAGTCTTTGATCGAGCGGATCACTATCGTAGGCGCGATCCCCAATAATTCGTTCGGGTCGTCCCACTGTGACAATCTCATCGAGGGTAGCCTCGACAAGGGTGACTTCATGTGGGCTAGCAGAAGACGTGTGCACGCCGAGTGGAAGACCAGTAGCGTCTGCAATAACCATGAGCTTCGTACCCTTGCCCCGCTTGGTCTTTCCGACCTTTGGGCCCCTTTTTTTGCCAACACAAACGTGCCGTCAATAAAGCATTCGGAAAGATTGATTTGGCCAACCTCTTCGAGGTGTTGCGCCAGTGCTTCGAGTATGTGCCGTAGCACGCCACTCTTGACCCAGCGCGAAAATCTTCGGAAGCATGTCGTGCCAGAGGGGAACCGATCTGGCAAATCACACCAGGCCGCACCGGTGCGTAGCACCCAGAGAATCCCGTTCATGACGGCGCGGTTGCTGTGCAATTCCGGGCGTCCACGCCCATCATCACGTCTAGGTGTTTCTGGTATCAGCGGCTCCAGAATCGCCCATTGTTCGTCTGTTAGTTCTTCTCTTCGTGCCATACGAAGAAGTTAACACGCACGATAAAAAGTTAACAGACCCTATTTATGAAATGAATTCTAGCTAAACGAGCTCCTTCTTGTTTAGGCGCGTAGTCATAGTCAATTTCGAGGAATGCGGTACGAAGCCCTTCTTGAATCGGATCGAGCAATCGAACCGCAGATAACTTAACTGGGTTCTGAGTATTATTGTAGCGAACGATATCTGTCAGCAGAGTTTTCTTCGCTCCTACGACACGAACCAGCACTTGGGCTTTTGCTGCTTGTTTATCTTTTTCTATTGCTTTAGATAGACTAACCGTTGTTTGGCAGCCGTTAACAATAGAGAATTGTTTGATACGAAATACCTTGGGGCTCTCTTGCTGAAAGCTCTCTGCAACGACGGTGATCCCATTATTTAATGCCCAAAAATCACCGGGCCTTGTCGCAGCGGTTTCAATCATTTTCTCGTTGATGCCCCCTTTGCGTTGTCCAATAAAAAGGCGAACGTTTCCTTCAAAGAGCTGATTTGGATAGGTCTGATACCAACGTGCCAACTCGGCCGCAGCCACAGACCCGACGATAGCTTGACCAAAATCACCCTTTATGTCAGGTAAAACACCGGTGAAAGCTAGCGTGTCTTCAGGAACTGTACGATTTGCTGCCTGCGCGATTATATATTTGTCGTAAAGCGTATCTTGATACTCGTAGAAGAACGTAACATCAGTGCCGTAACTTTTAGCTCTTGAAACGGACGCCTGTTGGCGAGCAATTTGATCTGATTTTGCCGCTAGAGTTACTAATCCAAAAACTAAAGAAAAGTTCTGTACGTCAGGTTCAAGAAGACGTTGATAGATATCTTCTCTTCCAGCATGCGAAAAACTAATCGGGTCGCGAACACTGGTTAGTGAAGCAACAAGGGCATTCCATTTCTTTATTGCGGCAGCTCTCTCAGCTCTGTCCGATACGTACCCTTGGAGCACATAGATTGTCTCTTGGTCAGTATCCACGTATATGAAGTCACAACCAGCGTCCTCAGGACCATCTACGGAAGCGGCATCAATAGCATCATCTTCATCAATTCCTAAGAGCGTTGACGCATACCAGGCTGTTATAGCGCGGTCTCTGCTTATCCCACCTCGAAGTGCTATCGCGTCAATAGATTCAAAGAGAGCTTTACGGGATTCAATTTGTTTTGAATTTTCCTTTTTTGCTGTCGCCATTCCCATCCCCAATTTTTGGTTGCATTACTGTTAAGTGGTTTGTGCTTACATATTATTTAATAAATATAACCTAAATTTTGGGATCTCGATTTTTCGATTGAAGGAACCTGATTCGATACTAATTGTGCAAAGTGTGATCAAGCGTTCTAGAACGGCTTAATTTGAATAACACCGTATCAGGCCCGCCGAAAATAGACTTTCGCTACTGCTACCCTCAAATATCGCTATCGTGATCACAGAGAGTAACAGCGGAAAAATCGCTCGTGGTTTGGGAAGAATAGTGATTGAACAGGGAGGGTAGGGCGCTAGCAGATTCTGCGGTGGCTCTTTAGCGGCTAAAAAGTCGGCGCGAATTTATGGGCAGGATGTGTGAAGGTGGCCACCTTCGACAATTTATTCGCAACTCCGTGCTCAACATTTAAATTCGGTGCCTCAGCGCGTTGCTGCGTTGAAAAATGTCTAGGAGGATCTGATGAGGTGGGCTGAATTTTGCCATCCTCAGTCATGAGGTTTCTCTGCGGACACGCCTGTCACACCCATTGCGTTTGGTGTCATTATGGCAATGGTTGCATTGTGATAAATTACGGTAACTTCGGGGTGTAAACCATATTTCATAAAAATGGGGAGAAGGGATGGCAAAGCCACGTGTTTTTTTAAGTTCAACGTTTTATGACCTGCATCAGTCGCGCGAGGACATTGATCGCTTTGTACGCTCGCTGGGATATGACTGTGTACGTCATGAGGCCGGCGCGATTCCGTATGCTAAAGACAATCGTCTAGAAATGTCTGCTTATCGTGAAGTTGAACTGTGCGATATTTTCGTAACAATAATTGGCGGAAAGTTTGGTACAGAGTCTAAGGAAAACGGTGGACACTCTATTACGCAGAATGAAATTATTAGAGCGTTAGAGAAGGGGATTCAAGTCTACATATTTGTTGAGCGAAGTACGCTTACTGAGTATGAAGTATGGCGCCTGAACCGGGATACCCAAGGCATCAAATATCGGTATGCAGATGATCCAAGGATTTACTCATTTATTGACCGTTTGTACGATCTGCCCAATAACAATCCGATCGTCGGGTTCGGAAATGTCTCGGAAATTACAGCCTATCTGCTAGAACAATGGGCGGGCCTTTTTCAGCGTTTTTTGAGTCAGCAAAGCCGAATGAAGGAAGTCGCAATTGTCGATGATATGAAAGGTATTGCCTCGACTCTTCATGAGATGGTCAATTTCCTGTCGCGCGCGAATCAAGATAAGGACGATGCACTGCGTGCAATCTTATCTACAAATCACCCGATCTTTGCGCGATTGGCAAAAATAACTAATACGCCATATCGGTTGTACTTCACTTCGCGCAGCGAGATGGAAGTTTGGCTTAAAGCTAGGAATTGGCTGCCAATGGACAGGGAGTTTTATTCAGAAGGAAGTTTGATGGAATATGCCAATGAGGACATCGGGTGGATGGCGTTTACTGAGCCTGTTTTTCAAGAAAATGGCATCTTGAAGAACTATGCTGCCGGGGATTGGAATGATGGTTGGATTTCGCTTCATCCAAATCCGCGATCCCAAGCGGCTCAAGCAAAGAATTCACGGGTTGTCCGCAAAGGGAAGCCGAATGTGCTAGATGACGATGACATCCCGTTCTAGGTTATCGCTTACGGATTTCAGTTTGGATATTTCTGAGGAGTTGGAGGGTATCCAACTCCTCAGAGATATAGTTATTTTCTAGCGATTATTTTCAGGTAATTGAGAATCTATTTTTTTCATAAAGTCCCTCATGAGTTTAAAAAGATGCTCGCCTTCTGTTACGCCTAGAGTGGTTTCGCCGCAGTAATTGCAATAGATGCATTCAATGTCGTGAAAGACTATCGATTCGCTCTTATAAGTACGCGCTATTGAGCGCGGGCCGGAGATGGCGCCTTCAATTCCACAGTTTGCGCATTTCATGTTTAGCCTTTGTAGCTCTGCATCTATGGTTCCAGTTTTTTTGCCAAATCTTCGGCTCGCAGATGGGTATATCGTTTCAGCATTTCTAGTGTTTTATGACCTGTAATCGTAGCAACTTCCATAATATTTAGCCCCTTCTCGAACAAACGGCTCGTAGCTTCATGCCGTAAATCGTGGAATCGAAGGCTCACGATATTCGCGCGGTGTTTTTCGCAGGCTCGTTCAAAGGCCTGGCTCATTGATTCCGGCTTCATCCTGAAAACTGCTTCACTCTCATTTCTACTGAGTGTCTTGAGCGCCGCAACGGCTTTCGGTGATAGAGGCACAGTACGAGGCACATCAGTCTTTGTCCTGGGGATATGAGCGATTTTCTTTTCTAGGTCGATTTCATCCCAGGCTAAGAAGGCCAGCTCACTGCGTCGTAGACCTGTCTCCAACGCTAAGACAATTGCTACACTCAACTCTACCGACTCAGTTGTCTTGAGAATCGATTCGATCTCGGCGTCGGTCACGCGTCGGTCACGTCCCCTAGGCTTCGCAGGCTTGCGTACCTGAGCTGTTGGCAGTCCATTGGGGAGGTGGATGCCCCAATCAATTGATGCGGCCTTTAGTACGCGATTTAGCAAGTTTATCTCGTGAATAACGGACTGAGGAGAAACAGATTTCAGCCTCTGATCCCGAAACTTGGCCACCTGGCTCGAGCTGAGGCTAGCCAATCGGTAAGCGCCAAATGCCTCATTCAGCGTCTTTAGTCTTGATTTGTCTGACGGTGCACCGCGCTTCGAAGGTAGCACTTCTGCCTCGTAGCGGGCCAGAATATCCCTGACTAGGGTACCTTCCGCCTCAGTACGAGAGACAAAAACACCGCGCTCCATCTCAGACTCGATAATGGTCGCCCAACGCCGTGCATCGGCTTCTTTTGTGAACGTCTTGGTTTGGGCAGGGTAGCCCCGTTTGCGAATCTGTACGTGGTACTGGCCTTCGCCTTTTTTGCGGATGGTTGGCACGTTGCTTCCCGGCACTGAGTGGGCAAGACGTCAGTGTGCCAAAATTGTGCCAATAAATAAAGAAAAATCCGGAGAGTCGCTATTTTAATGGGGTGAAATTGGGCCTCCGAAGCCAAGGGTCGTGGGTTCGATCCCCGCCAGCCGCGCCACTTCCATTCCTGCGCACTTGATGAAAACGGAAGCATAAGCTTGCCGTTCGGCAGCGTTATACTTCCCGTCCATTGCGACAAAAATAGGCTTCCAGACCCGAGCGGCGGCAAGCAGTCAAGCAACCCTTCTCTACCCACCTGGCTCCACGCCAGATACAAAATTGTAAAAAAAGCAACGTATTCTGCTGGGAAACAGTATGCGGTTGTTGTGAGATAGATACTTTGCGCGATATCAATGATGGACGCCGGATATGCACTTTTATCCTGGATTCCCTAGGGCATCGCTGAATTTGTATTCGATTCCGTGAATTCCGAGGCAAGTCCCCTGTGGCTATCTATTCTTTCTCCAGCCAGGAGTCGGATCGGTTCAGCGGCGCCACAAATGGCTGCGCAATCTATACGTTTTTTCCGCACCCTGATCTTCAGAGTGGTGTTGCCGATCACCTGCGGCGGTTTCCGGACAGCATCATAAATTCTTATAAGGTGGGACCACCCAGTTGTTGCCGGTAATAGGCGAGGATCTTATCCGTCATTTCCGTCGCACGTTTCGCGCTTTGGCAGAACAGTTCCGTCGCATCGGCCTGCATGCCGCACACCTGTGCCAGCACGCCCATGTGGAAAAGAATCTCGGGATCTTCAGGCTGATCGTTGAGCGCCTGATTGAGCGTGGCGAAGGCTTGCTCGTACTGCTCCTGCGCGATCTGCCACTGCGCCAGCTCCACCGCATTGTGCGGCGGGGATGGCGGCAAGCCGCTTTGGGGGGCTGGCCGGCGCGGCATTATCCGCAGCCGCCCTTGGTAGGCCTCGATCACCGGCTTGAGCACGTCGGGTGACTGCCGGATCGCTTCGGCGAAGATATTGTTTGCATCGTCGAGCATGCCCGACTGTAGGCCGATGCATCCCAACTGGAACAGGAACTCCGGATGATCCAACAGTGCCTCCTGTTTTGAGAGAAGCAACTGATAGGCATTGTCGAGGTCGCCGGCATCGATCATGCTGCGGGTTTCGCGCAGGAAGGCCGTGGCCTCGTCTTCGGCCGCATCTGGGAACCCGGACGTCGGCGGTGCGGGCGAGGCGGAGAGTGGAGCAGCCGCTTCCTCCATCCGCAGGCGTTCGCCTGTCAGCTTACGCTCGATGGCGTTCCACATGAATGACAGACGGAAGTCGCCGGTCAGGTCGGCGCGTGAACATTCGACCTGGGCGATGATGCGCATGATCTCGAAATGGCGCGGCATCAGGCAATTGTCGGCAGTCTTGTCGCGTTGGAAGATATGCAGCAGCTCCTTGAGCTCTTCCAGCGCCTGTCCCAGTAGCTCTTGCGACACCGGCATGCCCAGGCGTTTGCCTACATGAGCCAGCAGCCAGCCGGGCTCTGCCGCCGGAGAAAAACCGGTCCTGGCAGCGCTGCCGGTGAGCAGCATCGCATCGAAGGCGCGTGCCAGAAGTTCAGCGCGTGCGCTGCCCGGATCGAAGCGGGTCAGAGTCTCGATCCGCCATAGGAAGGTATGCCCCTCGCTGGCCATGGCGTCGTAATGGTTGTGCCAGCCAGCCGCACGCTCCTGCCTGGTGTAACGCGGCAAGCGTTCGTTGAGCACCTTGCGCCGGCCGTGGGCACTGCTCCGGATCGGGTAGTGGCGCAGGATGAACGGAATCGGGAACACTTGTCGCCCAGCGAACCCGACGTTGTGACCGCCGGAGGAAGCTAAATCGAATTCGACCCCGGTGTTCTTCCAGGCCTTGATCTGCAGCGCATTGACCCATTCGCCTGGCTCGTAATACTGGAAGCGTTGGCGCAGGTCGTCACCGGGTTGGAAGCTGTCGTCAACCGGCCGGAAGTTGAACAGTGCGAAATTGACGGCGTTGAAGCCGAGCGAATCGACTACGCCAAAGGCATCAGCCAAGGACATGTCGGGCCACGGCGATTCGCGCAGTTCATCGGCGTCAGCATGGATGATCCAGTCGGCCCCCAGCTGCGCGGCCAACTGCGATTTGCGCATCAGGATCTCGCGCCACAGGTATTGCTTCTCCAGATCGGCCGGAGGGCCCGGTGGGAAGGCCTCAATCTTGAGCAGTCCACGTCCGAGCCACTGGCTGGCGACTTCGACCGTATTGTCGGTGGAATGATTGTCCAGCAGGTAGACCTCGCAGCCGTTGTCGATCAGGTCGCCAATCACCTGGCCGATCACGTCGCCTTCGTTGAAGGAGGAGATCAGCGCAATCACGCGCAGGCGACGTTGCGGCAGCAGGTCGCGCAGGCGGGTGGCGGAACTGGCGGAAAATGGAATCATGATGCTGTCCTGGAGATCGTCGGTGGCCGTCGGCTGTGGCCTGTCATCAAAAGAAATGTTGCTTGCTACGCTCATCGGCGCGCAGCGGTTCGCATTGCTGCAGGATACGGTTGCGCAAGGCGAAGAAATTAAGGAAGTAGCGCTGGTGACGGGTTTCCATGAAGGCCAGCTTGAGCGCATTGCACGTCATCATGTCGTTCCAGTAGGGAATATACGCAGGGTTCGACCAGGGCATGAGCTCGATGTCGTAAGCTACGGTCTTTATCGAAGGATCCAGCGCCAGTATCAGCGAGGCCAGACGTTCTACGATGAACACCTTCATGTTCAACGGCGACTTCTGGCGATAATCGGTGAGTGCGTCGATCTTCCGTCCCAGGCTGCTGTTGCGGTCCTCTGCCCATGCGAAGAGTTGTTCGGTCAAGGCAAACCATTGCGCCCAGAAGCTCGGCTTGGCGACAAAGTAATTGCAGAAGATGGTGCTGCGCAAGTCCATCGCAAGGCGCGTGAAATCGACCTTGATGTCCAGCGCTGCCAGAAACTCGTTGGTGATGTCGATCAGGCCCGGGTGGTAGCGGTTGCCGTGCTCGAAGACGTTGAGGTAGCACAGGGAGTCCTGGCGCAGCGGCGAGATCGAATAGACATCATGGCCCGGATGGGTATTGATGAAGGCGTGTACCTGTTCGGCACTCAGGTTGGTCTTGTAGCGAAACGCTGGCGAGAGGAAGCCGTACAGCTCATCGCTGTTGATCACGTTGTTGAGCAGAAAGGTCCGCATCGGCCAGTACTCGCGCCAGTCCGGGCGGGGGTTTTCGCTGTTGTCGAGCGGCAGGAAACCCGGATCGAGCATACGGTGGGTCTGTTCATCGTAGTGAATCTGATAGATGTTGGCCTTGGTCATGTTCTCTCCTGATGCTGCCAAGACGCCATGCCTGAGGTCGCATGGTCGCAGCCCGACATCTGCCCCCTCTGCGCTACCGCATTGCCATCGTTACGGCTGTGCTCGCAGGGATTGCCATCGGCAATGGACGGCGCAGAGAGACGGTGATTGAAATCCATGGTGGTCAAACGTTGGCTAAGGATGCAAGGGACGGTTGCAGCGAAGACCGCAATCCCCTTTTCCTGACGGTAATCTGCGACTGCACGCGATCGTTCGCTCTGACAGGTGCGCTCATAAAGGAGGCTTGAGGGCGGAAGCGCCCTCAAGGCAGGCCGCAAGGGCAGCAAAAAACGTAGAAATCCGCCGCTCGGGATGCGTTGTGATCTACGTGTCGCTTCAGCGGCGGAAATCGAATACTAACTCTGTGATGCCTTATTGACCGGCATTATTCCCCCAAGCGTTTTTCATGAACGCAGCCGCTCATTCCAGACCGGCACGCGCTCTTGTCAGGCGTTCCTGGAAGAAGTCGACAATGTCCTTTACCACCTCTGGTGCACGTAATGCCGCTTGGTAGAAGAGTTCCTTGGCATCATCGTTCATGTTGCAGATGGCCGCCAGGCGACCCAACTGAAACACGACGGCAGGATTCTGTCCATCAGTCTTCAGGGCTTCTGTCAGCACCTTGAAGGCTTCCTCGTAGCGAGCTGCCTCGATGTGACCCATACCAATCTCCAGCGGAGTCATCGGTGCCAGCAGCGGCTGGGTCGCGACCTGAGTTTGCTCGACCATACGCTCGAGCTGAGCCAAGTCCCGCAGATAATTGCCGTTGTCGGCTTCGCGCATTTCCGGTGAGGCGGCCAGCCAGCGTTCGCAGAATACGCCCAGATCGCGCACTGCCAAGGAATTCAGACTCACACCAGGCACCACTGCCAGCGAAGTCTTGCGCTGCATCTCACGATTGTTGCTGATGGTCAGTCCACAGTAAGCGGGACGCAAGCCTGCGTTGCTGAGCATCGCTTCCAGTTCGGCCAGATTCCATTCGCGGATGTGTGTGGGGTTACCCGGTGGCCCCATATCCTGATAACCGCGCTCCAGATCGCGTTCGGGTGTAGAGATCACAGCCACCTTGGCATGTAACAGATAGGAGCGGATCAGTGCCATGAGAGGGGTCGGATTGACCAGATGCTCAATCACGTCGGAGCTGATCACCACAGCGTTTTGCAGCACATCAGGCGGAAACTGCACGCCGTCGCTGTTTTCCAGATCTACCTCGACCCAGTTGCCGAACGGGTAGTTGGCACGGCAATACTCCAGGTTGCTTCCGAAGTCCAAGCCGATGATCTGGAATTCGGGATACATCATGGATAGCTTGCGTGCACGTCCGCAGCCGATATCGATGATGTAGCGGCAACCATGCTGGCGTGCCAGAGTGGCGGCTAGCGGATAAACCTCGGGTTGCCAGACTGTACCGTCATCGTGGATGTCGGCATAGTATTCCGGTTGCGTGCGGGACTGATAGCCCGGCTTGATGAAGAAACTTGCGGCAGTCACGATGGTTCCTATGAGTAGAACTTGAAAAGGAAAGAGCTTCCAGCGACGCATCCAGCGGATGGTTCCGCGCCGATGGATCGATGCAGGTGCTGAAGATTGTAGCAGTTCATATTGGCTCCGAACGACTGAAATCGACTTCTACTCCGTCTCTCAGCCAGCGCAGAATCTGCGCGACGCGTAGCTCGGTGGTATGCAACGTGAGTATCTTCTGACGGGCATTGGTGGCCAGGCGTTGGGCCAGTACCCGATCCTTGTTCAGGCGGTCGATCTGATGGGCCAGATGTTCGGGTGATTCCGGATCGTAGAGCAGGATGTCCTGTTCGTCCTGGAACAGTGCATTGGTGCGCGGTCGACCCGGTATGCTGCAGGAGATGACCGGCTTGCCCGCCGCCATGCCTTCATAGACTCGGCTCGGGAAGCCCTGGAAGAACGAAGGCAGGTTCGCCACCGCCACGCCTTTCTGCAGACTGCGCAGCCACAGGCTGAAGATGTCGTGGCGCAGGGTACGTAGCAATCCGAGATAACGCTCAAGCATCTGAGGCGTGGCCTGCAGCCCCATTCCCAGAGCGTGGGTGGTCAGGCTCTGCAGGCGGTCGAACAGGGCTGGGTAGTCGGTCTGATATTCCATCGATGGCCCCGGTTGTACCAGCAAACCATTCAGTTTGGGATGCTTCATCCAGTCCTGGCGCTTGCCATACAGTGCGCCGTAGAAGACTGCGTAGGAATTGGTCGTCGTCGGTGCGACCTGAATGCTGGCACGCGGTACCGTCTGCGGCCACCACATGGCCTGAATCTGCCCACTTTGGTTGAGCTCTCCAGCATCCTGCTCGTCGACCAGTAACACGTGGGTCATGTGCGCCATTCGCTTCACCACCCGTTGCCGACGCTCCCTGAGATTGGGCTCCAGCTCATAAACGTAAGGCTCGTACTGCAGCGATTCCATCACGAATCCCAGACGTACAGGCGCCAAGCTGGCGACCCAGGTCAGGAAGTCCTCGTCATAGTCGGCATGTACCAGCTCGATCCAGACCTGGTCGTAGCTGCGTTGGCCGATCATCTGGCGCAGACGCGAGGGCCAGTTGCCACGCGAATTGTTATCCATGCCGTAGATGCTGGGAACGCTCAGGACGTCGGCGCCGCTTTGGCGTAGTGTCTGTTCCATCCCCATCTGGGTGGTGTACGCCAGGCTGCGTGCCATGCGCCAGTCCGGAAACTCCAGAAAGATGAAGAGGATGCGGGGAGCGGGAGAAGTCACGTAGGCTACCTCAGAGAAGAGCGGTGCGAGCACCGCGGGTTTGCTGCAGGATCAGGGCAGCTGCCCGGGCAAAGTCTTCTGCCTGGAATACGCCGGCCGGACAGTGTTCCTGTTCTTCGCGTCCATAGCCGGTTTGTACGAGCACGCAGCGCACGCCGGCGGCCAGCCCGGCTTCGATATCGCTGAGCTTGTCGCCGACCATCCATGACTGCGCCAGATCAATGTTCCACTCACGCTGAGCGCGCAGCAGCATGCCTGGCGCGGGCTTGCGGCAATCACAGTTGCGGATGACGCCGTGCTGCGGATGGTGCGGGCAATGATAGTAAGCGTCAATGCCGCTGCCGACAGCACGTAAATCCTCGTCTACCCGGGCATGCAGGCGCGCGATGGCTGCCTCGTCATAGTAGCCGCGCGCCACACCCGCCTGGTTGGTCACCACTATGTTGAGAAAACCGCCCTCGCGAAGCTGCCTCAGCATCTCTACCGAATCGGGGATCCACTCCCAATCCTGATACAGATGTAGATAGTTCTTCTCAACATTGAGCGTGCCATCGCGATCGATGAACACACAAGGGCGAGGTTGCTCAGACATTGCCATATTTGGTGTTCTTGACCATCGTGTAACCCTTGACCAGTTCGGCGATACCGCGATCAAGCGAAAACTCCGTTTTGAAGCCGGTCGCTTCGATCTTGGCGTTGGACACGATGTAGTTGCGCTGATCCGGATCCTTGCCAATGGCTGCTTCAGCAAAGATGAATTCGGGTACGTGACGGGAGATCACTTGGCACAATTCCATCTTGGAGACATTGGCATCGGACAGTCCGACGTTGTAGATCTGGCCCTTCATGGTCTCGAAGTTGGCAATGCCGTGCTGGAAGGCGCGGGTGACGTCGCGCACGTGCACATAGTTACGCTTGAAGTGCGGTTCGAACAGCATCACGAACCGGTCGTATACGGCGCGGTAGGTGAAGTCATTGACTAGCAGATCGATCCGCATGCGGGGCGACATGCCAAACACCGTGGCCAGGCGGAAGCTGATGGCGTTGGGGTGTTCCATGATGGCCTTCTCGATCTCAACCTTTTCGATGGCGTATTGCGAGATCGGACGCAGCGGCGATTCCTCGGTACAAAAATTATTTTCATCGCCCGAACCATAGGCGCTGTTGGTGGTGGGCATCAGCAGACGCTGTTGCGGGCTCAGGTGCTTGAGCATCATCAGGATGGCGTCATGGTTGACCGAGGTGGCACCGATCGGATCCTTGTTGCACAGGGGCGCCCCCACGTAGGCCGCCAGCGGGATGATGATGTCGGCCTGCTGCATCAGCGGCAGCATGGTCTTTTCCAGGCGGATATCACCACGCACGACCTTGAAGTTGTCGTGGTAGCAGACATGCGACAGGCTGGTCTGTCCGTACATCAAGTTATCCAGCACGGTCACCTTGTGGCCATCAGCCAGAAGTGCAGGCACCAGGATGGAACCGAGATAGCCGGCGCCGCCGGTGACGAGGATGTTGTAAGACATGATGAAAAATCCTTTGTAGAGAACGGAAAATTAGTCGCCGAAGAGGGCTGATTGCACACTCTCGCACAGTATGTCGGGCATCGTCGTTTTCATGTCTGCTCCTTGACCTGCATGACGCTGGCGGCACGGTGATAGTCGTCGGGGATGCCGATATCGATGAAGCTGCCTTCAAAGGCTAGTCCGACCATGCGCTGTCCTGCTGCGAACGCGCGCGGGAACAGGTCGTTCTCCAGCGAGACACTATCCCCGGCTTGTACACCAAGACTGGCGACGGCGCGTGGATGGATGCAATAGACGCCGCCATTTGCCAGGCATTCATCGCCATCCTGGCTCGACTTGAGCTCGGTAATGGAACCTTCCTCGCTCACGCCCATGCCGAGGTAGCGGCTGGTCTGGCGGGTACGGAAGAGCGAGAAGCACCAGTCACTGTCTCGATCGGTCGCGAATTGCTCCAGTACGCGCAGCTGCACGGCGAAATAGGTATCGCCGTTGAGCAGAAGGAAGCGTTGCTGCGCTGGCAGTTTCTGCAGCGCAAGCAGTATGCCGCCTCCGGTTCCGAGCGGGCTTTGCTCAATGACGTAATCCAGCCTCGTGCCGCGGTAGTTGCTACCGAAGTAGCCGCTGATGGCTTCATGGCGATAACCCACGGCCAGCACGAAATGTCTGATGCCCTGGGCGATCCAGTAGTCGAGCTGGTATTCGAGGAAAGGGCGCCCTTTGATGGGTGCCATCGGCTTGGGCAGATCCGGCACTGCACTACGCAAGCGTGTGCCCAGGCCTCCAGCAAGGATCACGGCAGACTGGATTGCCATCGCTCAGACCGCGTTGAGAATGCGACAGATGTCGTCCACCTCGGCATCGGCGAGATCGGGGAAGTTACCGATATAGAAGCCGTAGAAGTGGACGTGCTCGGTCTGCGGGAACTGCTGGTAATGATCGGCTGGGACGATGCCCTTAAGGTAGGGCTGCCGCACCTGATTGCCACCGCCAGCGCTGCCGCGGCGGAACTCGATGCCATTGCTGCGCATGGTCTGCATCAGACGTTCGACGAATTGTTCATCGGCATCACGCAGGATCAGGTTGAATGCGTAGTTGCTGGAGCCTTCGGTCTTGAAGTCGACACGGTAGCGCTGGCTGTCGATCTGTTTCAGGAAGCGCATCATGTTGACGGTGCGGCGCGCGCAATTCGCGTCGAGACGTTTGAGTTGCTTACGGCCCAAGATGGCACCGATTTCGGTGTTGCGCACATTGTGGGCAGGGTAGGCGAAGATGAAATCCGGGTTGAGCTGCGGATACTGCTGACGATACCGTAGCTTCAGATCGTCGTCGGTGGCTTCGCGCACCATGCCGTGTGAGCGCAACATGCGTACCTGCTGATAGACCTCGGGGTCGTTGGTGCAGACCATGCCACCCTCGATCGTACTCATATGGTGGGCATAATAGAACGAGAAGTTGGACATCCAGCCGAAGCTGCCCAGTCGCCGGCCATTGTGGGTTGCACCGTGAGACTCGCAGACATCTTCGATGAGAGGGATATTGCGGCTTTCCAGTTCGCTCAATAACTCATCTGTTAGGCCGTCGAAGCCCTGCACGTGAGTCAAGAAGACCGCACGGGTGCGCTCGCTGATCTTCGCCAGGATTTGATCCGGCGCCATTGCCAGCGAGTGTGGGTCGATATCTGCGAAGACCGGCGTGAAGCCGCACTGGATCACGGTAGCAATGTCAGACACCCAGGTCAGTGGCGGCACGATCACCTCGCCGCCTTCCGGATGGCGCAGCTTGAGCACCGCCATGCTCAGCAGGTTGGCCGATGCCCCCGAATTGACGAATACGCTGTATTTCACCCCGAGCCACTCCGACCATTCTTTCTCGAAGGCGCGTACGTTGGGGCCGTTGGTGAGGATAGGGTCGTCCTGGCGCAAATGTTCGATGACCGCATCAAGGTCTTCGCGCAGGATGTTGTTTCTCATCAGGGGGTATTTCATCATGCTGTTCCGTAGGCTGGTTCTAAGGGGAGAATCATTTCTCGTTATAGTAATCGCCGTACTCGACGATGATGGTGCTGCGGCCATCATCTCGCAGCAGTGCGCGCTCGTAAGCAGGGAAGATATCCTCCGGTTCATCCAGGCGGATTACCTCGATGGTGCTGCACATCAGGCGCAATGCATCGGTAAAGTCGCCGATGTGCTGGTGTTGCGGATGCATCGGACGCTGCGCGCCGATGCCGGTGCGCACGATGGCCTTGGCTTTGTAGCCTCCGTTGGACATGACATCAATCTTGTCCAGATGGCTAATCAGCTGGCTCATGGCACACAGCAGAAAGTTCCAGCGCGGAAAGATACTTACCGGCACGACGCCGTTGAGCGCCATTCCGGTGGTCATGCCCATCTGCATTTCTTCGGCTACCGGCAGTTCGATGAGTCGCTCACGGGGCACATCCTTGAGGGTATTGCTCATGGCGGTACCCGCTACAGCCACGGCCTGGCCCATGAATACCGTACGTGGGTCCTGGGCGAGGAAATCCATTGAGCGCTTCAGTTCATCAAAGTATTTCATTGCTCGGCCTTTGCCTTAAAACTGTACACGCACGCCGGCGCCGGCATGCGGATATTTGGTTTGATAACGGTAGTAGGTGATGTAATCATCGTTGACATCCTGGTAGCTCAACGTGGGCTGTGCCCATGCTTCGCGGGTGTCGGTGCAGACCGATTTCTCGTTGTCTTCCACCACGAAGTGGATGGGCAAGTTGTGGTTGCGGCTGTACTTGATAGATTCGTGGGCGATGCCGGTTTCAGAGGTCATCTCGCCCATGAAGCAGTAGACGCGTGCATCTTCACCGCTACGCTGAATTGACATGGCCGTGCCCACCGCGATGGGCAGTACGCCGCCGACAATCGCCGAGGAATAGATCCGGTGTTCGGGGAAACATAGCGAAATCGAACGGCCTGCCAGGATCTCGTCGCGCACCTGCTGTGGCGGTACTCCCTTGAGCAGGCACTGGTAATGTGAACGCCAGGAGCAGAATATCCAATCCTGTGGCCGGATATTCTTGAATACCTTGATGATCTCTTCTTCGTTGCCGTAGTACAGATGGACTGGCGCGCGGATCTTGCCGGCGTTGAATGTCGCCGCAATTTCCTCTTCGAAGGCAATGAGCTCGTCTTTCGTCATTATTTCACCAAATTAAAATGGCGCCGTAGCGCCGGTTTCATCGAAACCTTCCTTAGCGGCACGCTGGCTAGGAAGCCTGGCTGGCCTTATTTTGCAGGTACCAGGAGTAGGTATCATGCAGTCCTTGCTCCAAGCTTACCTGCGCATGCCAGCCCTGCTGGTGCATGAGTCTGCTGTCGAGCAGCTTGCGCAGGGCACCGTCCGGTTTGCTACGGTCAAATTCGATGCGACCTTCATAGCCGACCACGGCGGCGATTGTCTCGGCCAGCTCTAGTATGGAAATATCGCTGCCCGAGCCTACGTTCATAGGCAGGGACAGTTCGGGTAACTCTTCCCTCATCATCAGCAGCGATGCGGTGGCGATGTCATCGGCGTGGATGAATTCGCGACGCGGCGTGCCGCTTCCCCATAGCGCGACCGTTGGAGCCCCCTCAGTCTTGGCATGGTGGAAGCGTGACAACAGCGCCGAGAGGACATGACCGGACTTGGGATCAAAGTTGTCGTTGGGGCCGTAGGCGCTGTTGGGAATGAGCGGGATGAAACGCTGCTGGCCATACTGGCGGTTGTAGGCCAGACACAGTTGTACGCCGGCCAGTTTGGCGATGGCATAGGGCAGGCTGGTCGGTTCCGGGTGACCGGTCAACAGGGCCGACTCAGGCATGGGCTGACTGGTTTCACGCGGATACATGCAAGACGAACCGAACATCACCAGCCGCTTCACGCCGACGCGATGCGCGGCGCCCAGGACATTGAGCGAGATCGCCAGGTTGGCATCAATGAAGTCGGCGGGGAAGCTCTGGTTTTCCAGGATGCCGCCGACCTTGCCGGCAGCGAGCATGACATACGCAGGCCGTTCGCGCTCGAAGAAGGCATCTACCTGTCCTTTGTCGCGCAGGTCCAGTTGGGCGTGCGTGCGGTTGATCAGGTTATGGTAGCCGGCTGCTTGCAGGGCGCGCTGGATAGCCGAGCCGATCAGCCCGGTATGACCAGCCACGAAGACGGGCACATCGCGCGGTGGCATGTCAGCCGGGAGCTTCACTATGGTGGGCCGGTTCATCAATTCAATCCGTTGGGTTGATACATGACGATGCGGCTGCCGCCTTCGTCAAACTTGAAGGGTACATGGATGAGGTGGCTCAGGCGCTTGCGGACGGCATCATGATTTTCGGGTTTGGCGAACAGCATCAGGAAGCCGCCACCGCCCGCACCCATGATCTTGCCGCCGATGGCGCCGGCTTTGATCGCTTCCTGGTACAGATGATCGATTTCGCTGGTGGAAACTTTGTCCGATAGGGCGCGTTTGCACAACCAACTCTCATGCAGCAGTTTGCCGATTTCATCGATGGCAATAGTTTCGCTCTGCAGGATTGCGATGGCTTCGTCGACCATTTCGCGCATGCGGTGCAGCTGCGCCTGCCGTTGATGCAGATTCTCGATCTGCGATTTTGCTACTTCCGACGCGATGCGGGAAAAGCCGGTGAAACACAGCATGAGATGGCTCTGGAATTCATCCAGGCGCTCTTGGCGCAGCACTACCGGCGATGTGGAGAAGCCGCCATTGCGATGGAATTCGATCAGGTTGAAGCCACCGTAGGCGGCCGATACCTGGTCCTGCGATCCGACATTTTCCCCAAGGACATTCTGCTCGATATGGATGGCGGTACTGGCCAGATATTCCTTGGAGGCGTAGCGGCCTTCGAGTGCTGCCAGCGCGTGAAGCAGACCCACGGTGAACGAGGAACTTGATCCCAGTCCGGAGCGCGCGGGCAAGTCGCCGTCGTGGTGGATCTCCAGCCCGCGCTCGCAGCCGGTCCAGCCGAGGATGCCACGTACCGCCGGGTGTTTGATCTCATTGATGCTCTGCACGTTTTCAATGAGCGAGTGCACGATGCGGTGCCTGTGTTCGAAGAACGGCGGCAGATAGCGGCAGGTGATGTAGCAATACTTGTTGATGCTGGTAGCCAGCACAGCGCCGCCGTGTTCGGCATACCAGCCGGGATAGTCGGTGCCGCCGCCGAAGAAGGACATGCGGAAGGGAGTGCGGGTGATGATCATTATCGTTATCCGTATTTAACTGACGCACCTGGGCAGCCGCACAGCGCCACGGACGGCACCGCGCAAACTCAGTCGCCGAGGATTTTGCGGCGCAGTTTGATCTTGGTCATTTCCTGCAGGTGTTGAACCACGTCCGCGCCGAACTTGCGCTGCACCAGCGCCAAGTAGCTTGGGGCGGTGAAGTAGCGAGTGAAGGCTTCGTCACGGAACTTGAGCACTTCGGCCGATGTAAGCACCTCAGTGCGCAGTGGCAGGCATTCGTAGCTGTGCTGCGAATAGCCTATCCAATTGTCGGGAAGTTCCCAGTTCTTTGCCAGTGCCATGGTGTAAAGCTTTGAGCCGGGATAGGCCATGGCGCAGTAGAAGTTGGCAAACTCGCAGTTGGCTTCTAGCGCCAGTTCCAGCGTTTCCTGCATGGACTGTTGGGTATCGTCGGGTAGTCCGAAGATATAGTTGCCGATCACGTTGATGCCGGCATCCTGGATCTTGCGTACGGTCTTGATGATGTCCGTCGAAGCGAACCGGCCTTTTTCCACGCCGTCGCGCACCATCTTGCTGCCTGATTCAATGCCCAGCGCCAGCCAGCGAAAGCCGGCCTTGTGCAGCTTCTCCAGGAAGGAGTCCTTGACGGTATCGACGCGGGCGTAGGCCCAGATGTTAAGGTCGTAGCCGCGCTCGATAATATGGTCGCAGATGCCCAGGACGTGGCTCGGGTTAAGGACGAACATCTCGTCGACGAACTTGATGTTCTTGACGCCGTACCGGCTGACTAACAGATCAATTTCCTTGATTACGGCGTCGGGCGACCACATCCGGTAGGATGGCTTGCCAAACGGCGCGTTGATGCAGCAGAACGAGCACTTATAGGGGCAGCCCAGGCTGGTGTGCATAGACACGTAGGGCTTGCGATCGAAGATATGGTCGAAGCAATGCCAGTTGTGGGCGCGATACTTGTCCATGGGCAAAAGATCCCATGCCACACCAGGCATTTCTTCGTCCAGATTCTCCATCAGTTCTCCCGGCGGGTTGGACATGATCACGCCACCCACCTTGTACCAGAGGCTTGGGATGCCGGCGAAGGAGCTGGCGCCGCTCTTGAGCGCGCGTACCACGCCAAGAATGGTTTCCGGCCCTTCGCGGTCGCATACGAAGTCGATGCGTTCCTCGCGTAGCGTTCGCTCGGGTAGGGCGGCAGGATGGGTGCCCGTCATCATGATGCGGCAATTCGGCATCAACTGCTTGAGAGCTGCGCAGGTTTCACCGGCGGCGGGCATGTTCTGGGTGGAAGCCGAGGGCTGGAAACCGTAGACCACCATCACGATCAGGGTAGGCCGATGTTGCTGCTGGACGAGTTCGGCGACGTGTTGCGGATTCAGGCCATGAGCGGGCGCATCGACAATGGCCACCGACATGTCGTGGCGACGCAGGTAGGTGGCAAACAGACCGGCCAGTGACGGCGGTTCAATGGCCGACAGTTCGTCGCCTAGTTTCTGGTAGACGGCCTGGCGGCTGCCGGGATTGATCAGGACGACGTCGATGTTCTTTGCTTCTGGCACGTTGGCGATCTCCTTATGGCGCTTGCGATGCTATCGGCCAGAATTTCCATAATGCATCGATTGGGCAAGGCAAAACGGCTTATCTCCATGCTGCAGGCTGGCAGGACGTCATGGATTAAGTCAGTCTACGTGGATTCATTAATTCGTATGGGAGGATTACAGGGGATTTTCCCGTCTACCTTTTGTATTAGCGCAGCCAAGGGCGCGTCACTCCTGGCCTATCTCCGCTTGCCTGGCCTTCTACGGCGGGGGAGCCGAAGTCTTCGTCGAGGTCATTGGCGCGTTAGTAACGCATGTCGGCGAGCTGCTGCTGTATATATTTTTTCCCGAATCTGCTGACTATCGCCACTGTTAGGCGGGCAGCAGATTCGTGCCGGAGCAGTGGAGATCACTTGAGGGATCGGCTGTTCAGACTCAAGGATGAGTTTGCTGCCGATGAAGCCCCGCCGTCCGTACCGAAGGTCATGATGCTGAAGCTTCAGCTCAAGATTTGAACCCGTTGGGGTTCATCTGCTGCCAGCGCCACGAATCGGCACACATGGCGTCCAGCCCCAGCTTGGCTTCCCAGCCGAGCTTGCGGCGCGCTTCGGCCGGATCGGCATAGCAGGAGGCGATGTCGCCCGGACGGCGTGCCGCGATCGTGTAGGGAATAGGTTTGCCCGCGGCCTTCTCGTAGGCCTTGACCACATCCAGCACGCTGTAGCCATTGCCGGTGCCCAGGTTGACGGCGAAGCATTGCGGTTCGGTCAGCGCCTGCAGGGCAGCCAGGTGGCCGGTGGCCAGGTCGACCACATGGATGAAATCGCGCACGCCGGTACCGTCGGGGGTGGGGTAGTCCCCGCCCCAGATGTTCAGTTTTTCACGGCGGCCGACGGCGACCTGTGCCACGTAAGGCATCAGATTGTTGGGGATGCCGCCCGGGTCTTCGCCGATCAGCCCGCTCTCATGCGCGCCCACCGGATTGAAGTAGCGCAGCAGGGCGATCTTCCAGTCGGGATGCGCGCGATGGTAATCGCGCAGCATGTCTTCGATGACGATCTTGCTGCGGCCATAGGGATTGCTGGCCGACAGCGGATGCGATTCCGTCAGCGGCAGGTATTGCGGATCACCATAGACCGTAGCCGAGGAAGAGAACACGATGGTCTTCACGCCGGTGGCCTCCATCGCCTCCAGCAGGCGCACGGTGCCCACCACGTTGTTGTCGTAGTACATCAGCGGCTTTTCCACCGATTCGCCCACGGCCTTGAGACCGGCGAAATGAATCACCGCCTCGCACTTGAATTCTCGCAGCACGCTTTCCAGCTGCTCGCGGTTGCGGATGTCGCCCTTGACCAGCGAGAGCTTGCGGCCGGTAATCTGCTGAACCCGCGCGGCAGCTTCAGGGCTGCTGTTGCAGAAGTTGTCGAACACGATGACTTCATGACCTGCCTTCAGCAATTCCACGCAGGTATGGGAACCGATATAACCGGCACCGCCGGTGACAAGAATATTCATGTGAGCTTCGCTTGATAAGTTGGCAACGTCGTGATTATGTCAGACTCCGTGCGATTCCCATCGATTAGAGCATGGGAAGCTCGCGGCCCAAGCGTGGATCAACCGGACTTTTTCTTCATATCCTTCCATTTCGGCAACTTGGCGTGCTCCTGTAGCGACAAGGCAGAAAGCCGTCGCCGGCACGGTTCGACCACTGCGCCGGTCTGGTGAGCCGGCTCACTTTTTGCCGGTCTTCGCTGTGCTGCAACATGGGGTGGGAAAAAGCGAGCCGGGTCGTCTGATCTCTGTGGTTTTGCTGACAAAATGTCAGCGGATCCTGAAAACGTTTGCGAGCGCCTGGCGAATTTCCGTAAATCATTGAATTTGCGGGATATTTCGCTGGCGTCGGGCGGCGTTTTTGATTAAATTGTGCGCTGTTTTCGTGATCGGCGTCACATCCGGTCAGCACGACCTTCATTCGCGCCATTTCATGGCGGAATGCACAAAGATGAATAAACAGGCGGGAAGGGAAAATCCCTCAAGCCGGAAGGGCGGGTCGGCGACAAGCGTGCCGCGGCAAAGTTTCCTTGTTGCGCCGCAAAAAATCGAAGTGGCTGCTTATTTGCCACAACTCGCCGCGAAGTGCCCCAGATAAGCCCTTGATCTGGCTGCAAAAGGTTTGACTTACCAGAAAACGAACCTTTATAATCGCCGGGCTTTTAAGATGCCGTCTGCTCGTAAAGGGTGCGGCGCATGCACGATATTGGATAGATATGCTGCGCATCATTCTCTTGCAGCTCGTAACCACGGTCGTCGCCGCCCTGGTGGCGGGCATGCTCGGCGGACTTCCGGCGCTGTGGTCCGCATTGTTGGGAGGCGTCTGCTGTGTCGTTCCCAATGCCCTGTTTGCACTGCGACTTCATGTCAGTGCGCAGAAACCCGGTGGTACCAACCCGATGACGTTTTTCTTCGGGGAATTTATCAAGATTGCTACGACCTTTGCGCTCATGGGCGCAATCGTTTGGTTGTACCACGGTGTTCACTGGCTCGCATTTTTGCTGAGCTTCATCGTGGTGCTTAAGAGTTATTTCATTTTACTGTTTAGACACCGACCATGACCGTAGAAGCCGCAGAGCACGCGCCGACAGCCTCTGAATATATCGTCCACCACCTCGGACACTTCTCCACCCATCACCAGACCAAGATCGTCGATTTCTCCAATCTGAACGTGGACACCATCTTCTGGTCCGTGTTCTGTGGCGTGGTCGCCTGCTTCTTCATGTTCCTGGCCGCCCGCAAGGCGACCTCGGGCGTGCCGGGCCGTTTCCAGGCCTTCGTCGAGATGGTCGTGGAAATGGTCGAAGACCAGTCCAAGGCCATCGTCCACGGTGACCGCACCTTCATCGCCCCGGTGGCGCTGACCGTGTTCGTCTGGGTCGCCCTGATGAACTCGCTGGACTTCCTGCCGGTGGACCTGGCTTCCGGCATCCTTGGCCTGTTCGGCCTGGGTGAAATGCACCACCGCATCGTTCCGACCGCCGACCTCAATGGCACCCTGGGCATCGCCCTGGGCGTGCTGGCCCTGATGCTGTACTACAGCGTCAAGATCAAGGGTGCCGGCGGCTTCATCCACGAACTGTTCGCAGCACCTTTCGGCATCTGGCTGGCGCCGTTCAACCTGCTGCTGAACATCATCGAATTCGCCGCCAAGACCGTGTCCCTGGGCATGCGACTGTTCGGCAACATGTATGCAGGCGAACTGTTGTTCCTGCTGATCGCATTGCTGGGATCGACCGCGACCGCATTCGGCTTCATCGGCCATGTGATCGCCGGTTCTATCTGGGCAATTTTCCACATCCTGATCGTGTTGCTCCAAGCATTCATCTTCATGATGTTGACACTGGTTTACCTGGGCCAGGCGCACGAAGCGCACTAACACAAGGCTTGCAGTACCTGTTTTTCAGTTTGTTTTTTGGTTTTGTATTTAATTTAACTTTTCTTAAGGAATTGTCATGACTGATGTCTCTTTCGTTGCTCTGGCTTGCGGTTTGATCATTGGCCTGGGTGCTATCGGCGCTTGTATCGGTATCGCGATCATGGGCGGTAAGTACCTCGAAGCATCCGCACGTCAGCCTGAACTGATGAACACCCTGCAAACCAAGATGTTCCTGCTGGCCGGCCTGATCGACGCCGCCTTCCTGATCGGCGTTGGTATCGCCATGCTGTTCGCCTTCGCAAATCCGTTCATCGCCAAGTAATTCGCGCTTCATAGCCGATTCTCATCTGCCGGACGATTGGTTCCGGCACTCGTTATTCTGAGAAGGAAATTACCGTGAACTTAAATGCAACATTGATTGCACAGTTCGTGGTCTTCTTCATCCTCGCCGGCTTCACGATGAAATTCGTGTGGCCGCCGTTGATTAAGGCGCTCGACGAACGCGCCAAGAAGATTGCGGACGGGCTGGCAGCCGCTGACCGCGGTCGCGCCGATCTGGCCGCCGCCGAAAAGCGCATCCAGGGCGAACTGGCGTCGGCACGTGATGAAGGCCAGAAGCGCATCGGCGAAGCCGAAAAGCGCGCTCAGCTGATCATCGAAGAAGCCAAGAAGACGGCTGCTGAAGAAGCTGCCCGCATCATCGCCAACGCCAAGGCAGACGCTCAACAGCAAGTGAACCAGGCGCGTGAAGAACTGCGCGGCCAGGTCGCAACGCTCGCCGTCAAGGGCGCGGAACAGATCCTCAAGCGCGAAGTGAATGCGGCTGCTCACGCCGACTTGCTGAATCAACTGAAGACAGAGCTGTAATATGGCCGAACTCGCAACGATCGCTCGTCCTTACGCCGAAGCCTTGTTCCGTGTGGCCAAGGCAGGCAGCCTGGCAGCCTGGTCCGATCTCGTCGACGAGATGGCCCAGGTGGCAGCGCATCCCGAGGTGCAGGCTCTGGCGCAGAATCCTTCCGTAACGCACGACAAGCTGGCTGAAGTGTTTGCCGCCGCCGTGAAGACCCCGTTGTCCGTCGAGGCGACCAATTTCGTCAAGACGCTGGTGGACAACGGCCGCCTGGTGCTGCTGCCGCAGATCGCCGAACAGTTCCACGTGCTCAAGAACACGGCGGAAGGTTCGGCCGATGCCAACATCGTGAGCGCCTTTGAGCTCAGCGATGCCCAGGTCAAGGATGTGGTCGCGGCACTGGAGAAGAAGTTCGGCCGCAAGCTGAACCCCTCCGTGACGGTCGACAGCAGCCTGATTGGCGGTGTGCGCGTCGTGGTCGGCGACGAAGTGTTCGATACCTCCGTGCGCGCGAAGCTGCAGCAGCTGCAAGCTGCTCTGGCCGCGTAAGTGCCTCTGGCTGGCTAAGCGAAAGAACAATTTTTAGGAGTTAGTATGCAACTCAACGCATCTGAAATCAGCGAGCTGATCAAGAGCCGGATCCAAGGCCTTGGCGATACCGCTGAGATTCGCAATCAGGGCACGGTCATCTCCGTGTCCGACGGTATCTGCCGTATCCATGGTCTGTCCGACGTGATGCAAGGTGAGATGCTGGAATTCCCGGGCAACACCTTCGGCCTGGCGCTGAACCTGGAGCGTGACTCGGTAGGCGCCGTTATCCTGGGCGAGTACGAACACATTTCCGAAGGCGATCTGGTCAAGTGCACCGGCCGCATCCTGGAAGTGCCGATCGGTCCTGAACTGAAGGGTCGCGTCGTCAACGCACTGGGCCAGCCGATCGACGGCAAGGGTCCGATCAACGCCAAGCTGACCGCCCCGATCGAGAAGATCGCTCCGGGCGTGATCGCGCGTCAGTCCGTGTCGCAGCCGATGCAGACCGGCCTGAAGTCGATCGACTCCATGGTGCCCGTCGGCCGTGGCCAGCGCGAGCTGATCATCGGCGACCGCCAGACCGGCAAGACCGCTGTTGCGATCGACGCCATCATCAATCAAAAGGGTCAGAACATGACCTGCATCTACGTTGCGATCGGCCAGAAGGCTTCGTCGGTCAAGAACGTGGTGCGCGCACTGGAAGCCCACGGCGCGATGGAATACACCATCGTCGTGGCAGCGACCGCCTCCGAATCGGCAGCGATGCAATACGTGTCGGCCTACTCGGGTTGCGCCATGGGCGAATACTTCCGCGACCGCGGCCAGGACGCCCTGATCGTGTATGACGATCTGTCCAAGCAAGCCGTGGCCTACCGTCAGGTCTCGCTGCTGCTGCGCCGTCCGCCGGGCCGTGAAGCCTATCCTGGCGACGTGTTCTACCTGCACAGCCGCCTGCTGGAACGTGCTGCCCGCGTGAACGCCGATTACGTCGAGAAGTTCACCAACGGCGAAGTCAAGGGCCAGACCGGTTCCCTGACCGCACTGCCGATCATCGAAACCCAGGCTGGTGACGTTTCGGCCTTCGTTCCGACCAACGTGATCTCGATCACCGACGGCCAGATCTTCCTGGAAACTTCGCTGTTCAACGCCGGTATCCGTCCTGCGATCAACGCCGGTATCTCGGTGTCGCGCGTCGGTGGCGCTGCTCAGACCAAGGTCATCAAGGGCCTGTCCGGCGGTATCCGTACCGACCTGGCACAGTACCGTGAACTGGCTGCCTTCGCGCAGTTCGCTTCCGATCTGGACGAAGCCACCCGCAAGCAGCTGGACCGCGGTGCGCGCGTGACCGAACTGTTGAAGCAGGCTCAGTACACTCCGCAATCGATCTCGATCATGGCCGTCACCCTGTTCGCCGTCAACAAGGGCTACATGGATGACGTCGAAGTGAAGAAGATCCTGGCCTTCGAGTCGGCTCTGCACAACTTCATGAAGACCAGCCACGCTGACCTGCTCAAGAAGATCGAAGACACCAAGCAACTGGATAAGGATGCTGAGGCAGCCCTGGCAGCCGCCATCGCTGACTTCAAGAAATCCGGCGCGTACTAATTCTTACTGAAGCTATAAGGAGTCTTACTCATGGCTACAGGTAAAGAGATACGTGGCAAGATCAAGAGCGTAGAAAATACGAAGAAGATCACCAAGGCGATGGAAATGGTCGCGGCATCCAAAATGCGCAAGGCGCAGGACCGGATGCACGCAGCCCGCCCGTACAGCGACAAGATCCGCAACATTGCGGCCAACCTGTCGCAGGCCAATCCGGAGTACGTGCACCCGTTCATGGTCCAGCAGGACACGGCCAAGCGCGTTGGTTTCATCGTCGTCACGACCGACAAGGGTCTGTGCGGCGGCATGAACACCAACTCGCTGCGTCTGCTGACCAACAAGTTCCGTGAACTGGAAGGCCAGGGCAAGTCCATTGAAACCGTCGCCATTGGCAACAAGGGTTTGGGTTTTCTGAATCGCATCGGCGCCCGTGTGGCCGCCAACGTGACGCAACTGGGTGATACGCCGCACCTGGAAAAGCTGATCGGCCCCGTCAAGGTGCTGCTCGACGCTTACCAGGAAGGCAAGCTGGACGCGGTGTACCTGGTGTACACCAAGTTCATCAACACGATGAAGCAGGAAGCCACCCTGCAGCAGCTGCTGCCGCTGACCAGCGACAAGCTCAAGGCTGACGAGGGTGCGCACTCCTGGGACTACATCTATGAGCCCGATGTGCAATCCGTGGTGGACGAACTGCTGGTGCGTTACGTCGAAGCGCTGATCTATCAAGCCGTCGCCGAGAACATGGCCTCCGAGCAATCGGCGCGCATGGTCGCGATGAAGGCCGCCAGCGACAACGCAGGTAGCGTGATCGGTGAGTTGAAGTTGGTCTACAACAAGACTCGCCAGGCCGCCATTACCAAAGAGCTGTCGGAAATCGTCGCCGGTGCGGCTGCGGTCGGCTGATCAGCTGGCGTAGCGTAGCGAAACAGAATTTAAATTTTATCTATTGAAGGAACGAAAATGGCTGATGGCAAAATCGTTCAGTGTATCGGCGCTGTGGTGGACGTGGAGTTTCCGCGCGATGCGATGCCCAAGGTTTACGATGCCTTGAAATTGGAAGGTTCGGATCTGACCCTGGAAGTCCAGCAGCAGCTGGGCGACGGCGTGGTCCGTACCATTGCGCTCGGTTCGTCGGACGGTCTGCGCCGCGGCCTGACCATCTCGAACACCGGCAAGCCGATCACGGTCCCCGTCGGTACCGCGACCCTGGGTCGCATCATGGACGTGCTGGGCAACCCGATCGACGAATGCGGTCCGGTCTCGCACGAGCAAACCGCTTCGATCCACCGCAAGGCTCCCGCGTACGACGAACTGTCGCCCTCGCAAGAGCTGCTGGAAACCGGCATCAAGGTGATTGACCTGGTGTGCCCGTTCGCCAAGGGTGGTAAGGTCGGCCTGTTCGGTGGTGCCGGTGTGGGCAAGACCGTGAACATGATGGAACTGATCAACAACATCGCCAAGGCGCACAGCGGTCTGTCCGTGTTCGCCGGTGTTGGTGAGCGTACCCGTGAAGGTAACGACTTCTACCATGAAATGGCAGAAGCCAAGGTGGTGGACCTGGAAAACCCGACCAATTCCAAGGTCGCCATGGTCTACGGCCAGATGAACGAACCGCCGGGCAACCGTCTGCGCGTGGCGCTGACCGGCCTGACCATCGCGGAAGGTTTCCGTGACGAAGGCAAGGACGTGCTGTTCTTCGTCGACAACATCTACCGTTACACCCTGGCCGGTACCGAAGTGTCCGCGCTGCTGGGTCGTATGCCGTCCGCCGTGGGCTACCAGCCGACGCTGGCCGAAGAAATGGGCCGCCTGCAAGAGCGTATCACCTCGACCAAGACCGGCTCGATCACCTCGATCCAGGCCGTGTACGTCCCTGCGGATGACTTGACCGACCCGTCGCCGGCAACCACCTTCGCCCACCTGGACTCGACCGTCGTTCTGTCCCGTGACATCGCCTCGCTGGGTATCTACCCCGCCGTCGATCCGCTGGACTCGACCTCGCGCCAGCTGGACCCGCAAGTGGTCGGCCAGGAGCACTACGAGACCGCGCGCGCTGTTCAGGGCACCCTGCAGCGCTACAAGGAACTGCGCGACATCATCGCGATTCTGGGCATGGACGAACTGGCACCGGAAGACAAGCTGATCGTCGCACGCGCTCGCAAGATGCAACGTTTCCTGTCGCAGCCCTTCCACGTCGCCGAAGTGTTCACCGGTTCCCCGGGCAAGTACGTTTCGCTGAAGGACACGATCAAGGGCTTCAAGATGATCGCCAGCGGCGAACTGGACCACCTGCCGGAACAAGCGTTCTACATGGTCGGTACCATCGACGAAGCAATCGAAAAGGCCAAGAAGATCAACTAAGACTGACCATGCCGTGGTCGATCTCGGGTGCACCACCCGAGAAGACCTTGGCAGGTAAGTAAATTTTGATTTATTGGCGCCGCCCCTGTTCGCAGGGGCGGTCAATCGACTAGGAAACGACATGGCACATACTATTCACGTGGACGTGGTCTCGGCGGAAGAGGAAATCTTCTCCGGCGAGGCAGAATTCGTCGCGTTGCCGGGCGAAGCGGGTGAACTGGGTATCTATCCCCGTCACACCCCGCTGATCACGCGCATCAAGCCAGGTGCTGTCCGTATCAAGGTCCCGGGTCAGGCGCACGAGGAATTCGTGTTCGTGGCCGGTGGCCTCCTGGAAGTGCAGCCCGACGCCGTGACCGTGCTGGCCGACACCGCCATCCGTGGTGCCGACCTGGACGAAGCCAAGGCCGCCGAAGCCAAGCGTCTGGCCGAAGAAGCGCTGGTCAACCGTGACTCCAAGATCGACCACGCTGCAGCCCAGGCCGAACTGGCCGCCGCTGTCGCACAGCTGGCCGCGATCCAGAAGTTGCGTCAGAAGCGCTGATCGGCAGCGGCGTTCTTCCCTGCGAGGAGCGTCCCGGCACGGCAGCACAGCAGTACAGCAATACAGCGGTAAATGAAAGGCAGCTTCGGCTGCCTTTTTTCATGCGCGCTCGTTTCCTCTCCTGCGCATAAAGAGTTCATCCTTGCAGATGCCGAGCCGGGGCGTCGGCGGCTCCAAGACTGACCAGATCTGGCGGCTTCCAGGCCGTATGAATTAATCTGGATCAAGCTTGCCCTCGCGTCGCACGTACTGGCGCTGCGGCAACTTTCATCCTCGGGTAAAGTGCGCTGACGTGAAGGACAGAACCAATTCTGTCCGACCAAATCATTTAGAGCATCAGCCTCATTTCAATCCAGCCGGACAGGAGCCCCCATGTCGTCAGCTGCACCCGCATCTTCCGCATCCCCTTCTCCGACCACAGCGCGCCAGTACGGCAAGCCCATCATTGCCGTGGTCGGCCTGTCCAACCGCCCCGAGCGTGCCAGCTTTGACGTGGCGGCCTATATGCAGTCAGCGGGGTACCGCATCGTCGCCGTCAATCCGATGTATGCCGGCCAGACCATCCTCGGCGAGTACTGCCATGCCAGCCTGCAGCAGGCCAGCGCGGCACTGGCCCAGGAAGGCCGGCGCATCGCCATCGTCGATTGCTTCCGCAAGTCGGCCGACATCCCGCCCATCGTCGATGAGGCCATCGCCATCGGCGCCGAATGTGTATGGATGCAGCTCGACATCGTTCACGAAGAAGCCGCTGCCCGTGCGCGTGCGGCCGGACTGAAGGTGGTCATGGACAAGTGCATCAAGATCGAACATGCCATGGGGCAGTCGCATGGCGTGTTGTAATGCCGGGGTGGTGAAATACGGAAATCATTTATAACGAAAAAAAGCGAGACAGCATGGCAAAGAAAATCGGCCCGCAATTCATGGTCCACCCCAAGTTCGTCCTCAAGGAAAGCGACGCCTCGACCAAACCACTGTCCAGCGGCGACAAGGAAACCGATCGCGCCACCGTGCAGCGTCTGGCGGCCGAGATCGGCCTGCAGCAGCAGATGCTCTATGCCGGCCACAAGCACAAGGTACTGGTGGTCCTGCAAGGCATGGATACCAGCGGCAAGGATGGCACCGTCAATGACGTCTTTGCGGCGGTCAATCCCCAGGGTATCCGCATCGCCAACTTCAAGGGGCCGACCGCCATCGAGCTGGCCCACGATTATCTGTGGCGCGTGCATGCGCAGGTGCCGGTGGCGGGGGAGATCGCGGTATTCAACCGCAGTCACTACGAGGACGTGCTCATCACACGCGTGCATGACTGGATCGATGACAAGGAGTGCAAGCGCCGCTATCGCCAGATCAACGACTTTGAACGCATGCTGTGGGAAACCGGGACGGTGGTGATCAAATTCTTCCTGCACATCTCGAAGGCCGAGCAGAAGTCACGCCTGCAATCGCGCATCGATGATCCCAACAAGCACTGGAAATTCGATCCCCAGGACCTGGCCGAGCGCAAGTTCTGGGACGCCTACCAGCAGCGCTATCAGGAGGTGCTGCGTCAGACCAGCACCTTGCATGCGCCCTGGTATGTGGTGCCGGCCGACTCCAAGACCCATCGCAACCTGCTGGTGGCCAATGTGGTCCTGGAGACCCTGCAGAAGCTCAAACTGCGTTTCCCCGATCCCAAGCCTGAACTGAAGGAACTCAAGTTCGATTGAGGCACAGGCCGGGGCCGCGCCATCAGCTTACTTCAGCCACTTGTCGAAGATGCGCTGGTATTCGCCGGTGGCCTTGGCCAGGTGCAGCCAGGTATCGACGTAAGCCTTGAAGGCGACATCGCCGCGCGGCAGCAGGTAAGCCTTCTCGGCGAACTGCAGCGGCTGGTCCGGCTGCACTGGGCACAGTTCCGGATGCATCTTGGATTGCCACAGCGTTTCGCTGGCGTCGGTCACCATCACGTCGGCCTTGCCATCGATGATCTGCTGGAAGATGGTCACGTTGTCGGGATGCAGCAGCAGCGTGGCGTGCTTGTAGCCGGAGCGGGCAAAGCGTTCGTTGGTGCCGCCCGGGTTGACGATGGCGCGGGTGCCGGGCTGGTCGATCATGTCGAAGTTGCGGAACTTGTCTTTGTCGGCACAGCGGATGATGGGGGCCTTGCCATCGACCATCACGGTCTCGGAGAAGGCCGCCTTGCGGGCGCGGTCCAGGGTGACGGAGATACCGCCCATGCCGACGTCGCACTGCGCGATGAAGTCATTCATCAGGGTGCTCCAGGTGGTCTTGATGAACTGCGCTTCCACGCCCAGCGACTTGGCCAGCGACTGGCCGAGTTCCACGTCCATGCCCTCGAAGGTCTGGTCGGGGCGATAGTAGGTGAAGGGCTTGTAGTCGCCGGTCATGCAGATGCGCAGCTTGCCGGACTTGAGCACCTGGTCCAGGCGCGATGCGGGGACGGCCTCTTCGGCGCGGGCTGCCGACAGCGACAGGACAAGTGACAGGGCCGCCAGGCCCGCCAGCAGGGCGGTGCGGATGATGGACTTCATGGAGCCTCCTCGTGGGGTGTGATGAGCGATGGATTCGGTCCGTCTCTTGTTGACCGGAATGGATCGGAAAGACCGGCTGATGGCAGCCGCCAGATCATAGCAAAACGTGTGCCACGACCTACATCAATATTGGTGCGCGCCGTTCATGACAATTAGCCGGAAAGCCAGGCGCGGAGGATGAGATAATGCCGGATTGTCGTCAGACCGCATTGCAGGCCGACCATGTCCTCTTCTTCTTCCATGTCCACCTTCGCTCCGCTCAAAAACGATACCTTCCTGCGTGCGCTGCTGCGCCAGCCCACCGAGTACACGCCGCTGTGGCTGATGCGCCAGGCCGGCCGCTACCTGCCGGAATACCGCGCCACGCGCGCCCGCGCCGGCTCCTTCATGGGCCTGGCCACCAACCCCGACTACGCCACCGAGGTCACGCTGCAGCCGCTGGAACGTTATCCGCTGGATGCCGCCATCCTGTTCTCGGACATCCTCACCGTGCCCGACGCCATGGGCCTGGGCCTGTATTTCGCCGATGGCGAGGGGCCCAAGTTCGAGCGTCCCCTGCGCGACGAGGCCGCCATCCAGGCGCTGCAGGCGCCCGACCTGGGCAAGCTGGATTACGTCTTCAAGGCCGTCACCCAGATCCGCCGCGAACTCGACGGCCGGGTGCCGCTGATCGGCTTCTCCGGCAGCCCCTGGACGCTGGCCTGCTACATGGTCGAAGGCGGCGGCTCGGATGATTTCCGCCTGGTCAAGAGCCTGCTCTATCGCCGCCCTGACCTGATGCATCACATCCTCAAGATCAATGCCGATGCCGTGGCCGCCTACCTGAACGCCCAGATCGCCGCTGGTGCCCAGGCCGTGATGATCTTCGACACCTGGGGCGGTGCGCTGGCCGATGGCATCTACCAGCAATTCTCGCTGGCCTACATGCAGCAGGTGGTGAGCCAGTTGCAGCGGCAGCAGGATGGCCAGCAGATTCCGGTGATCGTCTTCACCAAGGGCGGCGGCCTGTGGCTGGAGCAGATCGCCGCCATCGGTGCCGACGCCGTGGGCCTGGACTGGACTGTCAACCTGGGCGAAGCGCGTCGCCGGGTGGGCGACAAGGTGGCCCTGCAAGGCAACCTCGACCCCAACGTGCTCTTCGCGGGCGACCAGGCCATCCAGGCCGAAGTGCGCAAGCTGCTGGAGTCCTTCGGCCGCCCTGGCCCCGGCAGCGGCCACGTGTTCAACCTGGGCCATGGCATCTCCCAGCACACCCCGCCGGAAGCAGTGGCCACCCTGGCCCAGGCGGTGCATGAGATCAGCCGGTCCCTGCGCAATTGAACATGCGCATATCTGTCGCTATCTGTTCGTATCTGTGCGGATGGGCAAGTCCATATGCACATCCTTGCCATTGGACGGGGACTTATGCACATCCCTGCGCATTTTCTGGTTGAGAATTAAATTTATTGGAATATGAAGGTTTGTGAAGCTTGTGTTTCACAAGTCGTTGATTTTGTTGGGTTTATTTTTTGACCCATCAGGCGCGATATGGCTGGAAACCGCGCCAGCCGAGGGCTGTGGACTTGTCAAGACCCACTTGTCAACAAAGTTGTCCACAGGCGCTGTGCATAAGATCCAAAAGCGTTTACAAAACCGCCGCTTATCGAAATCTTTGAAGGTTTACTTTAAGTTTGTAGGACAGAGAGGCGATGGATTGCCGTCCAAAGTAGACAAAATTTTGTCGGTCAAGACTTGACAAACGCCGTGGCCGTGGTCTCCAGACAAGGACTTATGCACACAGGATGCATTTGGCACATGCACAAAGATTCTATGTAAAAATATTTTTCCTGCTTGGGATTGCATTTATAAGTCATTGATTTTGTTGATCTAATTTTTTGCCCTCCATTTGGGCAGCGCATCGCAAGCCACAGCCACACTGCGTGGAGACATGTCAAGAGGGACTTGTCCCCAAAGTTATCCACAAACTATGTGGATAGGTCCAAAAATGACGATGAAACCGAGGCTTAGCCGGGTTTTTCAGGATTTACATTAAGTTCGTGGAACAACGTCTGCTCCAGGTGGCGCTCGATACGCCCCTGCATACCGTCTTCGATTACCGCTGGCAGGCTGCCACGCCGGAAGAGTCCATGCCGGCCATCGGCCAGTTGGTGGTGGTGCCGTTTGGCCGCCGCGAAGCCGTCGGCGTGGTGGTCGGCCACGCCGAGCAGACCGACTTGCAGGCCGACAAGATCAAGGACGTCATCGCGGTGCGCCACCAGTTGCCGCCGATGTCGGCGCACTGGCTGGCACTGTGCGGCTTCGCCGCCGATTACTACCAGCGTCCGCTGGGCGAGGTGATGCTGCCCGGCCTGCCCAAGAACCTGCGCGCGTTGACCACGGTGGCGCTGGACAAGGCGCTCAAGGCCCTGGGCCGCCTGAGCGCACCCAAGAAGACCAAGACCAGGCGCAAGGCGCGCGCAGAGGCAGAGGCCAGCCCCGTCGAGTTGGCGGTGACTGAAGCGCCGGCCTCACCGGACCCGCTGCAACTGGGCGCGGCACCGCCCCTGAACCCGGCCCAGCAGCAGGCCGTGGAGGCCATTGCCGGTGCCCGTGGCTTTGCGCCGCTATTGCTGTACGGCGTGACCGGCAGCGGCAAGACCGAGGTCTACCTGCAGGCCGCCGCCGCCATCCTGCGCCGCGCGGCTGACGAGGCGGCGGCACAGCCCGCCGCGCCGACACAGACGGCCGCCGCGCAGATCCTGGTGCTGGTGCCCGAAATCAACCTCACCCCCCAGCTGGAAGGCAACATCCGCGCGCGCTTCCCGCATCTGAACGTGGTGGCGCTGCACAGCGGACTGGCCGAGGGCGAGCGCGCCCGCAACTGGCTGGCCGCGCACCTGGGACAGGCCCACATCGTGCTGGGCACGCGGCTGGCGATCCTGTCTTCGCTGCCCGCGCTCAAGCTCATCGTCATCGACGAGGAACACGATCCCTCCTACAAGCAGCAGGAAGGGCTGCGCTATTCCGCCCGCGATCTGGCGGTGTGGCGGGCGCACCAGTTGGGCATTCCGGTGGTGCTGGGCTCGGCCACGCCTTCGCTGGAAACCTGGCACCACGCCCAGGCCGGCCGCTATCGCCGGCTGGAACTGCGCCAGCGCGCTGCCCGGCAGGCGGTACTGCCCACCGTCAAGGTGATCGACATGGAGCGCGACAAGCCCGTCGATGGCCTCACCGCCGGCCTGATCGCGGCCGTGCGCAAGCGCCTGGAGCAGGGCGAGCAGTCGCTGCTGTTCCTCAACCGTCGCGGTTATGCCCCGGTGCTGGCCTGTGATGCCTGCGGCTGGATCAGCAACTGCATGCGCTGCGATGCCTTCATGGTGGTGCATCGTCCCGAACGCCGCCTGCGCTGCCACCATTGCAGCCTGGAGCTGGCCATTCCGCGCGCCTGCCCGACCTGCGGCAATGTCGACCTGCAACCCTTGGGACGGGGCACCCAGCGGGTGGAAGAGGGCTTGCAGGCGATCTTCCCCGGCGCCCGCGTACTGCGCATCGATGCCGATTCGACCCGCCTGAAGGGCTCGGCCCAGAGCGCTTTCGACAGCGTGCACCGGGGCGAGGTGGATATTCTGGTCGGCACCCAGATGGTGGCCAAGGGGCATGACTTCAAAAAGCTCACCCTGGTCGGCGTGCTCAATCCCGATACCGCGCTGTTCTCGCACGATTACCGCGCCAGCGAACGGCTCTTCGCCCAGCTCATGCAGGTGGCCGGCCGCGCCGGCCGCGCCGGGCTGTCGGCCGACGGCAGCTCGGGCGAGGTGCTGATCCAGACCCGCTATCCACATCATCCGCTGTACCAGGCGGTGATGCGCCATGACTACGACGGCTTTGCCGGCGACCTGCTGGAGGAGCGCCGCCAGGCCCATTTCCCGCCCTTCATGTACCAGGCGCTGCTGCGCGCCGAGGCACGCGAGCTGGATACGGCCCTGGCCTTCCTGAAGCAAGCCGCCACCCTGATGGAGGCACCCGCCATCACCATCAACGAACCCATCCCGATGACGCTGATGCGGGTGGCCAATGTCGAGCGCGCGCAATTGCTCATCGAATGCCCGTCACGGCCGGCCCTGCAGGGTTTCCTGAAGCAATGGCTGGCCGAACTGCGGCAGTTGAAAACCCGCGCCCGCTGGTCGCTGGAAGTCGATCCGGTCGATATATGAAGGCAGCGCTGCACCAGGCGGGCTGCGGGCTGATTGTGAAAGCGGGCGTGAAGTTTTCTGTCAAATTCTGGCGGGCCGGTTTGTTGTGATTGAGGCATCTTTCTGAACCGGAGGGCTTGCCCGCATGCAAGCTGCTTGCTCGGGCAGTCAACATGGCGCGCCTAGCCGGTATAATCTCGGCTGCTCAACCAATTGCAAGCGATCCCTCCGCGCGGCGCAGCCTGCCAGACCAGCGCCTCGGCCGCTTCCGCTTTACCCCTCATTCCCATGCTCGCACAACAGAAACAACGCATCTCCGACCTGTTCTCGTCCGCCTTGCAGCCGCTGCTGGCTGATAGCGGCCTGACCCCGACCATCACCCTGGAGCGTCCGCGCGATGCCTCGCACGGCGACATCGCCTGCAACATCGCCATGCAGCTGGCCAAGCCGCTGAAGAAGAATCCGCGCGAACTGGCGCAAGCCATCGTGGCCGCCGTGATGGCCGACCCGGCGCGCGAAGGCCTGGTGGAATCCGTCGAGATCGCCGGCCCCGGCTTCATCAACCTGCGCGTGGCGGCCGCCGCCAAGCAGGCCGTGGTCAAGGTGATCCACGAGCAGGGCGAGGCCTTTGGTCGTGGCACGGCCGGTGCCGGCCAGAAGGTGCTGGTCGAGTTCGTCTCGGCCAATCCTACCGGCCCGCTGCATGTGGGTCATGGCCGCCAGGGCGCGCTGGGCGATGCGCTGTCCTCGCTCTTGGAAGCCCAGGGCTACGACGTGCTGCGCGAGTTCTACTACAACGATGCGGGCGTACAGATCGCCACCCTGGCCACCTCGGTGCAGGCGCGCGCGCGCGGCTTCAAGCCGGGTGACGCCGAGTGGCCCGAGTCGGCCTACAACGGCGACTACATCGCCGACATCGCACGCGACTTCCTCGACAAGAAGACCGTCTCGGCCAGCGATGGCGAACCCGTCACCGGCAGCGGCGACGTCGAAGACATCGAATCGATCCGCCGCTTCGCCGTGGCCTACCTGCGTCACGAACAAGACCTGGACCTGCAGGCCTTCGGCGTGAAGTTCGACAATTACTATCTCGAATCCTCGCTCTACGCCGACGGCAAGGTGGCCGCCGCCGTGGACGCGCTGGTCGCTGCGGGCAAGACCTACGAACAGGATGGCGCGCTCTGGCTGCGCACCACCGACTATGGCGACGACAAGGATCGCGTCATGAAGAAGACCGACGGCACCTATACCTACTTCGTGCCCGACGTCGCCTATCACATCAACAAGTGGCAACGCGGCTACGGCAAGGTCATCAATATCCAGGGCAGCGACCACCACGGCACCATCGCCCGCGTGCGCGCCGGCCTGCAGGCCGCTGGCGTGGGCATTCCGCAAGGCTATCCCGACTACGTGCTGCACAAGATGGTCACCGTCATGCGCAATGGCGAAGAGGTCAAGATATCCAAGCGTGCCGGTTCCTACGTCACCCTGCGTGACCTCATCGAATGGTCGGCCGGCGAGCCGGTGGAAGGCCAGGAACGCGATCTCACGCGCGGCCGCGATGCGGTGCGCTTCTTCCTCATCTCGCGCAAGGCCGATACCGAGTTCGTCTTCGACGTCGACCTGGCGCTGGCGCAGTCCGACGAAAACCCGGTCTACTACGTGCAGTATGCGCATGCCCGCATCTGCACCGTGCTGGGCAAGTCGGGCGTGGATGAAGAAGCGCTCAAGACCACGGCTGACCTGTCGCTGCTGACCGCCCCGCGCGAAGCCTCGCTGCTGGCCAAGCTGGCCGAGTATCCGGACATGCTGGCGCACGCCCTGCAGGAGCTGGGACCGCACCAGGTGGCCTTCTACCTGCGCGATCTGGCAGGGGAACTGCATAGCTACTACAATGCGGAACGCGTGCTGGTCGATGATGTCCCAACCAGGTCCGCACGCCTGGCGCTGTTGTCCGCCACCCGCCAGGTGCTGCGCAACGGCCTGGCACTGTTGGGCGTATCGGCTCCGGCCAGAATGTAAAACAAGCGAAAACAAGCAGCTAAAGAGAAACGTGAAACCGTTGAACGCGAAATATCACAAGCAGGCCGGCGGTACGCTGCTCGGCCTGATCCTGGGTTTGATCGTCGGCCTGGGGATCGCCGTGGGTGTGGCACTGATGATCACCAAGTCGCCCATCCCCTTCGTCAACAAGGTGGCACGCCCCGAGCGCGCCGACCCGACCCCGGCCCAGGCGGCCGACCCCAACCGCCCGCTCTACGGTAATCGCGACATTGCCCGCGAAGCTGCGCGTGACCAGCAGCAGTCGCAGACCCCGGTGCCGCCCAATACGGCTACCGCGCAGCCTGTACCGCCTGTTGCGCCGGCGCCGCAGGCCAGCGCTCCGGCGGCGCCGGCCAATCCGGCCCCGTCGAAGTCCGAGACCAGGACGTCTGAGGCCAAGCCATCGGCCGCCACGCCGCCGGCCTCGGCCTCCAAGGGCGACACCAATGACGACAAGTGGACCTACTTCCTGCAGACCGGCGCCTTCCGCGACCAGGCCGATGCCGAAAGTGCCCGCGCCAAGCTGGCCCTGCTGGGCTTCGAGGCCAAGGTCACCGAACGCACTGCAGACAGTGGCGTACTCTACCGTGTGCGCATCGGACCCTTCGAGCATGCCGATGCCATGAACCGCACGCGCAGCAAGCTGTCCGATAACGGGGTCGATGCCGCCATCGTGCGCATCCCCAAATAAACCAGATCGCACCGTGGATGCCGGCGGCAGGGGATAACCGACCGGCACGACGGGCCTGGAACGGCCACCGGCCGATTCCACCGACTATCCATCAGAGAGGGTAATACCATGCGTTTCCATCAAAAGCTGCTGGCTGCGGTCAGCTTCGGCGTGCTGGCTTTCACCGCCAGCGTCGGTGCCTCGGCCTCGCCGGCCAATCCGCAAGTGGGCAGCGACTACCGCGTGCTGGAACAGGCCCAGCCGACCGATTCCGGCAACAAGGTCGAAGTCATCGAATTCTTCTGGTACGACTGCCCGCACTGCGCGGCCTGGGATCCGTCGCTGACGGCGTGGGTCAAGAAGCAGGGTGACAAGATCAACTTCAAGAAGGTGCCGGTGGCCTTCCGCGAAAACTTCGTGCCGCAGCAGAAGCTCTACTACACTCTGGAAGCCATGGGCCGTGCCGACGAGCTGACTCCCAAGATTTTCCAGGCCATCCACGTGGAAAACCAGCGCATCAACACCGACAAGACCATCCTGGCCTACATCGAGAAGATCGGCCTGGACAAGCAGAAATTCCTCGACCTGTACAACTCCTTCGGCGTGCAGACCAAGGTGCGCCGTGCCGCCCAGCTGCAGGAAGCCTACAAGGTCGATGGCGTGCCGATGATCGCCATCGATGGCCGCTACGTCACCTCGCCGGCCGTGGTCGGCGTGGCCCTGGCCAACCAGCCCGAATCAATGCAGCAAGCCGCCGCCCTGCAGGTGATGGATCACCTGGTGGCCAAGGTGGCAGCTGAAAAGGCTGCCGGCAGCACACCCGCCAAAAAGAAATAAGCTTCACCCGTTCCATACGGTCCGCGTCCGCAAGGCCGCGGACCGTTGTCGTTTGGGCAGCAGTGTTTACCTAAACCTTCATATCACCTCAGGAGCAGGCATGGCCAACCCTCTCGTCGTTGCAGCCCAGGAACGCGTGTTCCTCACCGGCGCCTCCAGCGGAATCGGCATGGCCCTGGCGCACGCCTACGCCCGCCGTGGTGCCACCCTCGGTCTGGTCGCGCGCCGCACGGCCGAGCTGGAAGCCCTGCGCGAGAGCCTGCCGCATCCGGAACGGCACCGCGTCTATGCCCTCGACGTGACCGACCACGCGGCGCTGGCCGCTGCCGCCGAGTCCTTCCTGGCCGAGTTCGGCGGGGCCGATGTGGTCATTGCCAATGCCGGCATCTCGCAAGGCACGCTGACCGAATACCAGGAAGACCTGGCCGCCTTCGAACGCATCCTGGCCGTCAACGTCACGGCCACCTTTGCCACCTTCACGCCTTTCGTGGCGCGCATGAAGGCCGCGCCCGAGGCGCAGCGCCGCCGCTGCCGCCTGGTCGGCATCGGCAGCGTGGCCGGTATTCGCGGCCTGCCGGGCGCGGGCGCCTATAGCGCCTCCAAGGCGGCCGTCATCAGCTACTGCGAATCGCTGCGGGTGGAGTTGCGTTCCTCCGGCATCAAGGTCGTGACCATCGCGCCCGGTTACATCGATACGCCGATGACGCGCGTGAACACCTATCCCATGCCCTTCCTGATGCCGGTGGAGCGCTTTGCCGAGCGTGCGGTGGAAAGCATCGCTGAGGGCGTGAGCTATCGCGTCATCCCGTGGCAGATGGGGGTGGTGGCCAAGCTGCTGCGGCTGCTGCCGAACTGGCTGTACGATATGGCCTTCGCCCGCGCGCCCCACAAGAAACGCAATCTGTAAATCAGGCGGCTGCGGCCGCTTCTGGAGTTTTTCATGAAGATCATTTTTGCCGGCACGCCGGAATTCGCCGCCGTCGCGCTCGAAGCGCTCTATGCCGCCGGTCACGAGATCACCCTGGTGCTGACCCAGCCCGACCGCCCCGCCGGACGCGGCATGCAGCTGCAAGCCTCACCCGTGAAGCAGTGCGCCATCAAGCACGGCACGCCGGTGGCGCAGCCGGTCTCCCTGCGCCTGAACGGCAAGTATCCGGACGTGGCGCAAGAAGCCCACGCCCTGCTGCAATCGACCCCGCATGATGTGATGGTGGTCGCGGCCTATGGCCTGATCCTGCCGCGCAGCGTGCTCGACATCCCGCGCTACGGCTGCATCAACATCCACGGCTCGCTCTTGCCGCGCTGGCGCGGCGCCGCGCCCATCCATCGCGCCATCGAGGCGGGCGATGCCGAGACCGGCATCACCATCATGCAGATGGAAGAGGGGTTGGATACCGGCCCCATGATGCTGAGCGAAAGCGTCCCCATCGCTGAGGATGACACCACCGGCAGCCTGCATGACAAGCTGGCCGCGCTGGGCGGCAAGATGATCGTAGCAGCGCTGGAGAAGCTGGAGCGCGGTGAGTTGCCCGCGACACCTCAGCCGGAAGAGGGCGCCAACTATGCCGCCAAGATCGCCAAGGAAGAGGCCGCGCTGGACTTCAGCCAGAGCGCCGTGCAGCTGGCGCGCCGCATCCGCGCCTTCAATCCCTTCCCCGGCGCGACCGGCCGCTTCGGCGACACCGTGGTCAAGCTGTGGCAGGCGCGTCCGGTCAGCGTAGCCCAGCGGGGCAGCCCGGGCCAGGTCTTGTCGGCCGATGCCCAGGCCGGCATCGTGGTGGCCTGCGGCGAAGGCGCGCTGCTGCTGACCGAGTTGCAAAAACCCGGCGGCAAGCGCCTGCCGGCGGCGGAATTCCTGAAGGGTTTCACGATGGAAGGTGGACGGTTCGACTGAGCCGTTCCGGGCAGGTGCGCCTCAGCCGAGCTGCCTGAGCACGTGCGGCAGATGCCGCCAGAACAATTCCTCGCCCAGATGCACCCGTGCCTGCCAGTCATCGGCGGCGTCGTCATTGGCGCCGTCGGTGATGAACTTGAAGGCACGCCACGGCACGCCGAAATGCTTGCAGACGCGGGCGATGGCAAACAATTCCATATCCACCAGATCCACCTTCTGCTCCAGCAGCCAGTCATCGGCTGCCGTCACGAAGCTGTCGCCGGTGCCGCAGAGCACGCCCGGATAGCCCGATTCCAGCCGGGCCGGCTGCTGTACCTGATCCATCAGCGGCGTGACGCCACGCGGCGCCAGCGGCGTGGCATCCATGTCGCGCTGGAGCACGGCGGCCACTTCCAGCAAGCCATCATGCAGCGGATCGATTTTGCCGGCCGTGCCGAAATTGATGACCGCGCGCGGACGATGGGTCAGGATGGCCTGGGTGGTATGCAGCGCGGCATTGACCTTGCCGACGCCGCAATAGACCACCTGCACGCCGGCCGGAGCAGCAGCGGCATTGAGTTCACTTTCCAGCGCGGTCAGGATGAGGATGGGCGGATGATCTGGCATCTGTGTAAATAGTTAACGGTTTGCAACGAAGCCCTGCCCGCAAAGCCTCCCCGGAGGCGGCGGCAGGGTGCTTTGGCGTATAATCGGGGTCACTTTTTGCCTGCCGAACCGGTCCTTTCCTGGCCGGTTTTTTTATCCGCAGCGCGCCCGTGCGCGGGGGGCAGGCTCTGCATTGTTGCCGTAACCAGAGAAAAACGCCAGATGAAGCCGAACGAACTGTGCCAGACCGAATTGCTGCTGCGCGACCTGATGTCGCAGCGCATCCTCATCCTCGATGGCGCCATGGGCACCATGATCCAGCGCTACAAGCTGACTGAAGAGGATTATCGCGGCCAGCGTTTCGCCGACTTCAGCGTTCCCGGCAAGGAGCTCTTCGTCAAGGGCAACAATGAACTGCTCTCGCTGACCCAGCCGCACATCATCCAGGAAATCCACGAGCAATACCTGGCCGCCGGTGCCGACCTGATCGAGACCAATACCTTCGGCGCCACCAGTGTGGCCCAGGACGATTACCACATGGCGCACCTGGTCTACGAGATGAACGTGGAATCGGCGCGCCTGGCGCGCGCGGCCTGCGACAAGTACTCGACCCCGGACAAGCCGCGCTTCGTGGCCGGTGCCTTGGGCCCCACGCCCAAGACCGCCTCCATCTCGCCGGACGTCAACGACCCGGCCGCCCGCAACGTCACCTTCGATCAACTGGTCGCAGCCTACCTCGAGCAGACCCGCGCCCTGGTCGAAGGCGGGGCCGACGTGCTGCTGGTCGAGACCATCTTCGACACGCTCAACTGCAAGGCGGCTTTGTTCGCCATCGATACTTTCTTCGAAGAGAGCGGCAAGCGCCTGCCCATCATGATCTCGGGCACCGTGACGGACGCCTCCGGCCGCATCCTGTCGGGCCAGACCGTGACCGCGTTCTGGAACTCCATCCGCCATGCGCGCCCGCTGACCGTGGGCCTGAACTGCGCCCTCGGTGCGGCCCTGATGCGCCCCTATGCGGAAGAGCTGTCCAAGATCGCCGACACCTTCGTCTGCATCTATCCCAACGCCGGCCTGCCCAATCCGATGAGCGACACCGGCTTCGATGAAACACCCGATGTCACCTCTGCATTGTTGAAGGAATTCGCCGAGAGCGGTTTCGTCAACGTCGCCGGTGGCTGCTGCGGCACCACGCCGCCGCACATCAAGGCCATTGCCGAGACGGTGGCCACGATCCCCCCGCGCAAAGTCCCCGAGCCGACCCACGAGATGCGCCTGTCGGGCCTGGAGCCCTTCACCATCAATGACGATTCGCTGTATGTGAACGTCGGCGAGCGCACCAACGTCACCGGTTCCAAGGCCTTCGCCCGCCTGATCCTGAACGAACAGTACGACGAAGCCTTGGCCGTGGCCCGCCAGCAGGTCGAGAACGGCGCCCAGATCATCGACATCAACATGGATGAAGCGATGCTCGATTCGGTCGCCGCCATGACGCGCTTCCTCAACCTGATCGCCTCCGAGCCCGACATCGCGCGCGTGCCCATCATGATCGACTCTTCCAAATGGGAAGTCATCGAAGCGGGCCTGAAGTGCGTGCAGGGCAAGTCCATCGTCAACTCCATCTCGATGAAGGAAGGCGAGGAGAAATTCCTGCGCGAAGCCAAGCTGTGCCGCCGCTATGGCGCGGCCGTCATCGTCATGGCCTTCGACGAAGTGGGCCAGGCTGATACCTTCGCCCGCAAGATCGAGATCTGCGAACGCGCCTATCGCCTGTTGGTGGACAAGCTGGACTTCCCGCCCGAAGACATCATCTTCGACCCCAACATCTTCGCGGTCGCCACCGGCATCGAGGAACACAACAACTACGCGGTCGACTTCATCGAAGCCACCCGCTGGATCCACCAGAACCTGCCCTACGCCAAGATCAGCGGCGGTGTTTCCAACGTCTCCTTCAGCTTCCGCGGCAATGATCCGGCGCGTGAAGCGATCCACACCGTTTTCCTGTATCACGCCATCAAGGCCGGCATGACCATGGGCATCGTCAATGCCGGCATGATCGGTGTTTACGACGACCTGCCGGCCGAGCTGCGCGAGCGCGTGGAAGATGTGGTCCTGAACCGCCGCGAAGACGCCACCGAACGCATGATCGAATACGCCGCGACGCTCAAGGCCGGCGACAAGAAGGAAGAAGCCACCCTCGAATGGCGCAACCTGCCGGTGGCCAAGCGTCTCTCGCATGCGCTGGTGCACGGCATCACGCAATGGATCGTGGAAGACACCGAAGAGGTGCGCCAGCAGATCGCCGCCGATGGCGGCCGCCCCATCCATGTGATCGAAGGTCCGCTGATGGATGGCATGAACGTGGTCGGCGACCTGTTCGGCCAGGGCAAGATGTTCCTGCCGCAGGTGGTCAAGTCTGCGCGCGTGATGAAGCAGGCCGTGGCGCACCTGATCCCCTTCATCGAGGAAGAGAAGCGCCAGCTCGAAATCGCCACCGGTGAAGTCGCCAAGCCCAAGGGCAAGATCGTCATTGCCACCGTCAAGGGCGACGTCCACGACATCGGCAAGAACATCGTCACCGTCGTCCTCCAGTGCAACAACTTCGAGGTCGTCAACATGGGCGTGATGGTGCCCTGCGCCGAGATCCTGGCCAAGGCCAAGGAAGAGAAGGCCGACATCATCGGTCTTTCCGGCCTGATCACCCCGTCGCTGGAAGAGATGGCCTACGTCGCCAAGGAAATGCAGCGCGATCCGTATTTCGCCGGTCTCAAGATGCCGCTGATGATCGGTGGCGCGACCACCTCGCGCGCGCATACGGCCGTCAAGATCGCCCCCAACTACGAAGGCCCGGTGGTCTACGTGCCGGACGCCTCGCGTGCCGTGTCGGTGGCGCAATCGCTGCTGGCCGACGAGCAGAAGACCCAGTACGTGGCTGAACTGAACGCCGACTACGAACGCATCCGCGAACAGCACGCCAGCAAGAAGGCCGCACCCATGCTGTCGCTGGCGGCAGCGCGCGCCAACAAGACCAAGCTGGACTTCGCCCCGGTCAGGCCCAAGTTCATCGGCCGCCGCCTGTTCAAGAATGTGGACCTGGGTTTGCTGGCCAACTACATCGACTGGGGTCCGTTCTTCCAGACCTGGGATCTGGCCGGTCCTTACCCTGCCATCCTCACCGATGAAGTCGTGGGCGAAGCCGCGACCAAGGTCTTCCAGGAAGCCCAGGCGATGCTGAAGAAGATCATCGACGGCCGCTGGCTCACCGCCAATGGCGTCATCTCGCTCTTGCCGGCCAACACCGTCAACGACGACGACATCGAGATCTACACCGACGACAGCCGTAGCCAGGTTGCCTTCACTTACTATGGCCTGCGCCAGCAGACCGAGAAGCCGGTGGTCGATGGCGTGGCGCGTCCCAACCAGTGCCTGTCTGACTTCATCGCGCCCAAGGACTCGGGCGTGCAGGATTACATCGGCATGTTTGCCGTCACCGCCGGCCTCGGTATCGAGAAATACGAAAAGCGCTTCGAGGATGCCCACGACGATTACTCCTCGATCATGCTCAAGGCCCTGGCTGACCGCCTGGCCGAAGCCTTCGCCGAATACCTGCATGAACGCGTGCGCAAGGACCTGTGGGGCTACGCGGCCGATGAGAACCTGAGCAGCACCGATCTCATCAAGGAAAAATATCTCGGCATCCGTCCCGCACCCGGCTATCCGGCCTGCCCGGAGCACACCGTGAAGGCTGACGCTTTCCGCGTCATGCAGTGCGATGAAATCGGCATGCAGCTCACCGAGTCTTACGCCATGTTCCCCGGTGCCTCGGTATCGGGCTTCTACTTCGCACATCCGCAGTCGAAGTACTTCGTGGTCGGCAAGATCGGCGAAGACCAGGTGGCCGATATGGCAGAGCGCCGTCATGTGCCCAGGGAAGAGGTGGAACGCTGGCTGGCGCCGAATCTGTAAATGATTTGCGCATGGACCGTCCGGCGTGGTGCCGGACGGTTTGTTTCAGCCCTTGGCCGCTTGTCCTTGTATTCCCCAGCCGTCCTGCTATCATCCACGCCCGCCGTTCCGTAGCCCTGCTTTTGCCATGATCGATTCCGCTGACCACGTCACCCATGCACTGCCCGTGACCGTGGCCACGCGCCTGCACTTCACCGACGGCAAGACGCGCGCCATCTTCACGGTGGACCTGGTGCAGGATCTCTTGGGCGACTGGGTGCTCACCCAGGCCTGGGACGGCATCGAAGGCCGCAGCGCCGTGCGTCGGGTGGTGGTGGCCGGGCATGAGGAGGGGCTGCTGATGCTGCAGAAGATTGCGCGGCACAAGGAGCGGCTGGGGTTTCGGCAGGTGCATCTTTATCACGTAGGTTGAGGCTATAGGCTGCGCCATTACTGTCCGCCGTTCTAGCCCTTGTGGCCGGGCGGCTTTTTTATGTCTCCGCCTGCAAGCCGGCATCCCGCGTGATAGGCTAGAACCCATTTCATAAATAGGCGTGAGATGCGTTCTGTCCAGAAAGGGCGCTGGCAAGGCGCGCGACGCGTCGTGTGGCGGTGCCACACGCAAGGAGTGCAACGCGGCCAGCGCCCTTTCTGGACAGAACCCGCAGGGAGCGGCCCGTTTGGGCGAATTGCTGCGTTACGAATTTGGGTCAAGACGCCCAGTCTTGACCCAAATTCGCGCCTTGCACTTCATCCCAAACGGGACTCGCTCGCACTCACGCCTATTTATGAAATGGGTTCTAGTCAGCCTGGGATTTGCACCCATCGGATGCAATCTGTTGCACAGTTGCGCGGCCTATCAAAAAACTTATAAATGCCGACGCAAAAACTAAATCACCAACGCGATAAAAATTAGTCCGGAGACAGACCGTGCCGCCTTCCTTGCCCCATTCCGCCACTGACCGCCACCAGATCGATTCCTCCTACGCCGTGCTGCGCCTGTGCATCACCCTGGTCCTGATGATCGTGGGCGCCAGCGGCATGTACGTGATGGCGGTGGTACTGCCGGCGGTGCAGGCGCACTTCCAGGTGGATCGTGGGCTGGCTTCCATGCCCTATACCCTGACCATGCTGGGCGTGGGCGTCGGCGGCCTGTTGATGGGGCGCATGGCCGACCGTTCCGGCATCACGCGTGCGCTGCTGCTGGGCGGGGCCTGCCTGGGCGCGGGCTTCATCGCGGCGGCGCTGGCGCCCAACATCTGGTGCTTCATGGCCGCGCACTGCCTGTTGATCGGTTTCCTCGGCACGGCCTGTACCTTCTCGCCGCTGGTGGCCGATACCTCGCTGTGGTTCCGCAAGCGGCGCGGTATCGCCGTGGCGGTGTGCGCCAGCGGCAATTACCTGGGCGGCGCGTTGTGGCCGCCCATCGTCCAGCACTTCGTCGACAGCGTGGGCTGGCAGCAGACCTACATCGGCATGGGCATCGCCTGCAGCCTCATCATGTGCAGCCTGGCCCTGCTCATGCGCGCCCGTCCGCCGCTGCAGGACAGCGGGCCGGCCAGCACCCGCGCCGGCGGCGGTCCGCGTCCCTTCGGACTGGCGCCGGGTTCCGCTCAACTGCTGCTGTGCGTGGCCGGCGTCGCCTGTTGCGTGGCCATGGCCATGCCCCAGGTCCACATCGTGGCCTACTGCGGCGACCTCGGCTACGGCCCGGCGCGTGGCGCCCAGATGCTCTCGCTGATGCTGGCCTGCGGCGTGGTCAGCCGCCTCGTCTCCGGGGCCATCTGCGACCGCATTGGCGGCCTGCGTACCTTGTTGTTGGGCTCGGCGCTGCAGGGCTTGTCGCTGCTGCTGTTCATTCCCTTCGACAGCCTGGCGTCGCTCTACATCATCTCGGCCCTGTTCGGCCTGTTCCAGGGCGGCATCGTGCCGTCCTACGCCATCATCGTGCGCGAGTATTTTCCTGCCGCTGAAGCCGGGCAGCGCGTGGGCGCGGTCATCATGGCCACCATGTTCGGCATGGCACTGGGCGGCTGGATGTCGGGCAAGATCTTCGACCTCACCGGCAATTACCATGCGGCCTTCGCCAACGGCATCGCCTGGAACCTGCTGAACCTGAGCATCGCCGTGCTGCTTTTTACCCGCGCGCGCGGCATGGGCCTGCGCACCGCCTGAGTACCGCCTGAGCGCCGCCTGAGCACGGGCAGGCGCAGCGTGGTTGGCAGCGCAGCGGCTTTCCGCTACGCTGCCGGGTCACACCCTCAATGCCGTTTTTTCCGATTGCGCCATGTTCATCCTCTTTCTCAAGGCCGTCCTGCTGATCCCGGTCACGCTGCTGCCCATCCTCAATCCCCTGGGGATCGCGCCGGTATTCGCCAACCTCTTGGGCAACGTCAGCCGCAGCACCGAAAAGCGCATCGCGCGCCAGGTGGCCATCAATTGCTGGTTCATGCTGGTGGCGGCGATCTTCATCGGTTCGCACGTGCTGACCTTCTTCGGCATTTCCTTGCCCATCGTGCGCGTGGGCGGCGGTTTGCTGGTGGCGGTCTCGGGCTGGAAGCTGTTGAACGACAACAGCCAGGACAGCGCCATTCCCACCCAGGTGGCCAAGTCCTATGACGAAGACCTGCCCGATGAAGAAATCAAGGCACGCAGCTTCTACCCGATGAGCTTCCCCCTGACCGTCGGCCCCGGCACCATCGCGGCCTCCATCACCTTGGGTGCCAACACGCCCACGCGCCTGCTCGATTGGGTGATTTCGGTGGGCAGCGCCGCACTGGGCGCAGCCGTGACCGCGCTGGTGATCTTTCTCTGCTACAACTATGCGCACAAGCTGGTCAACCTGATGGGCCGCCTGGGCACCATGGTGGTGTTGCGGCTGTCGGCCTTCATCCTGCTGTGTATCGGGATCCAGATCTTCTGGTCGGGGATGTCGGCGCTGCTGGCCGAGGCGGGGATCAGCGGCGTGGCGCCGTAAGGAACAGGTCCCGGCGCCTGTTCCCAATAAGGTCAGCTAAGCTTTTGTTGATAGCGTTGACCCCACGGCCGAACTTACATCGGCTTGTGGACCATCAGCCAATAGACGATGACCAATCCGCCAAACGCGGGAAAGCCGAGCACGGTCCAGATCCGTTCAAAGCGCCAGAAACGCTCCGGCAGATCAGTGCCAGCGGCCGCCGCCGTTTGCGCCATGTCTCGCATTCTCAGCTGCAGCCATACCACCGGCAGCCAGCAGATCCCCGCCAGCGCGTACAGCGCCAACGACCAGAGCAGCCAAGGTGAAGTGATAGGGTAGCCGGCCAGATGCATCATCCAGAATCCGGAAAGCGGCTGGATGATGACCGCTGGCGTGGTGAAACACCAGTCCGCTCGAGCGACCCAGCGGGTGACCACGGCGATGGCCTGGACGTTGCGGCTGCGGTTGGTAAAGAACATGTAGAACGCGGTGCCGAAGCCGGTGCCGAACATGAAGGTGGCCGACATGATGTGCAGCCATTTGGTGGCGAGATAGTCCATGGTGTTCTTGCTCCTTAGTCTTGTTTTTCGGAGTTTGCCGTCAGCCGCCACATGATGAACATGAGGGCAAGCAGCGGCAGGTTCTTGCTCAGCGGGCCGAAGGGGTGCATCCAGAATTGCGGCAGGCAGAAGGACATGATTGCCGTATAGCCCAGCACCAGCGTCATCTGCAGCGGCCATATCCATGACCGCCGCGCCACCAGTACGATCACGCCGATGGTGGCGTCCAGCAAGCTGGCACCCAGCAGCGCAGGTTCTGCCCATGCGTGCGGCAGGCCGCATTGCGCCAGCCAGTCCAGGCTTTGGGTATGCGGCCAGCCGAACCACGAGGCGTACGCCGTGAGTATCCAGAGCAACGCGATCACCAGTCGGCAGGCCGGAAGCGCCCAGGCGCAGACGGCGCGCGCCCTTTGCGCGGGGCCGGTGAAATCCTCGGGGCGGCGCAAGGGGCGGCCGAGTATCGCGCGCACCGGTCCGCTATCTGCGGTATTGCTGCCGTCGGCACTTTGTTCCAACATGCGCAGCGAGTCCACTGTCAATGCGCTGCCCGGCAGCAGTTCGGCGCAGCGCGCGAGCAGGCGGGCAGGTGCGGCGGGAAGCGTCAATACCAGGCCGGGCGGCCAAGCCATTGCCGCACGCAGGGTTTCGATATAAGCGGCAATGCTCAGCGCACGCGGACCAACTGCCGCCAGTTCGCGTGGTACCGGCCCATCGGAGGTGAGCAACGTTACCAGCACGTCGGCCAGGTTCTCGACGTGGATGGGTTGCACCAGCGCACGGTGGGCCATGGGCATGATGATCAGTGGCAGACTGGCCATCATGGTGAACACGCGACTGCTGGCACCTTCATCGCCGTAGACCAGTGACGGACGTACCACAGTGCCGGCCAGCCTGCGCTGCAGCAGGTCGGCATCGGCGGTCCCCTTGCTGCGCCAATAGGCAGTCACGGCGTGCGGTTCGCTGCCCAATGCCGACACCTGCACCACGCGCGCCACACCGGCTTGTTCGCAGGCAGCAAAGAGAGCGATGGGCATCTGGTGATGCAAGCGCTGGAAATCGCCCGGACGGCTTTCGCGAATGATTCCGACGCAGTTGATGACCGCATCGATACCTTCCAGATGCGGCAGCCATGCCTGGGCGTCGGTGAGCGAGGCAATGTCGAGCTCCTTGCATGCGACCAACGTGCCCGAGGGCTTGCTGCGGCTGACGCCGATGGCGTGGTGGCCCGCCCGCTGCAGCGCCGCCATGGTGTAGCTGCCGATCAGGCCGGTGGCGCCGATGACGAGGATGTTCATGATGCGGCTCCCCGCAGCGCTACCGGCGAGCGCGGCGCCATCTGCCATGCGGCCATGACCTCGCGCACACGCCAGCCCAGCACACCCGCCGCCGTGATGCCGAGCAGCCACTGCACCGCGCCATGCATCAAGCGGACCAGCCATCTTCTTGTACCTGTGGAAGTGTTCATCTCGTTTTATGTCTTTAATTTCTGTATAAACAGAAATTCATAATAAAAAAAATGGCCTTCAAAAGCCCGTTCCCTCGCGCCTGCAGAGGCCGCTCTCGCAGGATGCGGAAGGGCGTACGCCGACCAGACCCAACAGCCGGGAGACTCCATAGCGGTGACGAGCGAGGAGTGCATACAGCGCTGACCAGAGCCTGCGCAAGGCGCGTACGCGCAGCGGCCATACCATCCAGCCGCGTCCGGCCAGCGTATAGGCGGCCAGGATGCTGTCGATCCCCACCAGCAGGCGACCGTCGGCGGTCGTACTGTGCAGCAGTGCATTGAGTGCGGCCAGGTCGGTGCCGAGCGAGGCTGGCGAAAAATCATCTTGAGCGATGTCGACGAAAGCCAGCTTGCCGGCCTTGTCCCAGCGGCGCAGCTTTTGCATTTCTGTGACACACAGGCCGCAGCGGCCATCAAAGTAGAGCGTGAGTGCGGGGCCGGTCATGATGACTCCTTGTCGTCGTTGCTAAGCAGGCGCGCAAACTTGCCGCCCATCTTGAGAAAGCGTTGCAGGGTTGCAGGTGGCAGGTGCTTGTAGTCGTCGTAGGTGGACATGAGCATTTCCAGGAAGGCCAGCACCTGATCCATCTTGGCCTTGGTGGCGCTTTCCAGGGCGGGGTCGTGTTGCGCTTCCGATGCGCATTCACGCAATACCGTGAGGGTGGGATCTATTTCCCGGCGCTTGCGCTGCTCCATGATGACGCGGAAGATTTCCCACACGTCCTGCAAGGCAATGAAGTGGTCGCGACGGTCGCCCGCTACGTGGGTGATGCGCACCAGTCCCCAGCTTTGCAGCTCCTTCAGGCTGTTGCTGACGTTGGAGCGCGCCACCCCCAGCGTGTCGGCGATGTCTTCGGCGGGCAGCGGCTGGTTGACCAGGAACAGCAGGGCGTGGAGTTGCGCCACGGTGCGATTGACTCCCCAGCGGGTGCCCATCTCGCCCCAGTGGAGGATGTACTTGTGCATGGTCGGAGAGAGGTTCATTTTGTTCCATCGTTTCTGTTATTACAGAAATGATGGAACAAAATGAGCGGGAAGTCAAAGCCAATTGCAGAGGGGCGGCGCGTGTGAAAGGAACAGGCTCTATTTCAACCAGCCCAACTCATCCAGCGCATCCTGCACCAGCTCCAGCCGCAACAGCGGATTGTCCAGCGCCAGCAGGCTCTGCTTGAGGTTCACGGAGATCGGCATCATCTCGGCCCAGCGGTTGGCCACCCAGCCGCAATCGTCCAGCCGGTAAGGCGCGGCGATGGGCACTTCGCTGTCCGGCAGGCCCTGGCGCAGCACCGATTGCAGCAGGTTGTCCAGCGCCTGCGAGGTATTGCGCAACTCCTCAGGAATCGTCACCGCGTGGTCCGCTTCCATCACTTCCACCTGTGCCGTCCATAGTCCGTGTTTCTGCTGCTCGGCCTGCAGGATGCGAAAACGCTCCCCACCCAGGCAGGCAATGCGCATGAGGCCGGGCGAGGGTGTGCTCCATTCCTGGATGCGCGCCACCGTGCCCACGCCGACGAAGCGCTCGGTCTGGCCGGGGCGGCGCACTTCCGATCCCTCCGTCAGGGCCACCACGCCGAAGCTGCTGCCCTCGGCGATGCACTTGCGGATCATGTCCAGGTAGCGCACCTCGAAGATCTGCAGCGGCAGCCGTCCTTCCGGAAAGAGCGTACTGGCCAGCGGAAACAGCGGGATGGTCTGGGCCGAGATCGGCGGGCGCGGGGTAGCGGGGGCGGCGGGCATGATCACTCCTGAGTGAAGTCAGTCATGAACGCAGCGCATACCGGTTCTCGGCCACGCATTCATAGCGCTGCACGATGTAGCCGTTGTCGTCCACGCTTTCGAGATAGACGTCGAACTGCCACAGCCGCGCCATGTGGCGCAGCACCTCGTTGGTACTGTCGCCCAGCGAACGGCCGTCACTGCGGAAGTGGCGCAGCGTCAGGCTGCGATTGCCGCGCGTGTTGACCGACCAGACCTGGATGTTGGGCTCGCGATGATTGATGTCGTACTGCCGCGACAGCGCCTGGCGCACGTACTGGAAGCCGCGTTCGTTATGGATGGCCGAGACCTCGATCTCGCTGCGCGCCTCGTCATCGAGCACGGCGAACATGCGCATGTCGCGCATGAGCTTGGGCGAGAGATATTGCGCGATGAAGCTCTCGTCCTTGTAGTTGCGCATCACGTATTGCAGGGTGTCGAGCCAGTTGCGCCCGGCGATGTCGGGGAACCACTCGCGGTCTTCATTGGTGGGGTTCTCGCAGATGCGGCGGATGTCGCTCATCATCGAGAAGCCCAGCGCATACGGATTGATGCCGTTGTAATACGGCTTGGTGATGGGCGGCTGGAACACCACATTGCTGTGCGAATGCAGGAATTCCATCATGAAGCCATCCGTCAGGCGGCCCTGGTCATACAGCGTATTCAACAGCGTGTAATGCCAGAAGGTGGCCCAGCCTTCGTTCATCACCTGGGTCTGGCGCTGCGGGTAGAAATACTGTCCGACCTTGCGTACGATGCGGATGACCTCGCGTTCCCACGGCTCCAGCAGGGGCGCATTCTTCTCGGCGAAATACAGCAGGTTCTCCTGTGGTTCGGACGGGAAGCGGCCTTCGACAGTCGCGGCGGCCGTTTCCTTTTTGGCCGGCAGGGTGCGCCACAGCTCGTTGACCTGCGACTGCATGTAGGCTTCGCGTTCGCGCTGGCGCGCCTTCTCCTGCGCCAGCGACAGGCGTTGCGGACGCTTGTAGCGGTCCACGCCGTAATTCATCAGCGCATGGCAGGAGTCCAGCAATTCCTCCACGCGTTCGAAGCCGTGGCGCTCTTCGCACTCGGCGATGTAATTGCGCGCATACACCAGGTAATCGATGATGGCGCTGGCATCGGTCCACAACTGGAACAGGTAATTGCCCTTGAAGAAGGAGTTGTGCCCGTAAGCCGCATGAGCGATGACCAGCGCCTGCATGGTCATCGTGTTCTCTTCCATCAGGTAGGCGATGCAGGGGTCCGAGTTGATGACGATCTCATAGGCCAGGCCCATCTGCCCGCGCTTGTAGTCGCGTTCGGTCAGCATGAAATGCTTGCCGTAGGACCAGTGCCGGTAATTGACCGGCATGCCGTGCGAGGCATAGGCATCCATCATCTGTTCGGCCGAGATGATCTCCAGCTGGATGGGATAGATGTCCAGCTCGTAACCCTTGGCTACGCGTGCGATTTCCTCGTTGTAGCGCTCGATGAGTTCGAAGCTCCAGTCCGAGGGGCAAGGCAGCGGGTCATGCTTGAAGCGGCTGTTCATGCGTGCACCTGCTTTTCAAAGAGTTCGCGGAAGACCGGGTAGATCTCGGCGGCCGATTGCACCTTCTTCATGGCGAAGTGCGGATGCGACTCGACCAGTTGCAGGTACTCGGTCCACAGGTTCTGTTCCGGCTCGGCTACCTGGATGTAAGCGAAGTAGCGCGTCAGCGGCAGGATGGCGGACTCCAGCAGTTCGCGGCACTTGGGGGAGTCGTCATTCCAGTTGTCGCCATCCGAAGCCTGCGCGCCGTAGATGTTCCACTCGCTGGGCGAATAGCGCTTGGTGATGATGTCGTGCATCAGCTCCAGCGCACTGGAAACCACCGTGCCGCCGCTTTCCTGCGAATGGAAGAAGGTGTTTTCATCGACCTCATCGGCGCGGGTGTGGTGGCGGATGAAGACCACTTCGATGTGTTCGTAGTTACGCGTCAGGAAGAGATACAGCAGGATGAAAAAGCGCTTGGACAAATCCTTGCGCTGCTCATCCATCGAGCCCGACACGTCCATCACGCAGAACATCACCGCGCGGCTGGACGGTTGCGGCTGGCGCACCCGGTTCACATAGCGCAGGTCGAAGGGATCGATGAAGGGGATGCGCAGGATGCGGGCGCGCAAATGTTTCACTTCCTCTTCCAGCAGCGGGATGTCGGCGCTGTGCTCCTCGGGTTTGCGCTTCATCTTGGCCAGTGTTTCCTCGGCCACGTCGAGCTGGCGCTGCAGCGGTCCGCCCAGGGCGATGCGGCGGCCCAGCGAGGAACGCAGCGAACGCACCACGTCGATGTTGTTGGGCGAACCGTCGACCGAATATCCGGCGCGCTGGTTCTTCCAGTTCGGTACCTGCAGCAGGTTGGTTTCGACCAGGCGCGGCAGTTCCAGATCCTCGAAGAAGTAATGCATGAATTCTTCGCGGGTCAGTTCGAAGGTGAAATCGTCCTGTCCTTCGCCCTCGTTGCTGGCACTGCTGCCGCCGCCACCACCGCTGCCGCCGTTCTGGCGCGGGATGCGGTCACCCTGCAGATAATCCTGGTTGCCCGGATGCACGGCTTCGCGTTTGCCGCCCTTGCCGTGATGGAAGAAAGGCTCCGAGACATCCTTGCGCGGGATGCTGATGCTCTTCGATTTTTCCAGATCGGTGATGCTGCGGTCGCGCACGGCGTCCGCCACCGAACGTTGGATATGCCCCTTGAAGCGCCGCAGGAAGCGCTCCCTGTTGGCGATGCTCTTGTTCTTGCCAGCCAGCCTGCGGTCGATGATCTGATGCAGCACTCGGTTCTCCTGCTAGTGGTCGGCGGTGCGCCAGGCGCACGGCGCCGAAGGGTCGCCGCGTGCATCGCCACGCATGCCGCGGCGATGCGCAACAGCGGCGCTTACGAGGACTTGCGCACGCGCAGGTACCATTCGCACAGCAGGCGTACCTGCTTGGGCGTGTAACCTTTGCTGACCATGCGGTTCACGAAGTCTTCGTGTTTCTGCATTTCCTCGGTGGAGCCCTTGGCGTTGAAGGAAATCACCGGCAACAGGTCTTCGGTGTTGGAGAACATCTTCTTCTCGATCACCACGCGCAGTTTTTCGTAACTGGTCCACAGCGGATTCTTGCCACCGTTGTTGACCCGCGCACGCAGCACGAAGTTGACGATCTCGTTGCGGAAGTCCTTGGGATTGCTGATGCCGGCAGGCTTCTCGATCTTTTCCAGTTCCGCATTCAGGGCCGCGCGGTCGAAGCTCTCGCCGGTATCGTGATCGCGGTATTCCTGATCCTGGATCCAGAAGTCGGCATAGGTGACGTAACGGTCGAAGACGTTCTGGCCATATTCCGAATACGACTCCAGATACGCCGTCTGGATTTCCTTGCCGATGAATTCGGCGTAGCGCGAGGCCAGCGTGTCCTTCACGAAGGAGAGATATTTCTGCTCGACCTCCTGCGGGAACTGCTCGCGCTCGATCTGCTGCTCCAGTACGTACATCAGGTGCACGGGATTGGCCGCTACCTCGGTGGTATCAAAGTTGAACACCCGCGAAAGAATCTTGAAGGCGAAGCGCGTGGAGATGCCGTTCATGCCTTCATCGACACCGGCATAGTCGCGGTACTCCTGATAGGACTTGGCCTTGGGGTCGGTGTCTTTCAGATTCTCGCCGTCATAGACCTGCATTTTGGAGAAGAGGCTGGAATTTTCCGGTTCCTTCAGGCGTGTCAGCACCGAGAACTGCGCCATCATCTTCAGCGTGCCCGGCGCGCATGTGGCCTTGCCCAGCGACGAGCTGCGGATCAGCTTTTCGTAAATCTTGATTTCTTCGGACACGCGCAGGCAATACGGCACCTTGACGATGAAGATGCGGTCCAGCAGCGCTTCATTGTTCTTGTTGTTGCGGAAGGCCTTCCATTCCGATTCGTTGGAGTGGGCCAGGATGACGCCATCGAAGGGGATCGCACCGAAACCCTCGGTGCCCTTGAAGTTGCCTTCCTGCGTGGCCGTCAGCAGCGGGTGCAACACCTTGATGGGGGCCTTGAACATTTCCACGAATTCCAAGAGGCCCTGGTTGGACAGGCACAGGCCGCCCGAGTAGCTGTAGGCGTCGGCATCGTCCTGCGAATATTGTTCCAGCTTGCGGATATCGACCTTGCCGACCAGGGTGGAAATGTCCTGGTTGTTTTCATCGCCCGGCTCGGTCTTGGAAATGCCGATCTGGCGCAGGATGGACGGATAGCGCTTGACCACGCGGAACTGGCGGATGTCGCCGTTGTACTCGTGCAGGCGCTTGACCGCCCACGGGCTCAGGATGGGTTTGAGGTAGCGGCGCGGGATGCCGTACTGCTCTTCGAGGATGGGGCCGTCTTCGTCGTAATCGAACAGGCCCAGCGGAGATTCATTGACCGGCGAACCCTTGATGGAATAGAAGGGCACCTGCTCCATCAATTGCTTGAGGCGTTCGGCGATGGAGGACTTGCCGCCACCGACCGGACCCAGCAGGTAGAGGATCTGCTTCTTCTCTTCCAGGCCTTGCGCGGCATGGCGGAAATACGAAACAACCTGCTCGATCACTTCTTCCGCGCCATAGAATTCCTTGAAGGCGGGATAGACCTTGATGACCTTGTTGGCGAAGATGCGCGAGAGGCGCGGATCTTCCCGGGTGTCGACCTTCTCCGGTTCGCCGATGGCCATCAGCATCCGTTCGGCAGCCGATGCATAGACTGCCGGGTCGTTCTTGCAAAGATTCAGATACTCTTCAAGCGATAATTCTTCTTCTCTGGTCTTGTCGAACCGGCTTGCAAAGCTGCTGTAGATATCCATACCACCTCCGTCGCTCTCAAAAAAGTACGAAACAGATTCATATGTCTGGACTTGCCATCTGCGGTTATCGAAGAACGCGTCGGTGACTCTGCACTGCGTCATTGCCGGTGTGTTCTTTGAAAGCCGTAGCTTCTACAGCGTGATGTGAAGAGGTATTCACATCGTGGTTTTATTCTATTCCTTTTTTGCCGTCTGCTTGGTGATCCCTCTGGTGCAGCTTCGTTCATCAGGGTCAGGATTTTTGTGCGCTTTCCCGCCCATTGAGGTGAAGCATTGATCCTCTCGACTGCGCCGGGGGCGCAAAGAGAGCTTCACTTCATGCTCTTTCAATGTGCGGATTGCTTCAGCGGTTGACCTCACGGTGCGCTATTTTCGCGCAGCGCGCCATCGTGAAAAATCTGATGGCCGGCGGGAGAAAACAGGCGGACAATGCCTGTCGGGCGGTTGAGCAGGCCGGAAAGCTGGCCCTGCAGATGCTGCCGTTCTCCTCCTGCCGGTGCAATTCGCCTGTCCCTCGCACCGATCTCTTTGCTTCATATCCCCTTATAGCTGGAATCGTGCCAGGCATGGTTTATATATTGCAGGGTCCGGCCAGCGTGCGGCATCTTTTTTGTAACGGGGGCGATTGGGCTGCTTGGCTGTTGCTGATCCGCCTCATCCCGGCTGACGTGCAAGGACGTTCAGCGCCGCTGCAAAAATGCTTTAGATGATTTACAGATTTGTTCATGCGCGGCGCGCATGGGCTGTCCCTGTTTTGTTCATGAGGGATGTACATGAGCTGAAGGCTAGTGTTGAAACCGGGATGATTTCCTGCAAGAAACTTCATAGGGCCTGTTTCCGGGCATTTTTGCAATTGCGCCACGCTGCGAGGCCGAACCCGGCCGTTGGGCGCGCCGGGAAGGGCGCAAAAGCGCATAAGTCATTGACAGCTAAGTAGAAAATGCAGTCTAATTCAGGGTTCACCATCTGAAGAATTGCGCGCGGTGCCGTCGCAGTGCTGTTTCAGTTGCCCACCGGTCGATTACCCAGGTAGCCACCGGGAGGCGGCAGAGGCCAACAGAGTTAATGGTGTCAGCGATGCAGGGGCTGCCGGCTTGGTGGGCGGCAGGGCATCGGTGATGCGGAACAGGCACACCGAAAGCGGTTCCAGAATTCCGATTTATTTTTGCTGTTTGCTCCAAGGCAGCCCAACTTAGCGAGTCCAACATGAAACGTACTTACCAACCTTCCGTCGTGCGTCGCAAGCGTACCCATGGTTTCCGTGCCCGTATGGCCACCCGTGGCGGCCGTGCCGTGATCAACGCCCGTCGCGCCAAGGGCCGCAAGCGTCTGGCTGCAGTTTAAGCCGGGGCTTTGCGCTGCCGTTTCGTGTGACGGACGTCCGTTCACCGCTTCCAGCACGTCAAGCAGGCGACTTCCCACGCGATCGGCGAATCGTTAAAACGGATGAGTTTTCATCCGTTTTTCGTTTGCGCCCCGTGTATCGCACCGAGCATTTCGTGTTGTACGCACGCCGCAACAGTTTGTCGCAGGCCCGTCTGGGCGTGGTGGCGGCCAAGCGGCTGGCACCGCGTGCGGTCACCCGCAACACGATCAAGCGGGCCACGCGCGAGCTGTTTCGCCAGGCTGAACTGCCTGCCGTGGACTGCATCGTGCGCTTGTCGCGCCCGGTCAATACCAGGAAAGATCCCGCCCGCAGCGCGGCCGTCAAGGCCCTGCTCCGGGCCGAACTGACGCAATTGTTCGCCTTCCTGCCGGGCGCCCCCGCGTTCGCCAGGAAATAGCCAGGAAACAGGAAGTGATGAAGACGCCTTTGCTCCTGCTGTTACGTGCCTACAAGCTGGGAGTGAGCCCTTTCCTGGGGCAGAATTGCCGTTTCTATCCCAGCTGTTCCGACTACGCTGCCGAGGCCGTGCGTCTGCATGGCGCGCTCAAGGGCAGCCTCCTGGCCGGCAAGCGTCTGTGCAAGTGCCATCCCTGGCATGCCGGTGGCCTGGACTTCGTGCCGGGCTCGGCCGAGGCCCGTGCGCAGGCCGAGGCAGAGGCACGAGGTCCGTCTTCGTCGACTGCCGTTCCCGATTCCCCGACCACTGCGCTGCCGGCTTCGGTGGCGCGGATGTCTCCCCCTGTGGCCGCTGACGGTTGCAGCCACTCCTGAACTCATCAATACGCATATGGATATCAAACGTACCGTCCTGTGGGTTGTATTCTCCTTCTCCCTGCTGCTGCTCTGGGATGGCTGGATGCGCCATAACGGACATCAGTCGATGTTCTTCCCGTCGGCCAATCCGACTCAGGAGCAAGCCGCCGCCAATCCGGCCGCGCCCACCGCCAGCCCGAGCGGTTCTCCGGTGCCGCAGGCAGGCACGCCGGCGCCGGCTCCCGGCGCCGTGCCGGGCGCTGATGTCGCTGCGGCCACCAAGGGCGAAACCATCACCATCACCACCGATCTGGTCAAGGCCAGCATCGATACCGTGGGCGGTGAGTTGAAGCGCCTGGAACTGCTGAAGCAACCCGACGTGGTGGACCCCACCAAGAATGTGGTGCTGTTCGATTCCGAACCCGGCCATATGTACCTGGCCGAATCGGGTCTGATCGGCGGTCCTTTCCCCAACCACAAGACCATCTTCACCGCACAGCCGGGCCCGCGTTCGCTGGACAACGGCAATGAAGTGCAGCTGGTGCTGGTGGCCGAGGAAGGTGGCGTGAAGCTGACCAAGACCTACACCTTCAAGCGCGACAGCTACCTCATCGACGTCAAGCACACCGTGACCAACACCACGGGCGCGGCCATCAATCCTTCGCTGTACCTGCAACTGGTGCGCGATGGCAACAAGCCGGGCGGCGAATCGCACTTCTACAGCACCTTCACCGGTCCTGCGGTCTACAGCAATGCCGAGCACTTCGAGAAGCTGGACTTCGAGAAGATCGCCAACGGCAAGCAGCAGCACGTCACCAAGGCGGACAATGGCTGGATCGCCATGGTGCAGCACTACTTCGTCTCGGCCTTCATCCCGCCCGAGAACGCGCAGCGCGACATCTTCAGCAAGAAGGTCGGCGACAACCTGTACGCGGTCGGTTCCATCCTGCCGCTGGGCACCGTGGCGCCCAACGCCAGCGTGACCATGGACAGCCAGCTGTATTCCGGCCCGACCATTTCCAAGACCCTGCAGGCGATTGCCCCGGGCCTGGACCTGGTGCGCGACTACGGTCACCTGACCGTGATCGCCGAGCCGATCTTCTGGCTGATGACCCATATCCACAACCTGGTGGGCAACTGGGGCTGGACCATCATCCTGCTGACCGTGCTGATCAAGCTGGTGTTCTTCCCGCTGTCGGCTGCCAGCTATCGCAGCATGGCCAAGATGAAGGCGGTCTCGCCCAAGATGCAGGCCATCCGCGAACGCCACAAGTCTGATCCGCAGGCCATGAACCGCGAGATGATGGCGCTCTACAAGACCGAGAAGATCAACCCGCTGGGCGGCTGCCTGCCCATCGTGATCCAGATTCCGGTGTTCATTTCGCTGTACTCGGTGCTGCTGGCCTCGGTGGAAATGCGCGGCGCGCCCTGGCTTGGCTGGGTGCATGACCTGACCGCGCCCGACCGTCTGTTCGGCACCATCCCTTACTTCAACATGCCCATCGGTCTCTTGCCGATCATCATGGCTGCGTCGATGTTCCTGCAGACCAAGCTGAACCCGACCCCGCCCGATCCGGTGCAGGCCAAGGTGATGATGTTCATGCCGCTGGTGTTCTCGTTCATGTTCTTCTTCTTCCCGTCCGGCCTGGTGCTGTACTGGGTGACCAACAACATCCTGTCGATCGCGCAGCAATGGGTGATCACCCGCAACATCGAGAGCGGCAAGACCAAGTAAGCCGGTTCTTGCAGGCCATCAAGAGAAAAACCCGTGGAATCCACGGGTTTTTTTTCGGTCGTACAGCGCAGGCAGAGTTAACATGGCCTTACGTCGTTGCTCCGAGGGGGATGCAGCGGCGGGCTCACCTCAACACAACAACAAGTATTCGCAGATGACTTTCGATTCTTCTCCCATTGCTGCCATCGCCACCGCACCCGGACGCGGGGGCATCGGCGTGGTCCGCATCTCCGGCAAGAACCTGGCGCCGGTGATCCGCGCCGTGTGCGGCCGCGATAGCCTGGCGCCGCGTCATGCCACCTATCTGCCCTTCCTCAATGAAGACGGCAGTCCCATCGACCAGGGTCTGGCGATCCACTTCCCGGCGCCGCATTCCTATACCGGCGAGGATGTGCTCGAACTGCAGGGCCACGGTGGCCCGGTGGTGATGCAGATGCTGCTGGCGCGCTGTGTGCAGGCGGGCGGCGAGATCGGCCTGCGCCTGGCCGAACCGGGCGAATTCACCCAGCGCGCCTTCCTCAACGACAAGATCGACCTGGCCCAGGCCGAGGCCGTGGCCGACCTGATCGAAGCGACCACCGAGGCAGCGGCCAAGTCGGCCTCCGAATCGCTCTCGGGCGCTTTCTCCAAGGTGATCCACGAACTGGTGGATCAGGTCACGCGCCTGCGCATGCTGGTGGAAGCGACGCTGGATTTCCCCGAGGAAGAAATCGATTTCCTGAAGCAGAGCGATGCACGCGGCCAACTGGCTACCATCCGCAACACGCTGGAAGAGGTCTTCAAGCATGCGGCCCAGGGCGCCTTGTTGCGCGATGGTCTCAATGCGGTGCTGGCCGGCAAGCCCAACGTGGGCAAGTCTTCGCTGCTGAATGTGCTGGCCGGATCGGACGTGGCCATCGTCACGCCCATCGCCGGCACCACGCGCGACAAGGTAACGCAGACGATACAGATCGAAGGCATGCCGCTCAACATCATCGACACGGCAGGTATCCGCGAGGCCGGTGAAGATGGCAGTGGCCCGGATGAAGTCGAGCGCATCGGCATCGAGCGCACCTGGGCCGAGGTGGCCAAGGCCGACGTGATCCTGCACATGCTGGACGCTGACCGTGGCCCCACGCTGGAAGACGAGAAGATCACCGCGCGCTTCCCCGAGGGCGTGCCCATCATCCGCATCTGGAACAAGATCGACCGCTCCGGCCACAAGCCGGCCGTGGACAAGATGCACGACGTGACCCACGTCTATCTGTCGGCGGCCGAAGGGCAGGGCGTGGACTTGCTGCGCGCCGAGCTGCTGCGTATTGCAGGCTGGCAGCAGACGGTGGAGTCGCGCTACCTCGCGCGTGAGCGGCATCTGCTGGCGCTGAAGGCGGCCGATGAGCATCTGGCCCAGGCAGCCGCACATGCGGCGCTGGACAACGAGGCTGGCGAGCATGCATTGGATCTGTTTGCTGAAGAGCTGCGATTGGCGCAGGAACGTTTGTCCAGCATCACCGGCAAGTTCACGCCGGATGATTTGCTGGGGGTGATCTTTTCGCGGTTCTGTATCGGCAAATGAGCGCTACCCGCCGCAAAACGGCGCCGGGCGCGGCGGGCAGGCAAAGTGAGGCGGAAAGCGCTTCCTGACAGATTCCCCACATTCCACTGCGCAATTGCAACGAGTGTTACAGCATGTAAAAAGGTTGGAGGGTGCGGAGGGGCATCGTTATTCTGAAGTTCCTCCCCCTCCAATTCATCACCCCTGAGAATTGGATTTAACCCGCCACCGCAAGGTGCGCGGGTTTTTTTATGTCCATATCGTTCTGTGCAGGCTCTGCAGCAAAAGGACTGCGCTGCTAATATGCCTGCTGCCTGAATTCATCCCCTCAACTCTCTTCACAGGAAACAGAACATGTCCGCCAATCCGCGCAACGCCGACTATCCCATCGATCCGCAATTCCTGAACCGCTGGTCCCCGCGCGCCTACAACGGTGCCGAGATCTCCGAAGAAACCGTCCTGACCTTCCTCGAAGCCGCGCGCTGGGCGCCCTCGGCCTACAATGCCCAGCCCTGGCGCTTCGTCTATGCACGTCGTGGCACGCCCGCGTGGGATAGCCTGCTGGGTCTGTTGAACGAATTCAACCGCAGCTGGTGCGCCAACGCGTCCGCCCTGATCGTGGTGCTGTCGCGTACCGTGATGGTGCCGCCGGGTGCGACCGAGGCGGTGCCTGCACCGACCCATTCCTTCGACACCGGTTCGGCCTGGGGCTATCTGGCGCTGCAGGCGTCGTTGTCCGGCTGGCATGCGCATGGCATGGCTGGTTTCGACAAGGAAAAGGCGCGTACCGAGTTGAACGTCCCGGCCGAGTTCTCGGTGGAGGCGATGGTGGTGGTGGGCAAGCTGGGTGACAAGTCCATCCTGCCGGAAGGCCTGCAGGCCCGTGAAGTACCGAGCCCGCGCGAGCCGCTCTCCAAGCTGGCATTCGAGGGCAAGTTCAAGGCATAAGGCCTGCTCGTAAAATATTTCGCAATTTTCTAAAATAGGGCTGGCTTTTTTAAAAAGCCTCTCCTATAATAGCGATCTTTCAGCAAGCAACGACAGCTGAAACGGTTTTAGGAGTGGTAGTTCAGTTGGTTAGAATACCGGCCTGTCACGCCGGGGGTCGCGGGTTCGAGCCCCGTCCGCTCCGCCAGATAAAACGCCTCATTCGAAAGAATGGGGCGTTTTTGTTTTTGCGCAGCAAAAATTGCGGAGCGGAGGGAGCCGCCTGCGCGGCTCCCGGCGGGGCGTTTTTGTTTTTGGCGCGTCTTTCCCGTTCGGACTGAGTAGCCCGCAGGGCGTATCGAAGGCGCACATCATTCGAATAAAAAAGCCGACGCACCCCAAGGTGCATCGGCCTCCTCATACAGCTAGCAAGTCCATTCAACCCTTGCCCTTGCTCCCCGACAACTGCTCCACCACCTGCCTTGGCGCCTCGGCATAGTGCTTGAACTCCATCGAGTAAGTCGCACGCCCCTGCGAGAGCGAGCGCAGCGTGGTCGAGTAGCCGAACATTTCCGACAGCGGGACTTCAGCACGCACCAGCTTGCCGCCGCCCACCATGTCTTCCATGCCCTGCACCATTCCGCGCCGCGAGGACAGGTCGCCCATCACGTTGCCCATGAATTCTTCGGGCGTTTCCACCTCGACCTGCATCATCGGCTCCAGCAACATCGGACCCGCACGCTTCATCGCTTCCTTGAAGGCCATGGAGCCGGCCATGCGGAAGGCGTTCTCGTTGGAGTCCACATCGTGGTACGAACCGAAGGTCAGCGTGGCCTTCACGTCCACCACCGGGTAACCCGCCAGCACGCCCGCTTTCAGCGACTCCTGGATACCCTTGTCGACCGCCGGGATGAACTCGCGCGGGACCACGCCACCCTTGATGGCATCGACGAATTCATAGCCCTTGCCGGCTGGTTGCGGCTCCAGCTTGATCACCACGTGGCCGTACTGCCCGCGCCCACCGGACTGCTTGACGAACTTGCCCTCGACATCTTCCACCGGCTTGCGGATGGCCTCACGATAAGCCACCTGCGGCTTGCCCACCGTGGCCTCGACGTTGAACTCGCGCTTCATCCGGTCCACCAGAATTTCCAGGTGCAGCTCGCCCATGCCCGACATGATGGTCTGGCCCGATTCCTCATCGGTATGCACGCGGAAGGACGGGTCCTCCTGCGCCAGGCGGTTCAGGGCGATGCCCATCTTTTCCTGGTCGGCCTTGGTCTTCGGTTCCACTGCCTGCGAGATCACGGGTTCAGGGAAGATCATGCGTTCCAGGATGATGGGATGTTCCGGATCCGACAGCGTGTCACCGGTGGTCACGTCCTTCAGCCCCACGGCAGCCGCGATATCGCCCGCGAACACTTCCTTGATCTCCTTGCGCTCGTTGGCATGCATCTGCAGGATGCGGCCCAGGCGTTCCTTCTTGCCCTTGACCGGGTTGTAGACCGTATCGCCCGAATTGACGATGCCGGAATACACGCGGAAGAAGGTCAGCTGCCCCACGAAGGGATCGGTCATGATCTTGAAGGCCAGCGCCGAGAACGGTTCCTCGTCCGATGGATGGCGCTCGATCTCGCTGTCATCCTCGGCATGGCCGGCGATGGCCGGCACATCGACGGGCGAGGGCAGGTAATCGATCACCGCATCCAGCATGGCCTGCACGCCCTTGTTCTTGAAGGCGCTGCCGGCCAGCATCGGTACGATCTCGTTGGCCACCGTGCGCAGGCGCAGGCCGCGCTTGATGTCGTCTTCGGTCAGGGGATTGCCGGAGAGATATTTCTCCAGCAGTTCCTCATTGGCCTCGGCAGCCTGCTCGACCATGTGGTCGCGCCACTGGCGCGCGGTGTCCTCCAGCTCCAGCGGGATGTCTTCGTACTTGAACAGCACGCCCTGGCTGGCCTCGTCCCAGATGATGGCCTTCATCTTGACCAGATCGATCACGCCCGAGAAATGGTCTTCCGCGCCCACCGGAATCTGGATGGGGACGGCTTTGCCTTTGAGGCGTTCTTCGATCTGCTTCTGCACGCGGAAGAAGTCCGCGCCGATGCGGTCCATCTTGTTGACGAAAGCGATGCGCGGCACCTTGTACTTGTTGGCCTGGCGCCAGACCGTCTCGGACTGCGGCTGCACGCCGCCCACCGAGTCGTACACCATCACCGCGCCATCGAGCACACGCATGGAGCGCTCCACCTCGATGGTGAAATCCACGTGGCCCGGGGTATCGATGATGTTGATGCGATGCTCGGGGTAATTGCCGGCCATGCCCTTCCAGAAGGCCGTGGTGGCGGCCGAGGTGATGGTGATGCCGCGTTCCTGCTCCTGCTCCATCCAGTCCATGGTGGCCGCACCGTTGTGCACTTCACCGATCTTGTGATTCACACCCGTATAAAAAAGAATGCGCTCGGTGGTCGTGGTCTTGCCCGCGTCGATATGCGCGCTGATACCGATGTTGCGGTAGTTTTCTATTCGGGTCTTGCGGCTCATGGCATGTCCTTTCGATGGGTGCCGTCAAATGCCGGGTTTAGTAATTCCGGGTTAATTTGCGGTGAATGATGTTGCTCGCCACCATTTATTTATGTAACGAGCATTAGATAATAGGAATGTCACGGGCAAACTTCAAGGGCCGCTGATTTATTTTTGTAACGCCGATTAAAATAAACTACACTGCGAGGCAACACCATTACCGCCTGGGGTAATACCCCGCAAAGGATACCGATGATAAAGACCCGGGGCCGCCCGCGCAGCTTCGACCGCGAACAGGCACTGCATCAGGCCATGCAGGTGTTCTGGAGCAAGGGATATGAAGGCACCACCATGGCCGACCTGACCGAGGCCATCGGCGTGAAGGCGCCAAGCCTCTATGCCGCCTTCGGCGACAAGGATGCGCTGTTCAGGGAAGTCGTGGAAGTCTATTCCCGCACCGTCAGCGCCGGACCGCTGCGCCTGTTGCAGGCCGGCAAGGGCATCCGCGAAGACCTGTACGCCATGCTGCGAGCCAGCGTGCGGATGTATTCGGGCAAGACGACGGTGCCGGGCTTGCCGGCAGGAAAGGGGTGCATGGTAGTGATTTCAGCCATCAACTGTGCGCCCGAGAACAGCCAGCACAGTGATGCTCTCTCGCAACGCCGTCACAAGCGCCGCAACGAAATCCGCGCACGACTGCTGCAGGCCCAGCGTGAAGGCGAGATCCGGGCCGATGCCGACGTCACTGCCCTGGGGGATTTCTACACCAGCTTTCTCAATGGCCTGGCGCTGGGTGCGCGCGACGGTGTTTCCAGTGCGCGGCTGGCGGCGACGCTGGCTCACGCGATGCTGCCGCTGGAGAACGTGCTGCTCACGCCTCAGGGTTAGGATCACTGACCCCTTTCCATTGTTGCGCCCATGAAAAACGGGAGCCCGTGGGCTCCCGTCGTCATATCGCGAGCAACGCGGCCTGTCGCTCAGGCTGCCTGCGCCAGCGTTCCGTCGTTTTCCTTCAGTTGGCCTCCCAGCGCATCGACCAGCGCGGCCAGCAGCTTGGCCAGTTCACCGGCCATCAGCATGAAGTCGCCATCGAAGCGTTCATCGTCGTTCTTGCCGGCGATCTCGCTGTCTTCCTTGAGCACGTCCAGCGGCGCGATGCGCTTGACCGACAGGTTCTCGGTCAGCACGAAGGACACCTTGTCCGCCCAGGTCAGCGCCAGGCGCGTGCACTGCTTGCCGGCTTCGATGTGGCGGCGGATGTCGTCGGCTTCCAGCGTGTGGCGCACGTAGCGCACGGTGGCTTTGCTTTCGGCGGTGGAGCGCAGCTCGGTATCCTGGTCCACGGTGAAGCCGTTGGGGGCTTCGTCGCTGGCCAGCCAGTCGGTCATCGCGGCAGCCGGTGACATCACGGTGCGCAAGGTTTCCAGCGGGAACTTGGGGATGGCCTTGAACAGCAGTTTCAACACTTCCTCGGCCTTGGAGGGCGAGCCGGCATCGACCAGCAGCCAGCCATTGACCGGATCGATCCACACCCAGGTGCTGCGCACCACCGAGAAGGCGCGCGGCAGCAGCTCATCGGTGACCTGCTCCTTCAGTTCCTTGGTCTGCTTGCGGCCCGGCGGGAAACCTTGCTGCTCTTCCAGCTCGGCAGCACGGGCCTTGGTGACCTGGTTGATGACGGTGGAGGGCAGCAGTTTCTTCTCGGTGTCGAGCTTCATCAGCAGCTGGCGGTTGACCACATGCACCAGTTTTTCATTGTTGCGCGGCGGCACCCAGCCCTGGCTCTGCATGTCCAGGCTGGAGCAGGCGGTGAAGGCCTGCGGTGCGAGATGGGATTCGAGTTCGTCGGCGCTGATCGCCCACGGTGCGGGCAGACGGTAGATCTGGAGATTCTTGAACCACATAGGTTTCCGGAGCAGGGAAAGAGGGAAAGGGAGAGATTTTACACGCCCGTTCTCCGGCAAGCGATGTCGGATTGTCCACGCTTGCAGTTAAATTTTCCATGGCCGGGCTTGTCGCAGATCACACCAGAAAAACGCACAGAAAGTTCGCATGCAAAGTGATCAGCCGCCGAACGGCAACTCCGCCTGCAGCGCCTGTGTCGTCAATGCAAGCTCATCCTTGCGCGAGAGCGCACCCACGCGCACGCCGAGCAGGCGCAGCTTCTTTTCCAGCGGTACGCGCTTCAGACATTCGCCTGCGGCCTGGCGGATGGTGGCAGCGTCGCCGGTGGGCGACGGCAAGGTCACATCGCGCGTGACACCCTGGAAATCGGCGTATTTCAGTTTGATGCCGATGGTGCGTCCGACATAGCCCTTGCGTTCCAGATCGCCAGCCAGCTTGACGCACAGGGCGGTAAAGATTTCCGAGAGTTGTGCGCGGTCGGTGCGCGCATGCAGGTCGCGTTCAAAGGTGGTTTCGCGGCTGATGGATTTGGGTTCGGAGTAAGTCTGCACCGGCCGGTCATCGATGCCTTGCGCCACACGCCCCAGCCATTCCGAATAGCTGCGGCCGAAATGCGCACGCAGCAATTCAGGCGAGGCACCTGCGAGATCGGCCACGGTCTCGATGCCCAATGCCGCCAGTTTTTCGGCGGCCTTCGGTCCGATGCCGTTGATCTTGCGCGCCGGCAGCGGCCAGATGCGGCGTTCGATATCCTCGGGCGTGAGAATGGTCAGGCCGTTGGGTTTGTCCAGTTCGGAAGAGATCTTGGCCAGCATCTTGTTGGGCGCCACACCGATGGAGCAGGTCAGTGCGGTGGCCGCGTGCACCGCATCCTTGATTTGGCGCGCAAGCTCATGCGCGGTATCGGGCCACGCAGAAAGATCGATATAGATTTCATCGATGCCGCGATCTTCGATCAGCGGCGCGATGCTGCGCACGGCTTCCTTGAACAGGCGCGAGTATTTGCGATACGCCTCGAAGTCGGTCGGCAGCAGGATCGCGTCCGGTGCCAGCTGGGCCGCCTTCATGATGCCCATGGCCGAGAACACGCCCAGCGCGCGGGCTTCGTAGGTGGAGGTGGTCACCACGCCGCGCCCGGCGTAATCGCGCAGGCGGAAATACTGGCGCGTGCCATCGGGCAGCTCTACCGGCCGCGTGGCCGAACCGCCGCCGATGACCACGGCCTGGCCGCGCAGGTCGGGATAGCGCAGCAATTCCACCGAGGCATAGAAAGCATCCATGTCGAGGTGGGCGATGCGGCGTTCGTTGGTCATGCTCTTGCGCGCGAAGGAGGGAGGCGGACGCTGCGATCAGTAGTGCGGCGGCTTCTCGTTGGCAGCGGCGCGGTCCTGGCTGGTATCGGACAATTCCTTGAAGCGTTTGGCCAGGGCATGCAGCAGCATGTCCAGTTCCTCGATCTTTTTTTCCTGGCGATAGACGGTCTGGTTCAGTTCGTCCAGCAGGTGTTCCTGATGGGCGATCTTCATTTCGAGGTCGATGAGGCGGTCGTCTTGGGTCACTTGTGTTGTTCCTTGTAAGAGTTGCCGAGACTGGCGGCGCGGTCATCGCTGATGAGCCAGTGCAGCGCTCCAGCAGCAGCGGCGCGGCCGGTGGCAAAGCAGGCGGTGAGCAGGTAGCCGCCGGTGGGCGCTTCCCAGTCCAGCATCTCGCCGGCGCAGAAGACCCCCGGCAGTGCGCGCAGCATCAGCGCATCATCGAGCGCCTCGAAGCTCACGCCACCGGCGCTGCTGATGGCTTCGGCGATGGGACGCGTGCGCAGCACCGTCAGCGGCAGCGCCTTGATGGCGCGCGCCAGCTTGCCCATGTCGGCGAAGTCGTCCTTGCTGAGCAGCTCGCGCAGCAGTCCGGCCTTCACGCCCTTGAGATGCAAGCGGCTTTGCAGATGGCTGGAGAGTGAACGCGCACCGCGCGGATGGGCCAGTTCGGCTTCCACTTTTTCCAGCGGCCAGTCGGGCAGCAGGTCCAGATACAGGCGCGCCGAGCCTTCTGCCGTGATGGTGTCGCGCAAGGCCGAGGACATGGCATAGACCAGGCTGCCTTCGATGCCGTCGGCAGTGATGATGAATTCGCCGCGGCGATTCTGCACGCCGCCGCTGGGCAGCGCCGTGCTGGCCACCACCGGCTTGACCGGTTCGCCGGCGAAGCGGCTGCGGAAATGTTCGCTCCAGTCCAGTTCGAAGCCGCAGTTGGAAGGCAGCAGCGGTGCGACCTCGACCTGGCGGTCTTGCAGCAGCGGCACCCAACTGCCGTCCGAGCCCAGGCGCGGCCAGCTGGCGCCGCCCAGGGCCAGCACCACGGCATCGGCACGGACTTCGCTTGCGCCGTCGGGATGGACGAAACGCAGCGTGCCGTCGTCCTGCCAGCCCAGCCAGCGATGACGCATATGGAAGCGCACACCGGCCTCGCGCAGCCGGTGCAGCCAGGCGCGCAGCAGCGGTGCGGCCTTCATCTCGCGCGGGAAGACCCGGCCGGAGCTGCCCACGAAGGTCTCGATGCCCAGGCCGTGTATCCAGGCGCGCAACTGATCGGCGTCGAAGCGGCGCACGAAGGGCGCCACCTGTTCACGGCGATTGCCATAGCGCGGCAGGAAGTCCGGTTGCGGTTCGGCGTGCGTGATGTTCATGCCGCCGCGCCCGGCCAGCAGGAATTTGCGACCGGCCGAGGGCATGGCGTCGTAGACGTCCACGGCGGCGCCTTGCGCGGCCAGGACTTCGGCTGCCATCAGCCCGGCCGGACCGGCGCCGATCACGGCCACGCGGCGACTGCCGGGAGCGAGTTGGGGGAGAGTATGCATCGATGTCATGCGCGGCATGATACCGCCCGCCTGCCACCAGTGCACGCCATCGATGCGGTCAGCGGCGATGCGGTGCGCTGTACTTGCTTTCCAGACGGGCCACGACCAGTGCCAGGCAGATGGTCATGGAGAAATACAGAATGGAAATGGTGATGTACGGCTCCCAGTAGCGTGCATAGGTACCGGCCACGGTGCGTGCCGCATAGGCCAGTTCGGCCAGGCCGATGGCCGAGACCAGCGAGGAATCCTTCAACAGCGTGATGGCCTCGTTGCCCAGCGGCGGCAGCATGCGGCGAAACGCCTGCGGCAGCACCACATAGCGCATCGTCAGGCCATAGTTCATGCCCAGGCTGGCGGCGGCATAGGACTGCCCGCGTTCGATGGACTGGATGCCGGCGCGGAAGATTTCCGAAATGTAGGCCCCCGCATTGAGCGACAGCGCCACCGTACCGGAGAGGAAGGCGCCATAGTCCTGCTTGATGGTGCGCGCCAGTTCGCCGGTGATGAGCAAGCCATGTTCCTGCTGCACCAGCAGCGGCATCAGCGCGAAGTGGATCAGCATGATCTGCACGAACAGCGGCGTGCCCCGGAAGAAGGCCACGTAGAAGCTGGCCAGCCAGCGCATGCATTTGAGGGGCCACTTCCAGGGGCCGTGCTGCATGTCGGCCAGGCGCAGCATGCCCACCAGCAAGCCGATCACGGTGCCGATCAGGATACTGATCAGCGACACCTGCAAGGTCATGAGAACGCCCTTGGCGAACAGCGGCGCGTAGCCTTGGATGATGCTCCAGCGGAAATCCATGTCGGACTCGATTGGTGATTGAAGAGGGAAGAAAAACGGGGACGGCGGCATTGCGCCACCGTCTTGCTGCCAGGTCAGGCAATCATGCAGTCATGCACTCATCCAGTCCTCCAGAGGATCAGATGAGCGATGCGCGAGCTGCCGGCTTACTTGCCGAAGTATTGTGCGCTGATGGCCGCGAAGCTGCCATCGGCCTTCATCTCGGCCAGGCCCTTGTTGATCCTGGCCAGCAGTTCCGGATCATCCTTGCGCACGGCGATGCCGTAGTCTTCCTTGGGGAAGTCCGGATCGGTGACGGTGCGCAGCCTGCTGTTGGGGTTGTTGGCGATGTAGTTCTTGACCACCGGTTCATCGGCCACGACCGCATCGACGCCGCCGCTTTCCAGTTCCTTCAGGGCCAGCGGGGTGGAGTCGAAGCGCTTGATCCTGGCGCTGTTCTTTCCCAGCACCTGCTGCACCAGTTCATCACCGGAAGTGGCGCTCTGGGTGCCCACGGTCAGGGGCTTGAGGTCCGCCATCTTGCTGACCTTGGTATCGGCGGCGGGCAGGGCGATGGTCTGGGTCGCCACGAAGTAGGGCTCGGAGAAGGCCACGGTCTTCTTGCGCTCGTCGGTGATGGTGATGGCCGAGATCAGCAGGTCGCGGTCACCTTGCGCGAGGAAATTGAAGAAGCCTTCGAAGGGCGTGGGCACGAACCTGACCTCGATGCCGATCTTCCTGGCCAGGGCCTTCATGACGTCGATGTCGAAGCCGACCACTTCCTTCTGTTCGTTTTCGGAGGAGAAGGGGGCATAGGCCGATTCCACGCCGACCACGTAGACACGGGCGGCAGCGGCTTGCGGCGCGGCAGCAGCGGCGCTCTTGTCTTCTTGCTTGCCGCAGGCGGCCAGGCCCAGCATGCCGACGAAGCCGGCGGTCAGCGCCAGCGTACGGGCGTGGCGGGAGAACATCTTGATCATTGCTTGATTTCCTTGTCTGGAATGGTTGAGGGCAACAGAGGCAGACTGCGCGGATGGCACGGCGGGCGGTGTTGCTTCGATGGAACTCGGGGATTTTTTTGCAGGCGGCATTGTAAACCGCCCGGGATGGAGGGAGGGCGGTTACACGTCAAATGAGCAAGGAAATAGACCACATCGAGGCCATCACGTGGCATCCCTACAATTTTCGGGGCGGGCTGGTGGAAATTCTGCTGATCCTGAACACGAGCCGGCACTGCCAGTCAGCCATAAGAGGCCGTTGCCAGGCTGGAAATGAGGGTACAGCCGCAGGCCGATCGATGTCCTTGCAGGGCCACCATGCGTCCGCCGATCAGATAGGTTGGCGCGCCTTCGATAATCGGATTCGTGCCATGCCCTTTTTGCGGGCAACTCACCAGATCACCGACACGGGCGATGCCGATGCCGTGGAGGGTATGGGTGGGAGAGGCAGAGATCACGTTGCCACCATGCGAGGTGGCGTCACCGAGACGGATGATGGGCAGCGGCATAAATGGCTTTCTTGAAGGAAGAGAATGGGCGCATCAGAATGCACCGGGGCGTGTGCGCAGCGTAGGGATCACCTTGTCCCACAGGTAGACGGCTTCGGCTTCGCTCAGGCTGGGGGTGAGGATAGGCGGTGGATATGCATGCTCGTCGCGATTCTTCGGATCAGGTTCGGGTTTGCGTTTGCCCACATTCATTTCCACATCGATAGAAGGATTGGTGACGCCATCTCCCCGGCGTGTGTCTTCGTAGCGGAATTCCATTGAAGGAATCTTGGTATGTTCATCCGGGGTCATATAAAGCACCTCCTGTCCGGGGAGCTCGTGGAAGATTCTGCCGCTCCTGATGAGGCGTCCCTCGCCCGCCTTCCAGATGGGCGCCAGAAATTTCATCCGGTCCAGCAGCGTATCGTTGTCCCGTGGGCCGGATAAGGTCGCCAACGTGAAATACACATCGTCGACCTCGTTCAGATGATAGAAGAAGCGGATGCTTTCTTCGCTAGATGCGGGGCCCGCGACAAAGCCGTTGAGGATGCAGGTGCCCTGGCCTGTGGGGATTTCGTTGCCGCGGGGGCGGGTGCGGTGGTAGACCTTGAGTAGGGCGGCCATTTTCTCTGGTGTTGTGGTGGGTATCGGGCCATTAGGATTTTCTTCCTTTGAATAACTCATATCCCTGGCTGCGATCTGCATTTTTATTTGATAGCCGTCACGCCAATCCATGAGTTCAAGGGTGCGGAACATATTGCTGAACTCATTTTCGGCGCGATCAAAAATCACGCCTCTAGCATTTGGGAGGGGAAGAATCTCCTTGAGCGTCGCAGTATTTGGTTCGCGTAAAAGGGTTTCTGACTCAAGCACTCTCTTTCTTGTCTCCAGCGCTTGATGGAACTCCGCTTCTGACCGCGCTTTGATATCGATGGTGACGCCGTCGATTTCTTGACCACCCTCGGTGTTGAGAATGAAGCTTTCTGGCAAGTCAATCAGATAGCGTCCGAAACATCTCGTAATCATTTTTTCGGTAATGGCGTTCATTTTCTGTGTTTCCTTCGCGGTGAGTATTGGGACTCCAGGTTGGCATCCAAAAAAAGCAAGCAAGATCAATACGAGCAAGACGCCAGCAGACCCAAGCAATCTATTTCTCATAATTCTTTTCATTCGTAGTCAAGAGGTGTGCCTTTGACCGCCTGCGCGATTTGCACGATGGAACGGAGGGTAAATTCTCTGGCGATGTCTGAATCTTTATAAGCAGGCTCATGCCCAACTGAAACGCGAAGCAGTGATTTGATGCCAGGATGTTCTTTGGGGGCAATGCCAGAACGATGAGGAACCGTGCCGTCACCGTTTTCGTCTGGCTCGCTGATCCTGAATAATTCGTTGGGCGCTATTTTTTCTGCTCTCATATCGAGAGGATAAAGTGCCGTCCTTGTTTTCCCCAATTCCCCATAGAAGTTCAATTTGGCGTTTAATACGTCTTTGTTCGGTTGCGCTATAGCCGGCTGTCTGAACGACTGGAAATTGGTCTGCCAAAGTACGCTTCCATAAGCTTTAAACCGTCTATCGCTCCCGAAAAACGCGAAAGTATTGCGGTGGTATTTTTCTTCAATTGCTAGAACTCATTTCATAAATAGGGTCTGTTAACTTTTTATCGTGCGTGTTAACTTCTTCGTATGGCACGAAGAGAAGAACTAACAGACGAACAATGGGCGATTCTGGAGCCGCTGATACCAGAAACACCTAGACGTGATGATGGGCGTGGACGCCCGGAATTGCACAGCAACCGCGCCGTCATGAACGGGATTCTCTGGGTGCTACGCACCGGTGCGGCCTGGTGTGATTTGCCAGATCGGTTCCCCTCTGGCACGACATGCTTCCGAAGATTTTCGCGCTGGGTCAAGAGTGGCGTGCTACGGCACATACTCGAAGCACTGGCGCAACACCTCGAAGAGGTTGGCCAAATCAATCTTTCCGAATGCTTTATTGACGGCACGTTTGTGTTGGCAAAAAAAGGGGCCCAAAGGTCGGAAAGACCAAGCGGGGCAAGGGTACGAAGCTCATGGTTATTGCAGACGCTACTGGTCTTCCACTCGGCGTGCACACGTCTTCTGCTAGCCCACATGAAGTCACCCTTGTCGAGGCTACCCTCGATGAGATTGTCACAGTGGGACGACCCGAACGAATTATTGGGGATCGCGCCTACGATAGTGATCCGCTCGATCAAAGACTTGCTGCCAAAGGCATTGAACTGATCGCACCACACAAGAGCAATCGAAAAAGAGCGGTCACTCAAGACGGCCGGGCGCTGCGCCGATACCGGCGCCGATGGAAGATCGAACGACTGTTTGCCTGGCTTAATGCCTTCAAGCGTGTACTTACCCGATGGGAGCGTTGCGCCGATCATTACACAGGCTTCGTTCATCTCGCTTTCTCCATCATCCTCATGCGGCGCTATTTATGAAATGGGTTCTAGGTGAAATTCTCTGACCTTTCCCTGAATGAGCGCCGAGAAACCAGCCCAGTCGGCATCAATTTCTCGCTGCTGCCTTGCTTGACTCATCGGTGTGCGAGGAGTGATCAGATGATCTTCACACATGCTCCACCACCGTCCACGTACGGTGTAGATTTCGTTGTACGGATCGTTATTGCGCGGCAAACTGACTACACTGCTTCCATCATCAATCCTGAGCCAGCCATTTCCATATTCCGGCGTTGGCAGCAGCTGTAACGGGCCTGGTGCACTGGATAACACCGCAGTCATTTCTGCCGCATCTTCTCCCAATACTTTTGCTGCCAGCCATCCGCCTTCCGTTCCCGATTTGAATCGTCGATAGACAGCGGCCGCGCCGATGGCGGGCATGACACCGTGAACGATGCCCAGGATCTTGTCCGACATGCCGAGTACTTCCGAGCAATAGCGCGCCACAAGTCCGCCCATGGAATGCGTCACCAGAATCACTTTCTCGCAGCGCTTCTTCTCCTTCTTGTATCGTGCGATTACGCTGTTGATTCGCTCACGTAGGGGCAGATATTGGCCGGCCTGTTGCCTGATCCACAGGGTGACAGGCTGGGCAATCAACGGTTCCAGCGCAATGCCGGTCTGCGTGGCCAGCACATCGATGCTGACCTCGTAGCCTTGGCTGAGGTGTTCTGTGGCTACCAGCCGTTGCGGCAGGAGGATATCTTTTCCGAGGGGGGAATCCAGCCTGAGCAGCCGGAGATGCTGTCCCATGGGCGCTGGGGAGCGGGATGAAGCATTCTGCAAGGGGGGAGCCATGCGGGGCGGTTTCCAGGGAGAGATTGTGCAATCCCGAACACGCCAGTGAACAAGCTGGAAGAAATCGCGGCAATTTTTCTGAACTGCCTGCGCGTTGTGCTTGCCTGTGGAAAGTCCCGGATGCGGACCATGCCCGTGGACACATCAACACAGCTGAGGCCCCGGGCGACGAAGGCGTAAGTCTCCGATGCGCAGGGCGCTTTCTCAATGGAAGAATTTCTATTTTTCGCGTGAATTATGTACGCGGACAAGGCCGGTGGCCTCAACGAGATTCACGGTCTGCGACGCAGAGCGCCACGCAAGACTAGCCCTGCTCAGGCGTATTCCGAGGCTTCTGCAACAGCGCCTTCAAATTGGCCAGCCGCGCCTGCGGCGTGATCTTCTCGCTTTCTTGCGGCACTGCCTCGCCTTCATCCAGGCGCATCTCTTTGACGAAGCGCGAGATCTGGCATTCGATCACTTCCTTGGCGCGCTTGCGGCGCTTGCACCAGGACAGGTGCAGCGAACGTTGTGCGCGCGTGATGCCGACATACATCAGGCGACGTTCTTCTTCCACGCGCGCAGCGGCCTCCTCGGGCGGCGTATCCGGGTCGCCCTTGTGCGGCAGGATGCCTTCTTCCACACCCACCAGAAACACATGCGGAAACTCCAGTCCCTTGGACGCATGCAGCGTGGACATGCGCACCGCGTCCTGCTCTTCGTCGCGCCCTTCGAGCATGCTCATCAGTGCCACCATCTGCGTGATCTCCAGCAGGTTCTTTTCCTCGCCTTCACCATCGCGGCCACCGCAGGCGCGTTCCTTCAACCAGTTGATGAAGTCCACCACGTTCTGCCAGCGCGCCTGCGCGGCGCGTTCCTCGAAGCTGTCGTAGAGGTAGAACTCGTAGTTGATCGCCTCCATCATGTCGTCCAGTACCTTGCCCGCCTCTGCGCCGCTGCCCGACGGACCCGGCCGCGTGGCGCGCGACTCCAGTGCATTGATGAAATCGCAGAACTTGCGCAGCGGCAGCAGCTGGCGGTCGGTCAGCTTGTCTTCCAGGCCGCCCTTGTAGACCGCCTCGAACAACGAACACTGCCACTGCCCGGCCAGCGTGCCCAGCACTTCCAGCGTGGCTTGTCCCACCCCACGGCGCGGCGTGGTGACGGCGCGGATGAAGGCCGGGTCATCGTCCTGATTGGCGATCAGACGCAGGTAGGCAATGATGTCCTTGATTTCGGCACGGTCGAAGTAACTCTGGCCGCCCGACATCACGTAGGGAATGCGTTCGCGCCGCAGTGATTTTTCCAGGATGCGGGCCTGATGGTTGCCACGATAGAGAATCGCGTAATCGGCAAACTTGGCACGCCGCTCGAAGCGGTGCGCTGACAGCGTGATGGCGATCTGGTCGGCTTCGGCTTCTTCGTCATCCATCGCCATGACCGTGATCGGATCACCCAGTCCGTGTTCGGACCACAGGGTCTTGTCGAACAGCTTGGGATTGTTGGAGATCACCGCGTTGGCGGCCTGCAGGATGCGCGTGCTGGAACGGTAGTTCTGTTCCAGCTTGATCAGGTGCAGGTTGGGAAAATCCACGCCCAGCAGTTTCAGATTCTCGATGGTCGCGCCGCGCCAGGCATAGATGGCCTGGTCGTCATCACCCACGGCGGTAAACATCGGCTTCTTGCCCACGCCGGTCACCAGCAGCTTGACCAGTTCGTACTGGCAGGTGTTGGTGTCCTGGTATTCGTCGATGAGCAGATAGCGCAGCTTGCGCTGCCAGCGGTCGCGCACTTCCTCGTTGCTGCGGAACAGTTCCACCGGCAGGCGGATCAGGTCGTCGAAATCGACCGCCTGGTAAGCCTTGAGCGTGGCCACATAGCTGCGGTAGATGCGCGCGGCCTGGGCTTCGTCTTCGGTGCGGGCGTTCTTCTCGGCCAGGTCGGGATCGACCAGGCCGTTCTTCCACAGCGAGATCGCATTCTGGATGCCGCGGATGATGGCCTTGTCGGTGGTCACCGCCAGTTCTTGCACGAGGGAAAAACAATCGTCGCTGTCCATGATTGAAAAGCGATCCTTCAGCCCCAGATGCTGGGACTCCTGCCGCAGGATCTTCACGCCCAGCGAATGGAAGGTGGACACCGTGAGGTGCTTGGCCTGCCTGGGGTCCTTGAGCAGCTTGGCGATGCGCTCCTGCATTTCCAGCGCGGCTTTGTTGGTGAAGGTGAGCGCGGCGATGTTGCGCGATTCGTAGCCGCAGTTCTCGATCAGGTGGGCGATCTTCTGCGTGATCACGCGGGTCTTGCCCGACCCGGCCCCGGCCAGCACCAGGCAGGGCCCGGCCATGTAGTGGACGGCTTCGCTTTGCGGCTTGTTCAGGCCGAAGGAGGGTGCGGACATACGGAGGCGATCGGCGTGGGCAGGAGAAGAAACGAGGCGCCATTGTAGCAGCCCGTCCGCGCCGGCTGGCTGCGCCTGTGGGACAATGCCCGCATTGCCGGCGGCAACAACATCACGAGAGCAACCATGAAATTCAACCACCTCATCCAGATCAACGATCCGACCAATCCGCTGATCGATTCCCTGACCCGCGAGCAGCTCTGGCGCGGCCTGGTCCTGCGCGCCGAATCGCCGCGCCTGTTCATGCCGCACCTGGACGACTGCCGCCTCACCGAAAAAAGCCTGGACAGCGTGCGCCGCGAGTTGCGCTATGGCGAACTGGTCATCATCGACAAGGTAACTTACCTGCCGCAGATCCAGGTGCTCTACGAAGTGCCCGCGCAGGGCGATATCCCGGCCTCGCGCATGAGCATGACCATCGAGGAACCACAGGCCGATGTGCTGTTCGTGCGTTTTGAATACGACGATGGCAAGCCCGAGGGCGGTACCGGCGAAGAGGCGTTCTACGACGACTTCCGCCGCTCGGCCTACCAGGAAGCCGATATCGATACGGTGCGCATCATCCGCGATCTGACCCGGCGCGGTGAGCTGCATTGAGGAAACTGAATCAGGGCGGCGTTTGAGTCAGTTTTCCTGATGCAATAAAAGAAGGCGCGCTCCCGCAGGAGCGCGCCTTCTTGCTTGATGCGCCGCATTCAGGCTCAGGCGTCAGGCTCAGGCCAGCAGGCGTCCCAGTGCGCCATTGACCAGTGCGCCACCGATGACCAGCCAGGCAAACAGCACCGCACCCAGGATCATCGGCTTGATGCCCGCGCTGCGCAGCGCCGAGAGGTGGGTGGACAAGCCCAGGGCCGCCATGGCCATGGCCAGCATCAGCGTATCGGCCTGCAGCACCAGCTGGTTGAGTGCAGCGGGCAGCGGGAAGAAGGAGTTGAACACCACCACACCGATGAAGGCAAAGGCGAACCAGGGAATGGACAGCTTGCGGTGCTGATGCGGGTGTGCACTGACCGACGGTGCCGCCTTCATCGACAGCATCAGCAGGAAGGGCGCCAGCATCATCACGCGGACCATCTTGGTGATGACCGCCACATCGGCCGTGTGCTGGTCGATGGAGCGCGCAGCGGCCAGCACCTGCGCCACCTCATGGACGGTGGAGCCGATGTAGACGCCGAAGTCCGGCAGGCGCATGCCCCACATCGGTTCGGCCTGCAGCGTGTAGAGCAGCGGATAGAGGAAGATCGCCAGCGAACCGAAGATGACCACGGTCGATACCGCCACGGTGACCTGCTCGCTGCGTGCGCGCAGCACCGGCTCGGTGGCCATCACGGCAGCGGCGCCGCAGATGGAACTGCCGGCACCGATCAGCAGGGCGGCATCGCGATCCAGCTTCAACAACTTGGTGCCGACCAGCCAGGCCAGCCCGAAGGTGGACAGCAGCATGGCTGCATCGATCACCACACCGGCCACACCCACGTGCGCGATATCCTGGAACGTCAGGCGAAAGCCGTAGAGGATGATGCCCGCACGCAGCAGCGTCTGCTTGGAAAAGCGCACGCCCTCGCCGCAGTACGCACCCAGGCGCGGATAGACGGTGTTGCCGATCACGATGCCCAGCACGATGGCGACCGTGAGCGCCGAGAAGCCGTGATTCTGCAGCCAGCCGATATTGCCCAGGCTCATGGCGGCCCAGGCGACGGCGCCTGAAAGCGCCAGTCCGGCGGCGGCCGGGGGCAGGGGGGAGGTCTGGATGGCGGTACGCATGGGGCTCTCCACAAAGGGTGTGCTGTCGATGGAGTGCACTTTACGCCTCGGGTCTATAAAAGAAAAACGCGTTATTTTGCTAATATCTACCTGTTCAGTAGGTAGATGTGCAGTGACGTTTTCTGCGCACTCCCATGTCGGAAATGCATAAAGGAGAATCAATGAGGATCACGCTGCGACAATTGCAGATTTTCCTGGCCGTGGCCCAGTCGGGGTCCACCACGGCGGCGGCCGCTCTGGTGGCGCTGTCGCAGTCAGCGGCCAGTGCGGCGTTGAACGAACTGGAAAGCCTCTTGGGTGTGCAACTGTTTGATCGCGTCGGCAAGCGGCTGGTGTTGAACGACAGCGGCCGCCAGCTGCTGCCGCAGGCGCGCCACATGCTGGATGCGGCGCAGACCATCGAGCGCCAGTTCAGCGATCCGGCTGCTGGCAGCGACTTGCATCTGGGCGCTTCCACCACCATCGGCAGCTATCTGCTGCCGGCCATGATCGCCGCCTATCGGCGCAGCCATACAGGGGCGCGGGTGCGCGCGCTGGTGGCCAATACGGCCGATATCGTGGATGCGGTGGTCAATTTCGAAGTGGATGCCGGGCTCATCGAAGGGCCCTGCCATGCCGATGATGTACAGGTGGAGCCGTGGATGACCGATGAACTGATCGTGGTGGCCGCACCCAGACACCCCATCGTCCGCGCGCGCCGCAAGATCACCTTGAAGATGCTGCGCGAAGCCGACTGGCTGCTGCGCGAAGCCGGGTCCGGCACGCGCGAGGCGGTCGAGCATGCGCTCATTCCCTACCTGCATTATTTGCCGTCGTCCTTCGAGTTCGGCAATTCGGAAGCCATCAAGCGCGCTACCGCCGAAGGGCTGGGTATCAGCTGCCTGTCACGCTCGGTGGTGGAAGATCTGATCGAATCGAAAAAGCTGGTCGAACTGGACACGCCGTTGCCGACCTTGCGCCGACATTTCTACATGGTGGTCAGCCGCCACCGCGCGCCTTCGCCCAGCCTCACGGCCTTGCTGTCGTTCTGCCGGGACTGGGCGCAGCGGCAGGCGCCGCACTGAAGGACGGGGCTTGCCCGAGGCGGGGTCAGATCGGCTCGAACACGCCCGCGCTGCGGTTCTTGGCGACCTTGTTCCAGGCGAAGATGCGGCCGTTCATCGCCACATACACACCCGGCGGCAGCACCTGGGCCACGCCGCAGGCAAAGCCGAAGTTGAAGAAGGCGTCGGAATTGGCGATCTCGTAGGGAATCATGGCGCCGGTCAGCACCACGGTCTTGTCGGTCAGCGCCGGGCCCAGAACCTGGGCGGTCTGCTGCATGGTGTCGGTGCCGTGGATGATGACGATGGCCTGCTGCGCCGAGGCCTGGCAGGCTTGCAGCACGCGCTGGCGGTCGGCGTCCTGCATCTCCAGAGAATCGAGCAGGCGCAGGGTTTCCAGGGACACTTCGGCGGTGATGCGGGCGCGGGCGATGACGTCCGGCAAGTGGCTCTCGGCAAAGCCAAGCTGGCCCGCGATTTCGTCGTAGTGCTTGTCGAAGGTGCCGCCGGTGGCGATGATGCGCAGGCTCATGGGTTTCCTATCTTCCAACTGGTCAAAATGTTCATGTCGCGGGATAAGCAAGATACGGTCCCGCAGGCCGCGTGTCCAGCGGCCGCTTCGGCCGTGCAGTTGCGGGCAGGGCCGTTGGAAGGCGCTATCTTACACGCAGGAAGCTTCATTTACGCGCTCTGGCGGGCGGCCCGGAGCGATTTCCCAAGGACATTTATAATGGGCCGGATATGAAACCTCTGGCACCCGGCACCGTCATCTTCCACCGCCATCGCGGCTATGGCGTGATCGTGCTCGTCAACCTGATGACGGGCTGGATTTCTGCGCGCTTCGGCAACGAGGTGCGCACGCTGGACCTGAACCTGTCCTCGGATGAAGTACAGCACGCCGATGGCACGCCCATCCTGTTTCGCCGCGCCCCGCCGGACCGCATGCCGCATGCGCGCCTGATGGCCATGGTGCGCGAGCTGCATCGCGCCGGTTACCAGCGGCTGTACCTGTATAGCTGGCCCAAGCCGTCCGGGCTGCACTGGCGCTGGCATCTCTTCAGCGGTCCGCGCAACTGGATCGAGCGGCCCTGGCGCGAGGGCTGGTATGGTTCGGGCGCGGAGTACAACTTCAATCCGGTGATGGGCTGGGGCGATGGTCCGTCGTCCTCGCCCGAGGAACTGGCACGCCTGCTGGCGCAGTTCGATCCTCAGGGACTGGCCCGGGCGCTGGGGGAAGACGAGGAGCACGCCAACTGGTTTGAACTGGTGTGCGCCACGCTGCTGCCGGATTACGCCTTCAGCCTGGGCTGGCACGACAATGGCGGCGGCATGCCGCAACACCTGCCGGTGATGCCGATCCGGCGCAACGTGCCCGACTACGCCGGTCCGCCGCTACCCTGGCCGCCGGGCTGGCGCCACCTGTGGAAGCGCGGTGGCCCGATGCCGCAGCTGGCCTACGATCCACCGGTCAGAACCATTCACCGCATCACCCCAGAGCCTCAGGATTGAGCACGTTGCTGGGCGTACCGGCGGCGTAGTCGACGATGTTCTGAAAGGCTGCGCGGAAGTAAAGTTCATATCCGTCTTTTTCCACATAGCCCAGGTGCGGGGCGGCCACCACGTTGTCCATCTTCAGCAGGGGCGAGTCCACCGGCAGCGGTTCGCGCTCGTAGACGTCGAGCGCGGCCAGTCCGGGACGACCGGCCACCAGCGCCGCTTCCAGCGCATCGGCTTCGACCAGTTCGGCGCGGCTGGTGTTGACGAAGCAGGCAGTGGGCTTCATGCGCGCCAGGTCGCTGGCCTTGACGATGCCGCGGGTGGCGTCGTTGAGGCGCAGATGCAGGCTCAGCACATCGGCCTGGGTGAAGAAATCTTCCTTGCTGGCGGCGGCTTGCAGGCCATCCTTGATGGCTTGTTCGCGGCTGGCCTCGCGCCCCCACACCACCACCTGCATGCCGAAGGCGCGGCCATAGCCGGCTACCAGCCGGCCGATCTTGCCATAGCCCCAGATGCCCAGGGTGCGGCCCTTCAGGGCGGTGCCGATCAGGTTGAGATGCGGCGTGGGCGAGACCTGCTGCCATGCGCCCGCGCGCAGGGCGGTGCAGTATTGCGGCACGCGGCGCATGGCGGCCATGATGAGGGCCCAGGTCAGTTCGGCCGGCGCGGTCGGATCGCCCACGCCTTCGACGACGGCGATGCCGCGCTCGGTGGCGGCCGGTACGTCCACGTGTCCGCTGACCTTGCCGGTCTGGGAGATCAGTTTGAGCAGGGGCAGTTTTTCCAGCAGGGGTCTGGTGAGCGCGGTGCGTTCGCGGATCAGCACCACGGCGTCAAACGGCGCCAGGCGCGCAGCCAGCTGGCCGACGCCGCGCACGGTGTTGGTGAATATCTTGACGTCGTGGCCATCGAGCAGGCGGAAGCAATCGAGATGGCGCACGGCATCCTGGTAGTCGTCGAGGATGGCGATTTTCATGGAGGTCTCCTGGCACGCTTGAGGGGCGGTGCCGGCCACCTGGTGGGTGGCCGGCGCGGGCGTCCATCATAAAGCGATTGCCCGGATTCGGCACGGGGTGGCTGCGATGGCGGGCGAGTTCAGGAGATCAGTGGCCGATGTCGATCACCACCTTGCCGCAGACGCCCGAGGCGCTGGATCAGTTCGCCTGCCTGGGGTTCATGAATCCGCGCACACGCATGGTCAAGCCCTGGCGTTTCAGTCATGAGGGGGTGGAAAGCTCGCATATTCCCAAGGGCTTGCTGGCGATGGATCATGTGGAGTCCATCGTGGCTGCCGCGCAGGCCGGTGGCGGCATCATCCAGCAGATGTCGGTGACCCTGGATCCGGCCCTGCAGGAGGGCAGTCTCTTGCCGGTTCTGCCGGAATGGCAGGTGGCCGGTCCCGACATCGTGGCGCTCTATCAGCCCAATCGCCGCGAGACAGCCAAGGTGAAAGTTTTCGTCGCTTTTTTGCATGAGATATTCACGTCATGAATGATTGATCGACCGCAATGCCGCGAGAATCCAGCATTCATGCGCTTTTCAGGCGAATTGGTGTTATGCGTAACAGTAATGAAAAAACAGATTTTTTTTGATTTGTAATTACCTACTACATAAGTCGGGTATTTTTCGCTACAAATTTGCGTAAATTCCGTTTTATCGGGTTACAATCCTTGCCACTTTCCTGCACTCTCGACTGTCGAAGAGTGAACAAAACCCGCCGCCAGCAAGGAGGCGGGCCAGGTGGCCGGGCTCTTGCAGACGGTCGCCATCGACAAGACCGCCGTACTGCAGCTGGCGTGTGGACCCCGCCGGACCTTTGCAACGACGATCCTGCCGTGCCAACCGAATTCATCAACTTGTGGCATTGGAGGTAGCATATGAACCAACCCCTCATGGCAGGCATTCCCGCAGTCAATGCGCCCGCCTACGTCAAACATCAGAAACTGATCAACTGGGTCGCCGAAATCGCCGCGCTGACCAAGCCGGCTCGCATTTACTGGTGCGATGGTTCGCAGGAAGAATACGACCGCCTGTGCGCAGAAATGGTCGCCGCCGGCACCATGAAGAAGCTGAACCAGGAAAAGCGCCCGAACAGCTACCTGGCCTGCTCCGACCCGTCCGACGTGGCCCGCGTGGAAGACCGCACCTTCATCTGCTCGCAGAACAAGGAAGATGCCGGCCCGACCAACAACTGGACCGATCCGGCCGAGATGCGCCAGACCCTGAATGGTCTGTTCGACGGCTGCATGGCCGGCCGCACCCTGTACGTGGTGCCGTTCTCGATGGGTCCGCTGGGTTCGCCCATCGCCCACATCGGCGTGGAATTGTCCGACTCGCCCTATGTGGCGGTGAACATGCGCATCATGACCCGCATGGGCAAGGCTGTGTATGACGTGCTGGGCGCCGATGGCGAGTTCGTGCCCTGCGTGCACTCGGTGGGCGCACCGCTGGCGGCTGGCCAGAAGGATGTGGCCTGGCCGTGCAATGCCACCAAGTACATCGTCCACTATCCGGAAACCCGCGAGATCTGGTCCTACGGTTCGGGCTACGGCGGCAACGCGCTGCTGGGCAAGAAGTGCTTCGCCCTGCGCATCGCCTCCACCATGGGGCGCGCCCAGGGCTGGCTGGCGGAGCACATGCTGATCCTCGGCGTGGAATCGCCCGAAGGCAAGAAGCACTACGTGGCGGCGGCCTTCCCCTCGGCCTGCGGCAAGACCAACTTCGCCATGCTGATCCCGCCCAAGGCCTTCGGCGGCTGGAAGGTCACCACCATCGGCGACGACATCGCCTGGATCAAGCCGGGTGCAGATGGCCGCCTGTATGCCATCAACCCGGAAGCCGGCTATTTCGGCGTGGCCCCGGGTACCAACGAAAAGAGCAACTACAACTGCATGGCCTCGGTTTCGGCCAACACCATCTTCACCAACGTGGCGCTGACCGATGACGGCGACGTCTGGTGGGAAGGCATGACCAAGGAAGCCCCGGCGCACCTGATCGACTGGCAGGGCAAGGACTGGACCCCGGAAATCGGCAAGGAAACCGGCCGCAAGGCAGCTCACCCGAACGCCCGCTTCACCGTGGCTGCCACGCAGAACCCGGTGATCGACCCGGCCTGGGATGATCCGGCCGGCGTGCCGATCTCGGCCTTCATTTTCGGCGGCCGCCGTTCCACCACCGTGCCGCTGGTGACCGAAGCCCGCAACTGGGTGGAAGGCGTCTACATGGCCGCGACCATGGGCTCGGAAACCACTGCTGCGGCCGTCGGCCAGCAGGGCGTGGTGCGTCGCGATCCGTTCGCCATGCTGCCCTTTGCCGGCTACAACATGAGCGAATACTTCCAGCACTGGCTGGACATCGGCAAGAAGATCGCCGCCTCGCCGGCCGAGCTGCCGAAGATCTACTGCGTCAACTGGTTCCGTACCGATGCCGACGGCAAGTTCGTCTGGCCGGGCTTCGGCGACAACATGCGCGTGCTGAAGTGGATGCTGGATCGCATCGAAGACCCGCAAGGCGTCAAGACCGGCGGTGTCGAGCACCTCTTCGGCATCACCCCGCGTTTCGAGGATCTGCAATGGGAAGGCCTGGACTTCAGTGCCGAACAGTTCACCACCATCACCTCCATCGACAAGGCTGCCTGGGCCAAGGAACTGGAGCTGCATGCCGAACTGTTCGACAAGCTCAAGCACAAGCTGCCGCCCGAACTGCAAGGCGTGAAGGACAAGCTGGAGAAGAAGCTGGCAGCTTAAGCTGACCGGCACGGAGAAGACGGGATACGCCCGCCGCAGAGATGCGGTGGGCGTTTTCTTTTGGGTGGCGCGCGGGTTTTGCCCGAATCACCCCGGCATCAGCAAGCTCAGCGGCATGAGCGCTTCGCGCAGAGCATCGGGCAGCGCCACTGGCCGCCGACTGGCGCGATCCACGTACACATGCACGAAGTGGCCTTGCGCGGCAGCAGTGTCCGTGCCGCCCTTGAAGATGCCCAGCTCATAGCGCACGCTGCTGCGCCCCAGATGCGCTACCCGCACGCCCACCTCGATCTGGTCGGGGAAGGCCACCGAGGCGAAATAGTTGCACTGTGTCTCGATGACCAGCCCGATTACCTCTCCCCGTTCGATGTCCAGCACGCCGCGCTCGACCAGATAATGGTTCACTGCCGTATCGAACCAGCTGTAATAGACCACATTGTTGACGTGACCATAGACATCGTTGTCCATCCAGCGCGTCGGGATCGGGTGGAAATGCAGGAAATCGGCGCGGCGGCCGGGTTGGGGACGGTGCTCGCTCATTGGTTCATCAGGGTCAGGATTGGTCAGCTTGTGCGCTTGCACAAGAACGGCGTGCTTGCAGTAACATTGCTCCCACTTCCGGTAGCACCCGCTGCCGGAGGTGCCCCATCTTAAGCGATCACGACGGGAGATTGGCCAGTGCCGTGCTTGCATCTGCACCAGCCGGTGCCATGTATTTCGGGTGACCGCGCTGTTGTTGTGGTCGCCGGCGCTGCCGATAGCCTGATCCCCAAGTGCGATAGTTAAATCCAATCAAAAGTATTGATTAAATAAAATTGATCTATTTTGTTTGGCGTTCTACTATGCATCCCATCGCTTCACTCAACCCCCTTTAAAAGGAAATCGACATGTCCCTGATCAACACCACTATCAAGCCGTTCAAGGCAACCGCTTACCACGATGGCAAGTTCGTCGACATCACCGAAGCAACCCTGAAGGGCAAGTGGTCCGTGTTCGTGTTCTACCCGGCCGACTTCACTTTCGTGTGCCCGACCGAGCTGGAAGATCTGGCCGACAACTACGCTGAATTCAAGAAGCTGGGCGTTGAAATCTACGGCGTGTCCACCGACACCCACTTCGCCCACAAGGCATGGCACGACACTTCGGAAGCCATCAAGAAGGTGCAATACCCGCTGGTTGGCGACCCGACTGCCACCCTGGCACGCAACTTCGAAGTGCTGATCGAAGAAGAAGGCCTGGCCCTGCGCGGCACCTTCGTGATCAATCCGGAAGGCGAAATCAAGGTCATGGAAGTGCATGACAACGGCATCGGCCGTGACGCTTCGGAACTGCTGCGCAAGGTCAAGGCCGCCCAGTACGTCGCCTCGCACCCGGGCGAAGTCTGCCCCGCCAAGTGGGAAGAAGGCGCTGCCACCCTGAAGCCTTCGCTGGATCTGGTCGGCAAGATCTAAGCAACACCCCGCCGTATCGCGCCAGCCAAGCGCTGTTCTCCGGCTGGCGCTGCACTGAACATCCCGCAGTACCCGTCCTGACCGGCTCTCCCCCCGGGCAAGCGGCTGATCCCCACAAGGGCAAGGCCGTGGTCAGGGCGATCTTGAATCTCTCAACGAGGAAGTAATCATCATGCTTGATGCCAATCTCAAGACCCAATTGAAGGCCTATCTGGAAAAGGTCAGCCACCCGATCGAGATCGTCGCGTCGCTCGATGATGGCGCCAAATCCCGTGAGATGCAGGAACTCCTGCAAGACATCGTGCTGCTGTCCGACCGCATCAGCCTGGTCGAACATCGCGGCACCAGCAAGGACGCGCGTACCCCGTCCTTCAAACTGAACCGCCCCGGGACCAACATCAGCGTCGAATTCGCCGCGATCCCGATGGGCCACGAATTTACCTCCCTGGTGCTGGCCCTGCTGCAAGTGGGCGGCCACCCGGTCAAGCTCGACGACAAGGTGATCGAACAGATCAAGAACCTGGACGGCGACTACCGTTTCGAGACCTACGTCTCGCTGACCTGCCAGAACTGCCCGGAAGTCGTGCAGGCGCTTAACGTGATGTCCATCATCAACCCGCGCATCCAGTCGGTGACCATCGACGGCGCGCTGTTCCAGGGCGAAGTCGAGCAGCGCCAGATCATGGCCGTGCCTACCGTCTATATGAACGGTGAAGTCTTCGGCCAGGGCCGTACCGGCGTGGAAGAGATCCTCGCCAAGCTCGACACCGGTGCCGCTGCCCGCAAGGGTGAAGAATTGAGCGCCAAGGAGCCGTACGATGTCCTCATCGTCGGCGGTGGCCCGGCCGGTGCAGCGGCTGCCATCTATGCAGCGCGCAAGGGCATCCGCACCGGTGTGGTGGCCGAGCGTTTCGGCGGCCAGGTGCTCGATACCCTGGCCATCGAGAACTTCATCTCGGTGCAGGAAACCGAAGGCCCGCAATTCGCGACCGCGCTGGAACAGCACGTGAAGGCCTATGACGTCGACATCATGAACGTGCAGCGCGCCGAAGCCCTGGTGCCGGGCGACAAGCTGATCGAAGTGAAGCTGGCCAATGGCGGCGTGTTGAAGGGCAAGACCGTGATCCTCTCCACCGGTGCCCGCTGGCGCAACGTCAACGTGCCGGGCGAGCAGGAATACAAGAACAAGGGTGTGGCCTATTGCCCGCACTGCGATGGTCCGCTGTTCAAGGGCAAGCGCGTGTCGGTGATCGGTGGCGGCAACTCGGGCGTGGAAGCGGCCATCGACCTGGCCGGTATCGTCGCCCATGTGACCCTGATCGAGTTCGCGGCTGAACTCAAGGCCGATGCGGTGCTGGTGCGCAAGCTCAAGAGCCTGCCCAACGTGACCATCGTGACCTCGGCGCAGACTACCGAGATCACCGGCGACGGCCAGCGCGTCAACGGCATCAGCTACAAGGAACGGGATACCGGCGAGATCAGGCACGTGGCGCTGGAAGGCGTGTTCGTCCAGATCGGCCTGGTGCCCAATACCGAATGGCTCAAGGGTACCCTGGCGCTGTCCAAGCACGGCGAGATCGAGATCGATGCCAAGGGTCAGACCTCGATTCCGGGTGTCTTCGCAGCGGGCGACGTGACCACCGTGCCGTACAAGCAGATCGTCATCGCCGTGGGTGCGGGTGCTACGGCGGCGCTGTCGGCCTTCGATCACCTGATCCGTTCGTCGGCCGATGACGCGGCGCCGGCGGTGGCAAAGGAAGCGGTTGCTGCCTGAGCCAGCTCAGTAGATTGAAACGCCACCGCTGAGCCGGTGGCGTTTTTTTGCGCGCAGGAAGCACGCACAAGGGAATAAAAAAACGCCATCGGTTTCCCGATGGCGTTTTGCTGCAGGCAGCAGATACAGCCGCGTGGCGCTTACTTGAACATCAAGCGCAGCGAATCCCAGGCACGGCCGATGAAGCCTGCCGGACCCACCGATTCCAGTGCGATCACCGGCAGTTCGGCCACGGTCTTGTCATCGATGGTCACCTTCAGGGTGCCGACCTTGGCGTTTTCCGAGATCGGGGCGATCAGCGGATCATTGCGTTCCAGCTTGGTCTTCACCTTGTCAGCCGTTCCCTTGGGAATGGTGATGTAGACATCATTCTTGAAACCGACCTTGATCTTGCTCTGCGAACCCTTCCACACGTCCGGCGTATCCACGGCCTGGCCCTTGGCGTACAGCTTCACGGCGTCGAAGTTCTGGAAGCCCCAGTTCAGCAGCTTCTGGCTTTCCTGCGTACGCACCTGGTCGGAGACGGTACCGATCACCACCGAGATCAGGCGGCGCTCGCCATTGGGCACCGGACGGTGCGCCGAGGTGATCAGCGAATAGCCGGCGCTGGAGGTGTGGCCGGTCTTCATGCCGTCCACCGTCGGGTCCAGCCACAGCAGGCGGTTGCGGTTGGGCTGGGTGATGTTGTTGTAGGTGAACTTCTTCACCGAGTAATAGCGCTTGTAGTAGTCGGGGAAGTCGTTGATCAGGTTGCGGCACAGGATCGACAGGTCACGCGCAGTGGTATAGGTATCCGGGCTGGGCAGGCCGTGCGGGTTGCTGAAGTGGGTATTGGTCAGGCCCTGACGCTGCGCCTCACGATTCATCAGCTGCACGAACGCGTCTTCGGTACCGGAGACCGCTTCGGCCACGGCTACGGCCGCATCGTTGCCCGACACCGAGATCAGGCCATAGAGCAGGTTGTCGATGGAGACCGGCTTGTTGGGCTCGATGAACATCTTGGAGCTGCTCGGATCGACCTTCCAGGCGTTGACGGAAACGTTCACTTCCTGTTCCAGGCTCAGGCGCTTGTCGCGCAGGGCGGCGAAGGCCAGGTAGGCGGTCATCAGCTTGGTCAGCGAAGCCGGTTCCACACGCATGTCGGGCTCGCTGGAGGCGATCACCTGGTTGGCCGAGGCGTCCAGCAGCAGCCAGCTCTTGGCCGCCACGGTCGGCGGCGGCAGGGTTTGGGCGGAGGCGGTTAGGGCGGAAAGAGATAGGACGGTTGCGGCGAATGCCGCGAGAAGCTTTTTCATCGGTGCCTAAGAAAAATTGCCAGCACGGGGGAACATCGTAGCTGTTGGTTTGAAAAGAGGGTGAGGCAGGGCGGATCAGTCTGGTTCAATCGGTGAGAACAGCCCGCAAAGGCGCACGGAGCACCGATCGAGCTGGTCGCACTGAATTATAAAACGTCATGCGGTATCGTTCCCAATTGAATGAATCTTCATCCCCGAAAATCCCCTCACGATACCGGCACGGCGTTCTCTGCGTGCCTCGCACAGCGCCGCCATGGCTTCTGGATGGACGTCGGACTTGCTGGAAACGTTCATGCCTGAAGCTGCGCCGGGCGGCGATGCCAGCTTTCGACCACGACATTTTTGATATGTTGCAGCTTGCGGTGAAAAAAGTGATCCGAGCCCGGAATCACCACCACCGGCAGCTCCTGCGGCCGCGCCCAGTCGAGCACGGCCGACAGGGGAATGGTGTCGTCCTGCTCGCCGTGGATCAGGATGGTATTGGCCGGTGCCGGCGGCATGGGCCACTTGCCGGCGGCGGTACCCACCAGCACCAGGCGCTCGGCGGCCGAGGCGGGATCCTGCTGCAGCAGGCGCTGCTGCAATTGCGCCTGCACGAAGGTACCGAAGGAGAAGCCGCCCAATGCCAGCGGCAGGTCGGGATAGCGGGTGCGCATGTGCTGCAGCAGCAGGGCCATGTCGTCGGTCTCGCCGGCGCCGTGGTCATGCACGCCTTCGGACTTGCCCACGCCACGGAAATTCATGCGCACCGCCACGTAGCCCAGCGCCAGGAAGGTGCGGGCCAGGGTTTGCGCGACCTTGTTGTCCATGGTGCCGCCATAGAGCGGATGCGGATGCGCCACCAGCGCCAGTCCGACCGGCGCGGCGAAGAGTTCCGGATCGGGCAGGTCCAGCGCGCAGTCGAGCTGGCCGACGGCGCCGGCGATTTGGAAGTTTTGGGTGTGTACGTTCATGGCTTGCCGGGAAACGAATGAGGAGAAGCTTGCTGCAAGCGGCCTGCGGGGCCGCAGGGTGATCAGACGTTCATATCGTCATATTTTCAGGCGATCCACGACCTTGCCGCCGACGATGTGGCTGTCGATGATCTCGTCGATGTCTTCCTTGTCGACATAGGTGTACCAGGTGCCTTGCGGGTAGATCACCACCACCGGACCTTCTTCGCAGCGCTCCAGGCAGCCGGCCTTGTTGATGCGCACCTTGCCGGGGGCGGACAGGCCCAGTTGCTTGATGCGTTTCTTGGCGTGTTCCTGGGCGGCCTGCGCGCCCTTGTCGGCACAGCAGGTACGTTCGCCGGGCTGGCGCTGGTTCAGGCAGAAGAAGACGTGATGTTCGTAGAAGGGCTTATCTTGATCGCTCATGGAATGGCCTGTGGAGAGTGGCGATGATGCCGGCGCGGGCCGGCGAAACGTCAATGATACACCCCGGTCAGCTTTGCCTGCGGTGCACCGGGTGGAACAGGAACCAGAGCGCCAGGAAGGGCCACAGCACCGACAGGAACTGCGCGGCGCCGTCGAAGTTGAGGAATTTGCCCTGTACCCAGGTTTCCAGCGTGGAGAGGTAATAGGGGTTGGCCGGCACCGCATTGGTCACCACCAGGCTCACGATCAGCGCCAGCGCCGCCACCCGCCGCTGCGCCGTGGGCGGCGCCCACGCCAGTCCCGCGATCATCATCGTGCCCAGCATGATGCCGCCCACGGCGCTGGGCGAAATCCACACGAAGGCGTTCTGCGGTGCGAAGAAGAGCGCGCAGGCCAGCGACTTGGTGGCGATGCAGGCCAGCAGGTAAAGCGCCAGCAGGCGCCGCCGCGGGGCCTGTCGGCGCAACAGCAGCAGTGTCAGCAGGGCCGCACCGGTCAGCCCGCAGGCGGTGACGATGACGTCGGCCAGCCAGTATTGCTCGGCGCTGGGCTGCGCACTGTTGAGCCAGGCAGTGGCCAGATCGATGGGGGTATCAAGGAGATCGGAGAAGAAGGCCGACAATGGCGGCACCAGATGCCCCAGGCCGAACAGGTGGTTCTGCGGATAGATCAGCGCCAGCGGCCACAGTCCGGACACGACCAGCCCCCGGCTGGCCTCACTGGAGAACCAGCGCCGGCGCAGCAGCAAAAAGCGGCTCTCGTGCAGGAAGGTGCGGCTGCAGGCCGCGCCCAGCAGGGCGCCCAGCACTACGCCCAGGGAATTGGTCAGCAGGTCCAGGTTGGAGGGCACGCGCGAGGGCAGGTAGGTCTGGACCGCTTCCATGCAGGCAGACAGCAGCACCCCGGCCAGCGTGGCCGGCCACACCGCCCACCAGGGGCGCAGATGCGGATGCAGCGCCAGCACCAGCAGCAGGCCCAGCGGGACGTAGCCGGCCACGTTGGTCCAGACGTCGAAGACCGTCCAGTAATAAGGCAGCCGCGCGCCCAGGTAATCGAAGGGTCTGATGCCCATGTCGCGCCAGCCGGAGAAGGGATACCAGCTGGCGTAGACGATCAGCAGCGTATAGAGCAGCAGGCTCACGCGCGCAAACGAGGACGCCAGCGGCGCACTGGCCGGGGTGGCGGGAGGCTCGGGGCGGGAGTCGGAGGGGGCAGGCATGGGCCAGAGGTTAACCGATTTCAGGCCGGATGGCGCCGGCTGTCAGCCGCCTTTACCTTTGGCCGCAGCCCGCGCGGGCACAGTCTGCCGTTACAATGCGCAGCATGAGACTGACTTTCCCCCTGTCCGCCGAGCCTGAGCCGGCGCCGCTGGTGCGCCCGGAGCGCATCGGCATGCTCCTGGCTGGTTCCGACAGCCAGGGCCAGCAACGCATCGATGTCGAAGCAGTGGCCCAGACCGGCTCCACCAACGTCGACCTGATGCAGCGCCTGTCTACCCTGGAGCGTCCGCTGCTGCTGGTGGCCGACCGCCAGACCGCCGGCCGCGGCCGCGCCGGCCGTCCCTGGCACGCCGTTCCTGAAGATTCGCTGACTTTTTCGCTGGCCTGGCGCCTGCAGCGCCCCACCCATGCCTTGCTGGGTTTGCCGCTGGCCGTCGGCGTGGCATTGGCCGAGGCGCTGGAAGTCTTTGGCATCCGGCCGCAGCTGAAGTGGCCCAATGATGTCTTGCGGGATGGCGCCAAGCTGGCGGGCATCCTCATCGAGACCGCCGCCGATGGCGGCCGCGCCGAGGCCACCTGGGCCGTGATCGGGATCGGCCTGAATCTGGCCGCGCCGGCGGGCCTGGAAGATGAACTCCAGCGCGCCATCGGCGCCGCTCCCGAACTGCAGAAGGTGCCGCGCGAGACCGTGCTGGCCATCATTGCCAGCGCGCTGGCGGGCGTGCTGGAGGAATTCGAGGCGCGCGGCTTCGGGGCCTTCGTCAAGCGCTGGGAGGCCTTCCACGCCTATGCCGGCCAGTCCGTCAAGATCGTCGACAACGGCCGCGTGCTGCAGGAAGGCACGGCCGTCGGGGTGGACATGATGGGCCGCTTCCTCATGGATACCGAGGCCGGACAGGTCGAGATCCTGGCCGGCGATGTGTCGCTGCGCCTGCAAGACGCATGATGCTGCTGATCGACGCCGGCAATACCCGCATCAAGTGGGCGCTCGCGGCCGCTGCCGGTGAGGCCGCCGCGCTGCCCGTGCGGTGGTTGCAGCAAGGGGCGGTGGAACGCGCCGGGGTGCAGGCACTGGCGCAGGATTGGGCGGCACTGGCCAGCCAGCTGGCACCTGCGGCGGACCTGCAGGTCTGCGTGTCCAACGTCGCCGGAACGGCCCTGCGGGAGAGCCTGCAGGCCATCCTGCATACGGTGTTCGGGCCGCGCGCGGTGATCGAATGGTTTGCCTCCACCCCTGAGCGCGCCGGCCTGCGCAATGGCTATCGCCATCCCGGCCAGCTCGGCTGCGACCGCTTTGCGGCGGCCATCGGGGCGCGCGCGCTGTTTCCGGGACAGGAACTGCTGGTGGCGACCTGCGGCACGGCCACCACCATCGATCTGGTCACTGCCGGCGGTGTTTTCGAGGGCGGCATGATCCTGCCGGGCTTCGGCACCATGGCCACGTCGCTGGCCTTGAATACCGCCCAGCTGCCCCGCATCGATGGCGCTGCACCGCCCGAACGCCTGTTTGCCGACAATACGGTCGACGCCATCGTCGCCGGCTGCATCGCGGCCCAGGTCGGGGCCATCGAGCATGCCCTGGCCGAACGGCGCCGCCTGCATCCCGGCGCCGCGCTGCGCTGCTTGCTGGCCGGTGGGGCGGGCGTGTTGCTGGCGCCTTATCTGGCGCTGGGCGATACACCGCTGGAAAAAGTGGATAATCTGGTGCTCATTGGCCTGTATGCGGCCATGAACCATGGACGCTGAACGCCTGTCCATGCAGGCAGGCAAATCAAACACGGCAAGGAAGACTGGGCGCGGATGAAGCTGAAACTGCTTTTTTGGCTGTTGCTGGTGGGTAACGTAGTCCTGTTCGGACTGTCGCGCGGCTATTTCGGCGCCAACGCCACAGAACGCCGTGAACCCCAGCGCCTGGCCGAGCAATTGCGGCCCGAATTGCTGAGCCTGCTGCCGGCCAACAGCGAAAAACTGGCCTCGCAAGCACGGCCCCAGCCTACCACGGCCCAGGTCGCCAGCGCCGAGGCGGGTAATGCGGCGGTGGCCCCGCCTGCAGCCCCGGGATCACAGTCGGCAGCCGCAGCCACGCCGGCTGCGGTGGCTGCGGCCCCGCAGGCCGCCCCCGTCACGCCCTCCTGTACCGAAGTAGGCAACTTCACCGTGGCCGATGCGCGCCGCTTCTCGGACCAGCTGGCCTCCCTCAGGCTGGGCGACAAGGTGGTCCAGAAGCTGACCCAGGACGTGACCAGCCACATGGTCTACATCCCGCCCGAAGGGGGCCGCGAAGGGGCCGACCGCCGCGTGGCCGAGCTGCGCCGGCTGGGTATTGGCGATTTCTATGTGATTCCCGACAGTTTCCCCAATCCGGCACTGCGTTATGGCATCTCGCTGGGCATTTTCCGTACCGAGGACGCGGCCAAGGCCTATGTGGGCCAGCTGATCTCGCGCGGCGTGCGCAGCGCCCGCATCATTGCGCGCCGTTCCGGGGCCGGCAAGCAGGTCTTCCAGCTGCGTGACCTGAGCCCGGAGGCGCGCACCGCCCTGGAGAACATCAAGAGCGCCTTCCCGGATCAGGAAATCCGCGCCTGCAGCGCCTGAGCGCGGCGGCGTTGTCTGGATCGGACACGCCGCATGTTGCAGTGCGAAGCCGGGCGGCTTTCCATGTAAAATCGCGTCCCTAACGCATCACCCCATCACTTTTTCCTCATCGCATCGACAGGACATTGCCATGACCACCGACCTGACCCACGTAGCCCCCCAGATCAAAGCCGAAATCCTGGCCGAGGCGCTGCCGTACATCCGCAAATTCCACGGCAAGACCATCGTGGTCAAGTACGGCGGCAACGCGATGACCGAAGAAAGCCTGAAGCACGGCTTCGCCCGCGACGTGATCCTGTTGAAGCTGGTCGGCATGAATCCGGTGGTGGTCCACGGTGGTGGCCCGCAGATCGATGCGGCGCTCAAGAAGATCGGCAAGCAGGGTACCTTCGTTCAGGGCATGCGCATTACCGATGAAGAAACCATGGAAGTGGTGGAATGGGTGTTGGGCGGTGAAGTGCAGCAGGACATCGTGATGCTGATCAATCACTACGGCGGCCAGGCGGTGGGCCTGACCGGCAAGGATGGCGGCCTGATCCGCGCGCGCAAGATGCAGATGCCGGACAAGGAACATCCCGGCGCCTTCCTCGACATCGGCTACGTGGGCGAGATCGAGGCGATCAACCCGGCGGTGGTCAAGGCGCTGCAGGATGATGCCTTCATCCCCATCATCTCGCCCATCGGTTTCGGCGACGATGGCCAGGCCTACAACATCAATGCCGACGTGGTGGCCGGCAAGATCGCCGAGATCCTGCATGCCGAAAAGCTGATCATGATGACCAACATCGCCGGCGTGCAGGACAAGGCCGGTAACCTGCTGACCGACCTGTCGGCGCGCGAGATCGACGAGATGTTCGCCGACGGTACCATCTCCGGCGGCATGCTGCCCAAGATTTCCTCGGCCCTGGACGCGGCCAAGTCGGGCGTGAACACGGTGCACATCATCGACGGCCGCATCGAACACTCGCTGCTGCTGGAAGTGCTGACCGAACAGGCTTTCGGGACCATGATCCGTTCGCACTGATCGGACTGCCGGGCAGGGACGACGAAAAAGGGATGAGTTTGCGCTCATCCCTTTTTGTTTATCCACAGCGTTTTCAATAGAGTTGTCTGACCTGCAATCCCCTCTTGCCCAGCAAGACCGGCACGCTGTCGGGGCCGACCAGATGCAGAATCCCGATGGCCGCCACCGCCTGGTCCTGCTCCCTGAGCAGTTCGGCGATGCCGGCGGCCAGACCCGGATTGCGTTTGCGCAGTAGCGTGTCCACCGCGAAGCGGCTGGTGAAGCTGTGGTCGTGCTGCATCTCCTGCAAGGCGGTGGCAAAGCCGGCGCTGTCGGCGCCGCGCCAGGCGTCGACCAGGCGGTCCAGCTTGCGGGTGAGGTCGGCATCGTCCAGCTCCTGCAGGGTGTCGGACAGGAATTGCGCCTGCTGTGCCGGGGTCAACTGGCTGAACAGGCTCATCTGGCGCTGGGCACCTTCCAGTTCGACAATCCGGCCGCCGTGGGCGCGCACGGTCTGGGCCAGGTGGTTATCCACGGCCAGGTCGGTACGATAGCCGTGGCGCACATACTCCTGCACGCTCAGGACCATCGCCAGCATCCAGGGACGCATCTGCTGCACCTTCGCGGCAGGCATGCCGAAACGCCGCAAGGCGGCCTCGGTGCGCTGGCGCAGCGCCGGGTCGAACTGGTCCAGCAGATGCTGCCCGGCGGGATAGACCGCGTAGCGCTGCACGGCGTTTTGCATGGCCACTGCGTTCTCCGGGTCCAGTTCCAGCGCCAGTACGGGGGTATCGGCCAGGGCCTGTTGCAGCGTCGGTTCCAGCGGATAAAAATCCGGGGCGCCGACATGGATGGTGCCAAACAGCAGCAGTGTGTGCTGCCCGTCGGAGATCTGGTAAAGCGCGCCGTGGGGTGGCGCCGACGAGGGGAGTTGGGTGGTGCTGGCCGCACGGGCCGGCGCCAGCAGGTTCAGGCAGGACAGCCAGGTCAAACTCACTATAATCAAGCGTTGCATCAATCGGGTCACTGCTGGCCTTTCTTTCCTTGCTTGCTGAAGGTGCGCCCCGGTCCTGGCGGCGCGCCGGTCTTTTTTATGGCGTCCAATACTACACCGCTCTGGCTGTTCGATCTCGACAATACCCTGCACAACGCTTCGCACGCGATCTTCCCCGCCATCAATAGCAACATGAACCGCATCATCAAGCGCGTGCTGGACAATGATGGCCGGCCCAGCGATGAGGCGGCGGTCAATTACCTGCGGCGGCATTACTGGAAGCTCTATGGTGCGACCCTGCTGGGTCTGGTGCGCCATCACGGCCTGGCGGTGGACGAATTCCTGCATGAGGCGCATCTCTTCGATGACCTGCCCGGCATGGTGCGGGCCGAGCGCGGCATCGGGCGCTGGCTCGCGCAACTGCCGGGGCAGAAGATCCTGCTGACCAATGCCCCGCGCCGCTATTCGCGCGAGCTGGTACGGCACCTGGGCCTGCACCGGCATTTCTCGCATCACATCTCCATCGAATCCATGCACGTGCATCGCCAGCTGCGTCCCAAGCCCTCGCGCATCATGTTGCGCAGGCTGCTGGCGCGGCACAAGGTGGCGCCGCATCGCTGCATCCTGGTGGAAGATACGGTGGATAACCTCAAGAGCGCCCGTGAACTCGGAGTGCGCACGGCCTGGGTGACCCAGTACCTGCGCGGTAGCCAGGCGCTGCTCGGGCATATCGGCGGGCAGCGCGTGCTGAGCCGCTTGCCGGGTTTTGTCGATGTGAAGGTTCGTTCAGTGCGGCAGTTACCGCGGCGGCTTGCAGCGCTGGGGGCTGCACGCTGAGGTGAAGGTAATTGTCAAAAATCAGTCAGCGCAATCAGCGCACCAGCCCTTGATGGTCAGTTCCACTTCGTGACTCTGGAAGCCCTTGCCCAGGGTCTTGCGCAGCGCCGACTGCAGTTGCGCGGCGGTGGAACGGTGGCGCTCGGCCTCGGGCAGCACGGTGGCCAGGAAATCGGTGCCATCGCTGGCATCCAGACAGAACACCCGATGACAGCGGGTGCACTTGAAGTGGCCGTGCTGATGCTGCTTGCCTTGTGAATGATCGTGCAGGCCGTGCTCGGCCTGATCGGTGCCGGCGCTGTAGCGGAAGATGCGGTCGTCGCTGGAAATCTTGTGCGCCAGGCCGGCTTCGGTCAGGCAATCCAGGGCACGGTAGAGGGTCACCCGATCCATGTCGGCGAAGCGGTCCTGGATATCCTGGTGGGAGGCGGCACTACGGGTTTCCAGTAGCGCGCCCAGGACGTTGACCCGGGCTTGCGTCACGCGCACGCCGGCTTCGCGCAGTTGCGCCTCGGCCAGCGCGGCCACTGACGCGGCTTGCGCGGCAGTGCTGGCGGGGGAGGGTTCGGCGGCTTTGGCTTTCATGGTCGGCATGGGCGATTTGGGTTGGGCCAGCCAGGCTGGCAAGGGAAAACGATCACACGGGCGTGCGCAAGCCTCCATTTTAGCCGATGCCGGCCCGGCGCTCGCGCATGGCGCTGCCGGCGCTATTTGCCGCTGTTCTTGCGGGCGCGCGGATGGGCCTGGTCATAGACCTGGGCCAGGCGCTGGAAGTCCAGCGCGGTATAGACCTGGGTGGCGCTGATGGAGGCGTGGCCCAGCATTTCCTGCACCGCACGCAGATCGCCTGAGCTTTGCAGCACGTGCGAGGCAAAGGAGTGGCGCAGCATGTGCGGATGCACGTCGGCCGGCATGCCCACGCCCTTGGCATGGGCATTCAGGCGCAGCTGGGTGACCCTGGGCGACATGCGCGCGCCACGTTCATTGAGAAACAGCGCATGCCCATCCGTGCCGCCATCGGCCTTGACCAGGCTGGCGCGCAAGGGCAGCCAATCGTTGATGGCCTGCAGGGCCGCCTTGCCCACCGGGACCTTGCGCTTCTTGCCGCCTTTGCCGGTGACGGTGACCTCGGCCTCGGCCAGGTCGATCCAGCCGGCTGATTCATAACTGCCTTCGCGCACATCGGCCACGTCGATGCCCACCAGTTCGGAGACCCGCAATCCACTGGAATAGAGCAACTCGAACATGGCCCGGTTGCAGGCCGCCAGGGTGGACGCCGGATCGCGCGCCGGATCGACCTGCGACACCAGTCGGATGGCGTCATCGGCTGGCAGGGCCTTGGGCAGGGGTTTGCTCTTCTTGGGTGGCTTGATGCCATCGACCGGGTTGGCCCGCATCGCCTGTTCCAGCGCCAGCCAGGCGAACAGGCCGCGCCAGGCCGACAGCTTGCGGGAGATGGAGCGGGCATTGAGCCCGCGCGCATGCAGGCGGGCGGCGCATTTGCGGATCTGCACCTGGGTCACCTGCTGCAGCAAGGGTTCGCCGGCATCCGGCGATGCACCGGGCACTGCCAGCAGGGCGCGCAGCTCTTGCAGGTCGCGCGCATAGCCGGAGAGCGTATGCGGCGACAGCTTGCGCTGGCTGCGCAGGAAGGAAAGATATTGGGCGATCAGGGAAGAGGCCGGGGCAGCTGCATCATCCATGCGGTCGCTCCTCAGCCGCTGCTGCCGCTGCCGCTCAGCGCAGCAGGCAGGCCAGGGCGGCGCTGCCGGTTTCACCGATGCGGGTCAGGAAATCGGTGCCCATGTCGGCGCTGAAGCGGTTCGGATCGGGCGAGCCCAGCACCAGCAGGCCGAAGGCTTCGGGGGCCGCGCCCACGCGCAGCGGCAGCATGGCGACTGACTTCACGGAAGCGGCATCGTCCAGCCAGGTGGCTGCTTCGAAATCCTTGTTGGGACCGCAGAAGGGGGTCGAGAGACCGTTGGCGAAGAGGCGGGCGTCGTCCGAGACTTCTTGCGTGGCCCAGCTGTCGGCGTGGTCGGCACCGAGGTTCCACAGGCGCACCGTCACTTGCGGCACGTGGAAGATCTCCTGCAGCTGCGATACCAGCACGCGCGGCAGGTCAGCGGCGTCGCGGGTGAGCAGCAGGGCGCGGCTCCATGCCTGGAACTTGCTGGTGATCTCGTCGTTTTCCTGGGCGATACGCATCAGGTCGGCCATGCGCAGTTCCTGCACGCGGATCTTTTCGCGCAGGATTTCCATCTGGCGTTCCTGCAGCGATACGGCGCGGCCCATCACGGGACTGGTCAGCCTGACCGTCGAAAGCAGTTCGGCATGCTCCTCGAAGAAATGAGGGTGGTCGAGCAGGTAGTCGGCAATCAGGCTGGAATCCAGTTCGGTGGTCATCGTTGCGGGGTCTGTGTTGGAGTGCCGGCTGCGCGCGGGAATGGGCGCGCCGGAAGTATCGCGAGATTATCCTCGGTATCGGACACACTGACAATCATCGGCGCCGTCGGGCCGGCCTGGTGGCAGCATGTCAAGAGGATGGGCAAAAGAAAGAGGCCTGCATGATTGCTCATGCAGGCCTCCTTCGGTACGACTCAGGTTCAACTCAGGTTGAGCCCGGCAAGTTCATGCCGGTTTCAGGTCCTGGAATTAGAACTTGTGACGGATACCAACTGCAACAGCGGTTTGGCTGTCGGTGCCGTTGCCGATAGCCGGCAGGGCGGTGGTAGCAGCAGTACCGGTTGCATCGCCGAACACGCCAGGGTTGGTCATGTCGGTTGCGCGGATGTTAGCCACGAATGCGTACAGGTCGGTACGCTTGGACAGCCAGTAGTCGGTACCCAGGCTGATTTGGGTCAGCTTGCCCTTGTTGGACGAGTTGAAGTCAGCACGGGTGTGGGTCACTGCGCCCAGCAGCTTCAGCGACGGGTTCAGGGAGTAGGCGGTACCGATTTCATAGATGTCGGCCTTGTTGGCGGCAGACAGAGTCTTGGCATTGACGCCGGTCGGGGTAGTGGTGTTCAGGTCTTGCTTGACGCGCGAGTAGTTACCGTACACGCGGGCCGGACCGAACTGGTACGAAGCCACCACGTTCAGACCCTTATAGGCGCTGTTGCCAGCTTGGGCAGCGGTAGCGGTCGACAGCAGGCTGGTGTCCGAAGGAGTGCTGCCTTGCTTGGACTGGTAGTAGTTGATGCCCAGACCCAGAGGACCGTTGTCGTACTTGCCGCCGATGCCGAAGGATTGGCCAGCGGAGGTCTTGCCAGCGGTTTCACCGAAGCCGTAGATCAGGTTACCAGTGAAGCCGCTCAGGCTGTTGGTGGTGTAGCTGATGGAGTTGTTGGTACGGGTACCTTCCAGGCGGTTCAGGTTGTGGCCAACAGCGCCGGTCACGCCACCGAAGTCGTTCACCGAGGTGTAAGCGGAGATGGTGTCAGCGAAGTCGGTTTGACGGCCAACCAGCACGCTACCGAAGCCACCCGACAGACCGACCACCGACTTGCGGCGGAACAGGTTGGTCGCACCAGGATCTTGGCCGTTCAGGGCGCCGTTGTCGTTGTTGAAGCCGGTTTCCAGTTGGAACACAGCCGACAGGCCACCGCCCAGGTCTTCCACGCCCTTGAAGCCGATACGCGAACCTTGGATCACGCCGGAGTTCACACCGAACTTGCTGCCGGTGCCCAGAGTGGAGGTGTTCACTGCCTTGCTGGTGTAAACCAGACCGGTATCAACGATACCGTAGATAGTAACGGAGCTTTGTGCTTGAGCAGCACCTGCGAACGCGCCGAGGACGGCCAGTGCCAGCAGAGATTTTTTCATTTGACATCCTTCTATAAAAATAGTCTTGAGGATCCGTACTTCTGGTCGGATGGTGAGACATTAAGGGTTCTCATTTGGCGTGGCCGCAGATTGGTCACGTGGAGGGCGGAATTTTGGTTGAAAGCGTCAATCCGCTGGGGGAGTGTTGTTTTTTTCAAACGCTTTCCTGCCCGTCAATGCCTGACAGGCAAATTTTGGCTTGCAGATTGTCACTCATTAACGGCACGGCAGGCCAAAACTTGATCCGCCTCGTCTCGTCAATGCATTTGTTGTTAAAACGATGCATTTCGATAGTTTTCGAGGGATTTTTAAAAAAATGTCGATTGTGCGGCATAATTTTGGCTTTCTGACCTGATGTGGAGGCTGGATGGCCAATCGCGAGGATCTAGCAATCATCCGGGCAGCACGTGCCGGACAGGCTCAGGCGCAACTGAGCTTGGGCAAGCGTTACCTGTTTGGCGGCAATGGTTTGCCCCAAAGTCCGGGCACCGCCTTTCACTGGCTGGAGCGGGCGGCGCGCCAGGGACTGGCCGATGCGTGGATGCTCATTGCCCAGCATATTCCCTATGAAGTCGTGACACCGCTGGCCAGGCCGCATGAGGCTGCGCAGTGGTATGAACGGGCCTTCGAGGATGGCATTACCCGCGCCGGTCTCGTCCTGGCACGCCTGGTGCTGGAACATCCGGCCGGCGTGGCCGCGGCCAGCGCCGAGCAGAAGAGCCGCGCCCTGCGTGCGCTCGAAGCGGTGGCGCGCGAGGGCGATCCGGATGCGCAATGGCTGCTGGCGCGCCAGGGCGAGCGTGTGCTGGCGCCGCTGGCCGCGCCGGCCCCGACGGCTGAGGACGCACCGCCAGCGGTAACGGCGGTAGTTCAGCCCGAGCAACTGCAGCAGTGGACGCAAAAGGCCGCCGATGCCGGCATCGAGCAGGCCCAGCATGCGCTGGCCGATAGCGCCTGGCGTCAGTCCGACCTCGACGCTTTCCGCCGGCGCGCCCAGCCCCTGGCCGATGCCATGCTGCGCCAGCATGAGCAGTTGGTGGCACAGCTCAATGCGCCCTCCGAAGCCCTGGCAGCGACCTTGGGCGCGCAGAACATCCAGTTGCTGTGCCGCCTGGCCCAGGTGCATCTGGCCGACAAGCGTCCTGATCTCCTGCAGGCCCAGCAATTGCTGGAACTGGCGGCCCTGGCCTGCGACCGCGAAGCGCAACTGGCGCTGGGCCTGTTATACGGGCGGGTCGACGAGGCGGGCGAGCGGCGTTTCGCCGGACAGGGCTCGGCCAATTACAAGAAGGCCATCCGCTGGCTGACCCTGGCTGGAGAGCAAGGGATGGCGGCGGCCTGGTATGTGCTTTCCCGCATCTATCTGAAACCGGAGTTTTCCCAGCGCAACCTTGCCGACGTGCAGCATTATCTGGAGCGCGCTGCCGAAATGGGGCACGTGGAAGCGCAGCTGGAATGCGGCGTGAGCGCCTGGCGCAACCGCCGTGATGATGCCGCCAACGATGTCCGTGCCCTTTACTGGCTGCAAAAGGCTGCGACCCAGGGCGCGGCCCAGGCGCAGGCCTTGCTGGACAAGGTGGCCGACCGTCCCCAGGCAGCCGGGTGGGCCGTGCAGGCGCGCGCCCAGATGAGCCGCGAGCAGGTCAATGCCCACCCCTTCCTGGCCGCCCGCATCGAGCTGGCCATGCTGTTTGGCCTCACGCGGCCCGAAGCGCTGCTGATCGACCTGAAGCAGGCCGATTGCGGGCATTGCCTGATGGTGGACATCCGCAGCCAGTACGCCCGCAGCAAGCGGCGACTGATCATGGTGGAAACCGGCGAGCAGCGCGGTGCGCTCAACCGCATCGGGCGGCTCTTCGAGGATATGGATTGCGGTCCCACCGGGCCGGAAGGCAACTACCGGCAGCGCTTGTACCGTCTCAAGACGCTCTTGCCGCAGTCGCAGGAAGAGGACCAGGCCGAAGCGCAGGATCTGGCTGCCTGAGCCGCAGGCTTGCCGGGCGGTTACCGGTTACCCATGAAAAAGCGGCTTGCCGATAACCCGGCAAGCCGCTTTTTCTCTATATGCGATGGGATCAGAGCGAATCAGGCAGTTCGATTTCGCCTTCAAACACGGTGACCGCCGGTCCGGTCATCATCACCGGTTCACCCGGCCCGGCCCAGGCGATGTTGAGCACGCCGCCGTGGGTCTGGACCGCCACCGGCGAATCCAGCAAGCCACGGCGGATACCCGCCACCACCGCCGCACAGGCCCCGGTGCCGCAGGCCAGGGTCTCGCCCGCGCCACGCTCATAGACGCGCAGATTGATGTGGTGGCGGTCTACCACCTGCATGAAGCCGGCATTGACGCGCTTGGGGAAGCGTTCATGGCGCTCGATCAACGGACCGTCCACCAGTACCGGGGCGGCTTCGCTGTCTTGCACCACCTGTACCGCATGCGGGTTGCCCATCGACACTACCGAGATCCACGTGGTCTTGCCGGCCACATCCAGCGGCCAGAGCGTGTCTTCGGCCTGGCTGCGGTGCTGCAGATTGCGGCTGTCGAAGGGGACGTCGGCGGGCGTGAGAATCGGCGCGCCCATGTCCACGGTGATCTGGCCATCCTCTTCCAGGCGCGGCTCGATCACGCCGGACATGGTTTCCACGCGGATGGCGCGCTTGTCGGTCAGGCCCTTTTCGGTGACGAAGCGCACGAAGGCGCGCGCACCATTGCCGCATTGTTCGACTTCTCCGCCATCAGCGTTGTAGATGCGATAACGGAAATCCACACCGGCGCCTTGCGCCTTCTCCACCACCAGCATCTGGTCGGCACCGATGCCGAAGCGGCGATCGGCGATGAACTGCCACTGGGCGGGGGTGAGCGAAATGGCCTGGGTGACGGCATCGAGCACGACGAAATCGTTGCCGGCGCCGTGCATCTTGGTAAATTTGATTTTCATCGCATCATTATAAGTACGCGCTGCCCTTTTCAAAGAGCAGCAGGGGGATGGCGTCAGTGCTGACCCTTGCGGTAGAGGTCCGGTTCACCCGGCGGGCGGTTCTTGAAACGCTTGTGTGCCCAGAAATATTCGGCCGGGGCTTCCAGCACGCGCTCTTCGATGAAGGCATTCATGCGGCGGGTGGCGGCCACGATGTCTTCGCCGGGATAGTCCTCCCAGGCCGGATAGAAGGTGGTCTTCCAGCCGCGATAGCCGGGCAGGAAGGTGGTGATCACCGGCACCACCGAGGCCCCGGTGGCCGCAGCGATGCGGGCGGTCGCCGTGAGGGTGGCGGCGGGTACGCCGAAGAAGGGCACGAACTCGGCATCGCGGGTGCCGAAATCCATGTCGGGCAGCATGATGAAGGGCAGGCCTTCGCGCATGGCGCGGATGATGGGCTTGACGCCCTTCTCGCGCGCCAGCAGCGTCACGGGGCGGAAGCGCGAGCGGCCCTTGAGCAGGGCCTGGTCCACCACTTCATTCTGCTGGCGGGAATAGATGGTGCAGACTGAATAATCCGAATTGAGCACCAGGGCGATGCCGGGGATTTCCAGGCAGACGAAATGCGGGCACAGCAGGATGGTCGGGCCGCGGTCGAGCGTCTCGAAGGGAATGCCGGGCTCGACCTGGATCAGGCGCTTCAGGCGCGACTCCGGCGCCCACCACAGGATGCCGCGTTCCAGGGCGCTGCGGGCATAGGCCTGGAAGTGGCGGCGGGCGATCAGGCGGCGCTCCTGTTCCGTCTTCTCGGGAAAGCACAGCCGCAGGTTGATCAGCGTGATGCGGCGGCGCGGCCGCATATAAATATAGAGCAGCCAGCCCAGCGCTTCACCCAGCCGCCCCAGAACCGGCAGCGGCAGCCAGTGCAGCAGCCACATCAGCCCGATCAGGGCCTTCATTGCGCTGCTCCCGGCGGGGTCACGCCAGGCGGCGTCTTGTAGCGGTTGTAGCTCCAGATATATTGCGCGGGGCAGCGGGCGATCAGTTTTTCCATCGCGGCATTGATGGCGCGGGCCTGCTGCTCGGGCGTGTCGCCCAGTTCACCTTCGAAGGGGACGAAATGAATCGCATAACCCCGGCCCCAGGAGAGGCGCTCGGCATAGGCCAGGATGATGGGCGCACCGCTCATCTGTTGCAGCTTGGCCGGCAGGGTCATGGTATAGGCCGGCTTGCCGAAGAAGTCGGCCCATACGCCTTCGCCGTTCTGCGGCACCTGGTCGGGCAAGAGGCCAATGGCCTGGCCATTCTTGAGTGCCTTGAGCAGGATGCGCACCCCAGCCAGGTTGGCCGGTGCCAGGTGCAGGTTGGCGCGGGCGCGGGCGCCTTCGATCAGGGGTTTGAGCGCGGCCTTGCGCGGCGGGCGGTACAGCACGCTCAGGCTGTTGTGGCGCGCCACCGATTGCGCCGAGATCTCGAAGCAACCCAGGTGAGGCGTCAGGAAGACGATGCCTGCCCTAGCATCCAGGGCTTGCTGGACCAGTTCCCAGTTGACGATGCGCGCCGTGCGCAGCACCCGCTGCGGGCTCGCGCACCAGATGAAGGGCAGCTCGAACATGCCCTTGCCGGCTTCGCCCACGGCCTTCAGGAGGCTGCCGCGATGGCCCGCCAGCGTGATGTTGCCGGTCAGGCGGCGGCGATAGGAGGGCGACAGCAGGAACACCAGCCAGCCCACGCCCACCCCGATGGCATGCAAGGCCGGCAGCGGCAGGAAGGAGAGCAGGCGGAATAAAGAAACGAGCATACTTGCCGATAACAAAAAAGCGGACCCTATCCGCCGTCAAATTGCAGAAAAATGCAAGAGGCGTAAAATAGCACATGCCGTCGAGTTAATGACAACTTGCGAGACGGGGTACAAATATCGCTAAAGCGTCGCAGGCACGACTAACGATGGGCCGCGACATTTGCTAAATCGTTTTCAGTCAGAGGCTTGCATGTCCAACGAATATCTCTTCACTTCCGAATCCGTCTCCGAAGGCCATCCCGACAAGGTGGCCGACCAGATCTCGGATGCCATCCTGGACGCGATCTTCACCCAGGACCCCTATTCCCGCGTCGCCGCCGAAACCCTGTGCAACACGGGTCTGGTGGTGCTGGCCGGTGAAATCACCACCCGCGCCAACGTCGACTACATCGAAGTGGCCCGCGAAACCATCAAGCGCATCGGCTACGACAACGCCGACTTCGGCATCGACCACAAGAGCTGCGCGGTGCTGGTCGCCTACGACAAGCAATCCCCCGACATCGCCCAGGGCGTGGATGAAGGCCGTGGCGTTGACCTCGAGCAAGGTGCCGGCGACCAGGGCCTGATGTTCGGCTACGCCTGCAACGAAACCCCGGAACTGATGCCGGCCGCGATCTACTACGCGCACCGCATCGTCGAGCGCCAGTCGCAACTGCGCAAGGATGGCCGCCTGCCCTGGCTGCGTCCGGATGCCAAGTCCCAGGTCACGCTGAAGTACGTGGATGGCAAGCCGGTCGCCATCGATACCGTGGTGCTGTCGACCCAGCATTCGCCCGACATCGAGCAGAAGGACATCCACGAAGCCGCCATCGAGGAAATCATCAAGCCCGTGCTGCCGGCTGAATGGCTCAAGAACACCCGCTACCTGATCAACCCGACCGGCCGCTTCGTCATCGGCGGCCCGCAAGGCGACTGCGGCCTGACCGGCCGCAAGATCATCGTTGATACCTACGGCGGTGCTGCGCCCCACGGTGGTGGCGCCTTTTCCGGCAAGGATCCGTCCAAGGTCGACCGTTCGGCCGCCTACGCCGGCCGCTACGTGGCCAAGAACATCGTCGCCGCCGGCCTGGCCGAGCGCTGCCAGATCCAGGTGTCCTACGCCATCGGCATCGCCAAGCCGACCTCGGTGATGGTGACCACCTTCGGCACCGGCAAGATCAGCGATGAAAAGCTGGCGCAACTGGTGCAGGAGCACTTCGACCTGCGCCCCAAGGGCATCGTCCAGATGCTGGACCTGCTGCGTCCGATCTACGCCAAGACCGCCGCCTACGGCCACTTCGGTCGCGAAGAGCCGGAATTCACCTGGGAACGCACCGACAAGGTGGCTGCCCTGCGTGCATCGGCCGGTCTGTAAGCCAGCCCGGCCGGCGCCGGCCGCGTGAAGCGCGAATGAAGCCGGAAAACGGGCGGGTGAAGATCAATTCACCCGCCTGTTCCAAAGATTGACTAACGCCGGCCCCGCGCTACAATGCTGTTCCCCGCGAATGAAGATTCGCGCCATTTTTCCGATGTCGGCATTGCGTCTGGAAAGTCAAATCTCACAATGCCTCACCGCTGCAAGGAGCGTTGCGACAGGGAAATCCCCTGCCAGGCTTGACGCGGTGAACAGGCGCAAGTCGCCTGGCAACCGCGCTCACGTTACTTTTTTTCTGGCTTTTTCATGAAAGGAGGGCGTGAACAGCGCCATTGCCATGACTACTCAAACCAATCAACAAGACTACATCGTCGCCGACATCAAGCTGGCCGACTGGGGGCACAAGGAAATCAAGATCGCCGAAACCGAAATGCCGGGCCTGATGGCGATCCGCGAGGAATTCGCCGCGTCCCAGCCCCTGAAGGGCGCCCGCATCACCGGTTCGCTGCACATGACCATCCAGACCGCCGTGCTGATCCAGACCCTGGAAGCACTGGGCGCGCAAGTGCGCTGGGCCTCCTGCAACATCTACTCGACCCAGGATCACGCCGCTGCCGCCATCGCCGCCAACGGCACCCCGGTCTTCGCCATCAAGGGCGAAACCCTGGATGAATACTGGGAATACACCCACCGCATCTTCGAATGGACCGACGGTGGTTATTCCAACATGATCCTGGACGACGGCGGCGACGCCACCCTGCTGCTGCACCTGGGCGCCCGTGCCGAAACCGACATCTCGGTGCTGGCCAAGCCGGACTCGGAAGAAGCGGTCTGCCTCTTTAACGCCATCAAGCGCTACCTGGCCAAGGATGCCAACTGGTACTCCAAGCGCCTGAAGGAAATCAAGGGCGTGACCGAAGAGACCACCACCGGCGTGCACCGCCTGTACCAGATGCACAAGGAAGGCAAGCTGGCCTTCCCGGCCATCAACGTCAACGATTCGGTCACCAAGTCCAAGTTCGACAACCTGTACGGCTGCCGCGAATCGCTGGTGGACGGCATCAAGCGCGCCACCGACGTGATGATCGCCGGCAAGGTCGCCATCGTGGCCGGCTACGGTGACGTCGGCAAGGGCTCGGCCCAGGCCCTGCGCGCGCTGTCGGCGCAAGTGTGGGTCACCGAAATCGACCCGATCTGTGCCCTGCAGGCCGCCATGGAAGGCTATCGCGTGGTGACCATGGATTACGCCGCCGAACACGGCGACATCTTCGTCACCTGCACCGGCAACTACCATGTGATCACCCATGAGCACATGAAGAAGATGAAGGACCAGGCCATCGTCTGCAACATCGGCCACTTCGACAATGAAATCGAAGTCGCCGCCCTGAAGCAGTACACCTGGGAAAACATCAAGCCGCAGGTCGACCACGTGATCTTCCCCGACGGCAAGCGCATCATCCTGCTGGCCGAAGGCCGCCTGGTCAACCTGGGCTGCGCCACCGGCCACCCGTCCTACGTGATGAGCTCGTCCTTCGCCAACCAGACCATTGCGCAGATCGAACTGTTCGTCAATACCAAGAACTACCCGGTGGGCGTGTACACGCTGCCCAAGCACCTGGACGAAAAGGTGGCCCGCCTGCAGTTGAAGAAGCTCAACGCCCAGCTGAGCGAACTGACGCCGGAACAGGCCGCCTACATCGGCGTGAAGATCGAAGGCCCTTACAAGCCCGAGCACTACCGCTACTGATCCCTGTCCGGGCGGGCTCCATCGCGGGCCGGCCCGGCAGCCTCAGCATCGTCTGCGCCTGCGGACCTTGCATCGCCGGGGTTGGTGATGCAAGCTCCCGGGTGACATCATCATTCCCCGACGGGGTTGAAAGGATTTTCCGTGCGCCTGCTGCTGACCTGGCTCATCAATGCACTGGCCTTGCTGGCCGTTCCCTACCTGATGCACTCGGTGCAGGTCGACAGCTTCGGCTCGGCCCTGCTGGCCGCGCTGATCCTGGGCTTTGTCAATACCATCGTGCGTCCGGTGCTGGTCGTGCTGACCCTGCCGGTGACCATGCTCACCCTGGGCCTGTTCATCCTGGTCATCAATGGCTTGATGTTCTGGGTCGTGGCACAACTGGTCGGCGGCTTCCATGTGGCCGGCTTCTGGGCTGCGGTCGGTGGCGCACTGCTGTACAGCATCGTGTCCTGGGCATTGTCGACACTGTTGCTGAAATCGGGTTCGAATCCATGAGTACACATAATTTCAGTATCGAATTTTTCCCGCCCAAGACCGCCGAAGGCACGGAAAAGCTGCGCGCCACCCGCGCCCGGCTGGCCGCGCTGGCACCGAAGTATTTCTCGGTGACCTTTGGCGCCGGCGGTTCCACGCAACAAGGCACGCGCGACACCGTGCTGGAAATCATCGGCGAAGGCCATGAAGCCGCGCCGCACCTGTCCTGCATCGGCAGCTCGCGCGCCAGCCTGCGCGCCATCCTGGAAGATTACCGGGCGCAAGGCATCAGGCGCCTGGTGGCTCTGCGTGGCGACCTGCCCAGCGGCTATGGCGCCATGGACCAGGCTTCCAGCGAATTCCGCCATGCCAACGAGCTGGTCGAGTTCGTCCGCGCCGAGACCGGCGACTGGTTCCACATCGAAGTGGCCGCCTATCCCGAGATGCACCCGCAAGCGCGCTCCCCGCAGGACGACGTGCAGAACTTCGCGCGCAAGGTCAAGGCCGGCGCCAATTCGGCCATTACGCAGTACTTCTACAACGCCGACGCCTACTTCCGCTTCGTCGACGAGGCCGCCAAACTGGGCGCGACCGTACCGGTCATCGCCGGCATCATGCCCATCACCAACTACACGCAGCTGATGCGCTTCTCGGACATGTGCGGTACCGAGATCCCGCGCTGGATTCGCCTGAAGCTGGCCAGCTACGGCGACGACACCGAATCGATCCGCGCCTTCGGTCAGGAAGTGGTGACCCAGCTGTGCCAGCGTCTGCTGGCAGGCGGTGCGCCCGGTTTGCATTTTTATTCACTGAACCAGGCCGGTCCCACCGAGGCCATCTGGCAGGCCCTGCTGAAATAAGCCGATACCTGCGCCTCATGCGAAAAGCCGGACCTCGAGTCCGGCTTTTTCGTTCATAAGGGCTTTTTCCGGGCTCAGAACGAGTGGCGGATGCCGGCCATCAGCACCGTCTGGCTCTTGCCGGAGGAGGCCGTGCTGTTCTGCGAATCGCCCACCGCGGCCAGGGCGTGGATGATGCTGCCGTTGGACGCCAGGGTATTGCCGCCGGCCAGCTGATAGGCCTGCAGGAAGTACAGGGCCGTACGCGGCGAGAAGGCATAGGTTTCCTGCAAGGCCAGCTGGTGGTAGTTGGCGGCGGTATCGATGCCATTGCCCTTGTTGGCGAAGGTGTAGCTGTAGCCGGCCGCCAGCGTCAGCGCCTGGCTCCACTGATAGGTCGTGAAGGCGCCTGCCGTCTGGAACTTCACATCCTGCGTGAACAGCGAACCGCTGCCCGGACGATATTGCGCCACGCTGTAGCTGGCGCCCAGCATCAGCTTGTCGATGGTGTAGCGCGCGGCGGCGGCGATCATCTGCGCGCTGTTGGCGGTCTGGTAGCCGGCGTTCACGGCCGAGTTGGGGATGTTGGCGGTGGCCGTGGACGAGCCCCAGGTGGCGCTGCTGGTGCCGCGGTTCAGGTGCTGGTAGCCCAGCGCGAAATTCCAAGCGCTGACGTTGTATCTGAACGCCACGCTGTAGGCGCTACCGGTGGCGGTGGAGCCGGCCGTCTCGCCCATGCCGTACAAGGCGCTGACCTGGGCTCCGCCCATGACGGGCGAGCTGTAGCTGATGGCATTGCTGCTGCGTACCGAGGTGTCGAGCGCATCGACATCGCCCGGATGGGCGCCGGTGGCACCGGTCAAGACCGTGGTCGAACCGATGGAACCGACGTACAGGTAATAAGGCGTGTACTGGCGGCCCACGGAGACCGAGCCGGCCGTCTTGCTGGACAGTCCCACGAAGGACTGGCGATTGAACAGGGTATTGGCCGAACTCATGGCCCCGGTATCGGCATCGAAACCATTCTCCAGCTGGAAGAAGGCTTGCAGGCCGCCGCCCAGGTCTTCATTGCCCTTGAAACCGATCTTGCTGGCCGAGAGATTGCCCGAGCGCATGTAGACGTTGTGGGCGCCGTTCTGGCTGCTGCTGTAGACCAGGGCGTTGTCGACCACGCCATAGATGGTCACATTGCTCTGTGCCAGCGCGGCCAGCGGTGTCGCAGCCAGCAGCAGGGTGCCGGCGATCCAGGGATTGCTTCGTTTCATGGGGTTCCTCGTTGTCATGTCATGCGCCCGGTGGTCCGGGCGCGGCTGTTGGCGGCGTCACCGCCCCGGTCCGATGGCCCCGCACAGCGGCGGCGCCCATCGGCTTGCCGCCCCGTCCAGCGATGAGCGGGGCGAAAAAGACTGGCTGGCCGGCACAAGGCCCCGGATCAGGGCAATGGCGGCACAGTGAAGACGGATGACGCGGGGCGGCAGGCCACCGGCAAGAGGCAGGGCGAAATGGGCATGGCGGGTCTCCGGGTCAATGAGCTTTGCTCTGGCGGCAAATGCGGTCTGATGAACGGTCAGGTAGTCTGACTTATGGTCAAGTTGTTGGTCATCAGATGTCTAACATCAAAATGCTCTCATTCGGACCGGGCGCTGTCAAGGCGCTTTCGTGTTGCAGTGCAGCTAATACGTGGAAAAACGACGATATGAAGGAAAAGTCAGGGCATCACCCGTCCGCGTGGCCGGGCGCCAGATATGTTCGATGAGATGTGACGTCTTATGTCAAAACGGGGAAATTTTGCTCAGCCCGTTGCGCCGCCCTCGGGCCCGGCCTCGGTGAAGATGACGTCCAGCGGCCTGTCATGCGCCTGCGCGGCAAAGTCCGCGCGCCCGAAGCCATAGCAGACCCCGATGGCCAGCGGCGGCGGTACGGCTGCCAGCGTGCGGTCATAGAAACCGCCGCCATAGCCGAGCCGGAAGCGCTGGGCATTGAAGCCCACGCAAGGAATCAGCAAGGCTTGCGGCTGCACGACGGCCGCGCCGGCGGGCGGCACCATGGTGCCCATGGCGTCTTTTTCCAGGATGTCGCCGGGATGCCAGGCACGAAATTGCAGCGCCGCCTGTTTGTCCACCACGACCGGCAGGCACAGGTGCACGCCGCGTGCGGTCAGCGCGTTATAGGCCGCAGACAGATCCGGTTCACGCCGGATCGGCTGATAGACCGCCAGGCTGTGGATCGCCTGCGCGGCGCACCAGTGCAGCACGCGCTGCCCGATGAGCGCATCGGCGGCGGCCTTGTCCTCCTCGCCCAGGGCCTTGCGGCGCGCCAGCAGTTCGGCGCGCAGCCGCTGTTTGTGAAGGGCGGCCGCCTCCTCTTGCGTCGGTGGAGGGAGCGTGTCGCGTGCTATGCTTGGGTTCATTATTTGTTCCAACAATCTGCATGAAAAAGCTTGCATGAGTATGCGTCCGAAGAATCATCCGTTCAACCAGCGCCTGCGTGCGCTGGCCGCCTCGCTGGCGCTCCCCCTGGCCCTGGCGAGCGGCGTCATGCTCACCGCTGCGCCCGCCGCCCACGCCCAGAAGCGTCTGGCGCCGGACGCCAGTCCTGACGACATCTTCCTGGCCCTGCGCCAGGCCGCCGCCAGCGACAATGCCGCCCTGGCGCAAGACTTGGCCGCGCGCCTGTCGGGCTACGAGCTGGCATCCTACGTCGATTACTACCGCTTGAAGCCGCGCGTGCGCGACTACAGCGCCAGCGAGCAGGAGATCCGCGATTTCCTGGCGCGCTGGGATGGCCAGGCCATCGCCGACCGGCTGCGCAACGACTGGCTGCTGGCGCTGGGCAAGACCGGCAACTGGACCGTTTTCGATGAGCAGTATCCCAAGTTCGTGCTCAATGACGATACCCAGGTCAAGTGCTTCGCCCTGAACTCGCGCGCGCTCAAGGGGGCCAATGTCGCCGATGAGGCGCGCACCCTGCTGAGCAATCCCAAGGACTACGGCCAGGGTTGCAGCGACCTGATCGCCACGCTGGCGCAGAACGGTCAGTTCACCGATGCCGACGTCTGGTTCCAGATCCGCCAGGCCGCCGAGAATGGCAATGCCACCGTGGCGCGCCGTGCGGCCGTGCTGGTCGATGGCGGGGATGTCAGCGTGACCCAGGTGATGGACCGTCCGGCGCTGATGCTGGCCAAGGGGCCGGGCCGGGGGGCTGCCAACCATCAGCTCTACATCATCGCCCTGGGGCGCATCGCAAAGAACAATCCGACCCAGGCCGCGAGCTATCTGAACGATGCCGGGCGCAACATGAGCTCGCTGGAAGTCGCGCAGGGCTGGGCGCAGATCGCCCTGGCCGCCTCCTACAAGCTGGCCCCGGAAGCTTCCGATTATTGGCGCAAGGCCAAGGATGCGCCGCTGACCCAGGATGCGATGCAGTGGAAGGTGCGCATGGCCCTGCGCGACGGTGACTGGAAGACCGTACGCAAGACCATCGAAGCCATGCCCGCGCCGCTGCGTAGCGACATCACCTGGGTCTACTGGCTCGGCCGCGCGTTGAAGGCCGAGGGGCAGACCGATGCGTCGCGCCGTCTGTTCGAATCCATCGCGCCCAATTTCAGCTTCTACGGCCAGCTGGCGCTGGAAGAACTGGGCCAGCAGATCACCATCCCGCCCGGCCCGACCCCGCCGGGAGCCGGTGAAGTGGCGTTGTATTCGCAGAATGCCGGTTTCAAGCGCTCGCTCAAGTTTTACCAGCTGAACCTGCGTTTCGAAGCGATCCGCGAATGGAACTGGGAACTGCGCAATATGACCGACCGCCAGTTGCTGGCCGCAGCCGAATACGCGCGCCAGAACGACGTGCTGGACCGCATGGTCAACACCTCCGACCGCACCAAAACCGAGTTCGATTTCACCCAGCGCTTCCCGGCACCGCACCTGCCCGAGATGAATGCGGCCACGCGTCCGCTGGGCATGGAGAACGCCTGGGTCTATGGCCTGATCCGCCAGGAGTCGCGCTTCATCAAGTCGGCCCGTTCGCATGTGGGTGCGTCGGGCCTGATGCAGCTCATGCCGGCCACCGCCAAGTTCGTCGCCAGGAAGATCGGCATGACCGAATTCACCGCCGATCAGGTCAACGACATCAACACCAACCTGCTGCTGGGCACCAGCTACCTCGACATGGTGTTGAACAACCTGGACGGCTCGGAGACCCTGGCCACCGCCGGTTACAACGCCGGCCCCGGCCGCCCGCGTACCTGGCGTGCGAGCTTGCCGCGCCCGGTGGAAGGGGCGATCTTCGCCGAGATCATTCCTTTCAATGAAACCCGGGGCTATGTCAAGAACGTGATGTCCAATGCGACTTACTATGCGGCCATGTTCGAGAACCGCCCGCAATCCCTGAAGCAACGCATGGGCACGGTCGCACCCAACGCCAACGTCGCCACCGACCTGCCCTGATGCCATCGCCCTGGCCGCCAGCCCACGCGGCGGCCAGACGCCCCTGGAAATCGGAGAGAGACAAATGACAGTCAAGAAGATCCTCGTCATCGGCGGTTCCGGCTTCATCGGCACGCGCCTGATCGAACTGCTGGGCAGTACCACCGGCTATCGCATCATGGTGCCGACGCGCCGCTACGAACGCGCCAAGCACCTGCTGGTGTCGCCCGTGGTCAGCGTGGTCCAGGCCAACATCCATGACGATGCCGTGCTGGCGCGCCTGGTGGCCGAGGCCGATGTTGTCATCAACCTGGTCGGCATCCTGCAATCGCGCCCGGCGCGCGGCGGTGCCGCCTATGGTCCGGATTTCGAACGCCAGCACGTGCTGCTGCCGCGCCGCATCGTGGCGGCCTGCATACAGCAGGGCGTGCCGCGCTACCTGCACATGAGCGCGCTGTGCGCCGATGCACAAGCGCCGTCGATGTACCTGCGTTCCAAGGCCGCCGGCGAGAAGGAAGCCCTGGCTGCGCCGGCGCTGGACGTGGCGATCTTCCGTCCTTCGGTGGTGTTTGGCGAGGGCGACAATTTCATCAACATGTTCGCCGGCCTGAACCGCATGTTCCCGGTGATCCCGCTGGGCAGTCCCGATGCACGCTTCCAGCCGGTGTATGTCGGCGATGTGGCGCAGGCCTTCGTCAATGCGCTGGCGCTGCCGCACCTGGGCGGCAAGGTGTTCGAACTGGGCGGACCCAAACAGTACACGCTGCGCGAACTGGTGCGCCTGTCGGGCTGGTACAGCGGCCATCCGCGCCCCGTCATCGGCTTGCCCGATGCGCTGGGCTGGCTGCAGGCCTTTGCGCTGGAACACCTGCCGGGCAAGCTGATGAGCCGCGACAACGTGGCTTCGATGCAGGTAGATAACGTCCTGCATGGCCCCCTCGCGCCCGAATTGCAACTTGCGCCGCGTGCGCTGGAGGAGGTCATTCCCGGCTATCTCCTGCCGCGCAGCCCGCAACAGCAATTCGACTTCTTCCGCAGCACCGCGCGGCGCTGAATGGTTCAGCCGCTGCGTCCTTGATCTTCGAGAAACGAGCCCTCATGCAAGATACAGAACTGGATCCGGTATTGTCCGAAACGCTGCGCAAAGCCGGACGACACATGCCCACCCTGGTGATCGCCAACAAGAATTATTCGTCATGGTCGATGCGCCCCTGGGTCACCGCCGTGGCCTTCGACATTCCTTTCAAGGAAGTGCGCGTGCTGCTGGACCAGCCCGAGACCGCCAACGAGATCGCCCGCTACACCGGCTCGGGCCGCGTACCGGTGCTGCTCGATGGCGACATCGCGATCTGGGATTCGCTGTCCATCTGCGAATACCTGGCCGAGCAATTCCCCGACCGCCACCTGTGGCCGGCCCGTACCGATGCGCGCGCCATCGCCCGCAGCATCTGTGCCGAGATGCACTCCGGTTTCACCGGCCTGCGCAGCGCCATGAGCATGGACATCCGTGGCCGCTATCCCGGCAAGGGCCGCACGCCCGAAGCGCAGGCCGACATCGCGCGCGTGTGCGAGATCTGGGAAGAATGCCTGTCGCAATTCGGCCATCATGATTTCCTCTTCGGCGATTTCTCCATCGCCGATGCCTTCTATGCCCCGGTAGTGATGCGTTTCGTCAGCTACCAGGTGCCACTGGCGCCGGCCCTGCAAGCCTATGCCGATCGCGTGCGCGAGCACCCGGCGGTGGCACGCTGGATCGCCGAGGCGCTGGCCGAGAAGGAAATCCTGCCGGACCACAAGTGAGGTCGGGCCGATGAAGACCTACACCGTCGGCGGCGCAGTGCGCGACGGCTTGCTGGGCCTGCCGGTGAAGGACCGCGACCACGTGGTCGTGGGTGCTACGCCGGAGCAGTTGCTGGCACTGGGTTTCCGCCCGGTGGGCAAGGATTTTCCGGTGTTCCTCCATCCCCGGACCCACGAGGAATATGCGCTTGCCCGCACCGAGCGCAAGACCGCGCCCGGCTACAAGGGCTTCGCCTTCCACGCCGCGCCTGATGTCACGCTGGAAGATGATCTTGCGCGCCGTGACCTCACCATCAATGCGATTGCACAGGATGAGGATGGCACGCTGGTCGACCCGTATCACGGTCGTGCCGATCTGGAGGCGCGCGTATTTCGGCATGTCTCCGAGGCCTTCGTCGAAGACCCGGTACGCATTCTGCGCGTAGCGCGTTTTGCCGCGCGCTTCGCCGACTTCACGGTGGCGCCGGAAACCAATACGCTCATGCAGCGCATGGTGGAAGAGGGCGAGGTCGATGCCCTGGTACCCGAACGCGTCTGGCAGGAACTGGCGCGCGGCCTGATGGAGCACAAGCCGTCGCGCATGTTCGGGGTCTTGCGCGCCTGCGGCGCCTTGCAGCGCATCCTGCCCGAGCTCGATGCGCTGTGGGGCGTGCCGCAGCCGGAGAAATGGCATCCCGAGATCGACACCGGCGTGCATGTGATGCTGGTGGTGGATTGGGCGGCAGCGCAAGGCTTTTCCCTGCCGATCCGTTTTGCCGCGCTCTTGCACGACCTCGGCAAGGGCAGCACCCCACCCGAGATGTGGCCGCGCCATCACGGCCATGAAGCGCGCAGCGAGCGCCTGGCCGAGCAGGTCTGTGCGCGCCTGAAGGTGCCCGGCGAATGCCGTGACCTGGCCCTGATGACGGCACGCGAACATGGCAACGTGGGGCGCTGCTTCGAGATGCGCCCCGATACCCTGGTCAGGTTCTTCGCGCGCTGCGATGCCTTCCGCAAGCCGCAGCGCTTCATCGACATGCTGCGCGCCTCGGAATGCGATCATCGCGGCCGTACCGGACTGGAGCAACAGCCTTTCCCGCAGGCCGCCTATCTCGAAGGCGCGCTGCAGGCTGCGCAAGCCATCGATGCCGGTGCCATCGCGCAGCAGCATACACAGCCGCAACGCATTCCCGAGGCCATCCTGGCGGCGCGCACCGCGCAGGTGGCCGCTTACGTCGAGCAGCATCGTCCGTCGCAGCAGCCATGAAGGAGACCGCCTGATGAGCCATCCTTTGTCACGACTGCTGCAGCGCCTGCGTGGCCAGCAGCCCGCGCCACTGCCCGCGCAGGACGGCAGACAGGAGAAGCCGCATGTCTTCGTCAAGGAGCTGTCGCCGCGCGCGCGCCGCCATCTGCTGCGCCACTTCCTCGCGTTGGAAGAGAAGGACCGGCTGCTGCGCTTCGGCTCCAAGCTCTCCGACGAGATGGTGACGCGCTACGTGGAGGGCATCAACTTCGAACGCGATACCGTCTTCGGCGTCTATGACCGTCGCCTGCGTTTGCTGGGCGTGGGCCATCTGGCGTTTGCGCCCAAGGAAAGCACGCGCATCAGTGGCGCCACCATCAAGCCGGTGGTGGCCGAGTTCGGTGTGTCCGTGACGGCCGCTGCGCGCGGACTGGGCGTGGGCACGCGCCTGTTCATGCGGGCCTCGGTGCATTGTCGCAATGCCGACGTCGATACGCTGTACATGCACTGCCTCTCGTCGAACAAGGTGATGATGCACATCGCCAAGAAGGCCGGCATGGAAATCCACCGCGATTATGGCGAGGCCGATGCCTATCTCAAGATCAAGCCGGCCAATTCGGCCACGGTGTTTCAGGAAGCACTGGAAGAGCAGGTCGCCATGCTGGACTACATCGTCAAGGCCAACTTCAGGGCGCTGCTGAAATGGGGGGCGCGCGTGACCGGCATCGGCACCAGAAAGAAGGACGACGGCGCGCCACCGCCGGCCGCCTGATGCGCTTCTTGCGCAAGCGCACATGACCATCCCGGCTGCGGGGCGCATAATATGCGCCTCACTTTGATAACGGGTATGCCATGAGCACCAATCCCAACACCGATGATTTCTTCGCCACCGTCGCCACCAAGTCCGATAGCGGAGCCTTGCGTGGCGACTACAGCCAGGCCGACGCCAACTACGTCGTGGCACAGAACTGGGATGGCTACACGCCGGCCCAGCATGCGCTGTGGCGTCGCCTCTACGAGCGCCAGGCCAAGTTGATTCCCGGCCGCGCCTGTGACGTCTTTATCGACAGCCTCAAGGCGCTCGACGTCTCGCAAGGCATCCCGCGCTTCGACCGCACCACCGAGGCGCTCTACAAGGCCACCGGCTGGCAGCTGGTGGCGGTGCCGGGCCTGGTGCCGGACCAGACCTTCTTCGAGCATCTGGCCAACCGCCGCTTTCCGGTCACGGTATGGCTGCGTGAAGAGCACGAGTTCGACTACATCGTCGAGCCCGATCTGTTCCATGACTTCTTCGGCCATGTGCCGCTGCTGTTCAATCCGGTCTTCGCCAATCACCTGCAGGAATATGGCAAGGGTGGCCTGAAGGCGCTCAAGCTCGACGGGCTGGCTTATCTGGCGCGCCTGTACTGGTACACCATCGAGTTCGGACTGATCCAGAGCAAGGAGGGTTTGCGCATCTACGGCGCCGGCATCCTGTCCTCGGGCGGCGAGGTCGAGTATTGCCTCTCCAGCGCTCAGCCGCGCCGCGTGCCGTTTCAGGTGGAACGCATCATGCGCACGCTCTACAAGATCGACACCTATCAGGAGACCTATTTCGTCATCAAGGATTTCGAGCAGCTCTTCAACGACACGGCACCGGATTTCACGCCGCTCTACGAGCGGCTCAAGCAGCAGGAGGCCTTGCCGGCCAATACGCTGCTGGCGGGTGAGTCCAATCTTCCTCCCAACCCCTGATTCCGCCGGGCCGGTCTTGGCCAGCGAAATGAAAAACGCCGTCCCTGTTGTCATGGACGGCGTTTTTCTATTGGCGGAGAGCGCAGGCACCATCGAAGTAATGCGAGAAATGTGGTCAGCTTGCTGACCCCAGACCCTCGCGGTGATCCAGGTCAAGGGGCCGCTGATCTGCGCAAGGACAATGCAGACATCCCCACCCTTGAGGAAGGAGCACGTCATGCATCACCGATTCACGCTGTCTGTCCTGCTTGCCACCGGCATCTCGCTGGCCGCACCTGTCCTTGCCGCAGGCAAGGAACCTATCACTCCCATCCAGCCTGCCCGGGTCAGCAAACCGGCCATGGTCGAGTTGGGCAAGAAGCTGTTTTTCGATCCGCGTCTGTCCAGGTCCGGGTTCATTTCCTGTAACTCATGCCATAACCTGTCCATGGGAGGGAGCGACAACCTCAAGACCTCCATCGGCCACAACTGGCATGAGGGACCGATCAATGCGCCCACGGTACTCAATGCCAAACTCAATATTGCGCAATTCTGGGATGGCCGTGCGGCCGACCTGAAGGCACAGGCCGGCGGGCCTATCGCCAATCCCGGCGAGATGGCGTTATCGCACGCCCTGGCGGTGGATGTCCTGCAATCGATACCGGCGTATGTGGCCGCGTTCAAGCAGGTCTTTGGCAACGACAAGCTGGGCATCGATGAAATCACGCAAGCCATTGCCGCCTTCGAAGAGACCCTGGTCACGCCCAATTCGCGTTTCGACAAATGGCTCAAGGGCGACCGCAAGGCGCTCACGCGCACCGAGCGGGAGGGCTACCAGCTCTTCAAGTCGGCCGGTTGCGTGGCCTGTCACAACGGGGCGGCCGTGGGCGGCAGTTCATTCCAGAAAATGGGCCTGGCGGAACCCTATGTCACCGCCAATGCGGCGCAGGGCAGGGCGGGCGTCACGGGCAAAGATGCCGATCGTTTCACCTTCAAGGTGCCGACCTTGCGCAATATCGAACTGACCTATCCGTATTTCCACGATGGGGCGGCGGCTACCTTGTCGCAAGCGGTCGATACCATGGCCCGCATCCAGCTTGGCCGTCAATTCAGCGCAGAGGACAACGCCAAGGTAGTGGCGTTCCTGAAGACGCTCACGGGTGAGCAGCCCCGCATTGTGTTGCCGATATTGCCGCCCTCCTCGGAGCACACTCCCCCGCCCCGTCCCTTCGGGACGAACTGAGCGCACATAAAAAAACGGATCCGGCAGGGGGAGGCCGGATCCGCGAGCTAGTGGTGCTTTCAACACTAGAGGGGAGGAACCTTGCACAGTAACGGATACCAATCAATCGCTGTTCAAGTGAGGTCTATTAAACGTCAGCCGTCGGGCTCCTCCAATGTCTTTTACGGGCTGTTACATTCACGTCTTGCTTGTAACAGATGAACGGTTCTGCAGCCTTTTTTTTCAGCCGGAAATGTTGTTCTTTTTCTCTTTCCGGCATTTTCTTCTTTGCACCGACGTGAATGCCGCAGGACTTGCGGAAACTGTTTCCTGTGTGCCAAAAAAGCCCGGAAACCCTGCTGCGGCGCGCGTAGCGGGGTGCTCCCCCTTGTGCTAACTTGAGACCACAACTTGAAGACACCCGGTTCACAAGACCGAGGTGTTCCCGAATCCCGACAGATTGGCGTAGCGATGCAGCGACACTGCGTCGAGCGTGACTGCCGGGACCATGTGCAAGGCAAAAACAAGATTTTTGGCACGGAGACCACATGAACGCACCCCTACCCGCCGGGCAACGCCTGCTGCTGGACGATGTATCCCTGGACGACAAATTTGCATTGGAACGCGGCCGCGTCTTCATGACCGGCATCCAGGCGCTGATCCGCCTGCCGATGCTGCAGCGGCAATACGATGAACGCGCAGGACTCAATACCGCCGGCTTCATCACCGGCTATCGCGGCTCCCCGTTGGGATCGGTGGACCAGACCGCCGAGAAGGCGCGCAAGTACCTGCAAGCCAAACAGGTCAGATTTCACCCCGGCATGAACGAAGACCTGGCCGCCACCAGCGTGTGGGGCACGCAGCAGGTCAATCTCTTCCACGGTGCGCAATACGATGGCGTGTTCTCGCTGTGGTATGGCAAGGGGCCGGGCGTGGATCGCTGCGGCGATGTCTTCAAGCATGCCAACATGGCGGGTACGTCAAAGCACGGCGGCGTGCTGGTGATTGCCGGCGATGACCACGCCGCAAAATCCTCCACCGCGGCCCACCAGAGCGAACACATCCTCAAGGCCTGCGGCATTCCGGTGCTCTATCCGTCCTCGGTGCAGGAGTATCTCGACTACGGCCTGCATGGCTGGGCCATGAGCCGCTACACCGGCTTGTGGGTGGCGATGAAATGCGTGACCGACCTGGTGGAATCGGGCATGTCGGTGATGATCGATCCGGAGCGCGTGAAGATCCAGCTGCCCGAAGATTTCGCCCTGCCGCCCGATGGCCTCAACATCCGCCTGCCCGACACCGTGCTGGGCCAGGAAGCGCGGATGATCAACTACAAGTGGTATGCCGCGCTGGCCTATGCACGCGTGAACAAGCTCAATCGCATCATCTGGGACAGCCCGCGCGCGCGCATCGGCATCATCACCGCCGGCAAGTCCTATCTCGATACGCGCCAGGCGCTGGAAGACCTGGGCATCGATGAACAGGTCGCGGCCGATATCGGTATCCGTCTCTACAAGGTCGGCATGACCTGGCCGCTGGAGGCCGAGGGCGTGCGCGAATTTGCACAGGGCCTGGATGAAATCCTGGTGGTCGAGGAGAAGCGGCAGATTCTTGAATACCAGTTAAAGGAAGAACTCTACAACTGGCGCGACGATGTTCGTCCCCGCGTGGTCGGCAAATTCGATGACACCGGCGAATGGAGCGGCTCGCAGCGCGAAGGCCACGGCAACTGGCTGTTGCCGGCCACCTATGAACTCAATCCGGCGCAGATCGCACGCGCGATTGCCACGCGCATCTCGCGCTACTTCGCAGGCCATCCGGTGGAGCAACGCGTGCGTACGCGTGTGGCCTATCTCGAAGCCAAGGAGGCGGCCCTCAACATCAGCAGCAAGCCCGATCCCGACAAGGACCGCGTGCCGCATTTCTGTTCGGGCTGCCCGCACAATACCTCCACCAAACTGCCCGAGGGCAGCCGTGGCCTGGCTGGCATCGGCTGCCACTACATGGTCACCTGGATGGACCGCGAGACCAAGCTCTTCACCCACATGGGCGGCGAGGGCGTGACATGGGTCGGGCAGGCGCCGTTCACGAATGAAAAGCATGTGTTCGCCAACCTGGGCGATGGCACCTACTTCCATTCCGGCCTGCTGGCGGTGCGGGCCTCGGTCGCGGCCAAGGTCAATATCACCTACAAGATTCTCTATAACGATGCCGTAGCGATGACAGGCGGGCAGGAGTTCGATGGCCCGCTCGATCCGGCCATGATCTCGCGCCAGCTCGCAGCGGAAAACGTGCGGCCCATCATCGTGGTCACCGACGAGCCCGACAAATATCCGGCAGGCACCCAATGGGCCGAGGGCGTGACCATCCGCCATCGCAGCGAACTCGATGCCGTGCAGCGCGAACTGCGCGAACAGCCGGGCGTGTCGGCCATGATCTATGACCAGACCTGCGCTTCCGAAAAGCGCCGCCGCCGCAAACGCAATGCCTATCCCGATCCGGCCAAGCGCGCTGTCATCAACGAGGCGGTATGCGAAGGCTGCGGCGATTGCAGCGTGCAGTCCAATTGCCTGTCGGTGGAGCCGCTGGAAACCGAGTTCGGCCGCAAGCGCCAGATCAACCAGTCTTCCTGCAACAAGGATTATTCCTGTGTGAACGGTTTCTGCCCCAGCTTCGTGACGGTCGAGGGCGGTCAGCTGAAGAAGCCCGCGCGGGCCAAGGCGCAGTCGGCTCCTGCCATGCCGATACTGCCGGAGCCGGTGCTGCCGGGACTGGCGCAGCCTTACGGCATTCTGGTCACCGGGGTGGGCGGTACGGGTGTCATCACCATCGGCCAGATCATCGCCATGGCCGCGCATGTCGAAGGCCGCGCCTGCTCGGTGCTCGACATGAGCGGGCTGGCGCAAAAAGGCGGGCCGGTGATGTCGCACGTGCGCGTGGCCGAAGATGCCGGGCACATCCATTCCACCCGCGTGGGTACCGGGATGGCGGACCTGGTGATCGGCTGCGACGTCATCGTCACCGCCGGGCGCGATGCGCTCTCGCGCATGGGCGAGGGACGTACGCATGCTGCCGTCAATTCGACCCAGCTGCCGACGGCCGCCTTCGTGCGCAATCCGGACTGGCAGTTCCCGACCGCCTCCAGCGAAGGCGAGATCGCCCGGGCCTGCGGCCGCGACAACCTGGCCCTGGTCGATGCCGGCCGCATCGCCACGGCATTGATGGGGGATGCGATCGCGACCAACATGTTCATGCTCGGCTATGCCTGGCAAAAGGGTTGGGTGCCGCTGTCGGAAGCAGCACTGCTGCGGGCCATCGAACTCAATGCGTTGCAGGTGGACTTCAACAAGCAGGCCTTCGCCTGGGGCCGGGTGGCCGCGCATGACATCGATTTCGCGCTGGCGGCCGCCGGCCGCAATGGCATTACGGCGCAAGTGATCGAGTTCAAGCGCACGCCGACCCTGGAAGAACTGGTGCAACGGCGCGAGGCTTTCCTGACCGACTACCAGAACGCCGCCTATGCGCGTCGCTATCGCGATGCCGTGGAGCAGGTGCGTGAGCGCGAGAGTGCGCTGGGGGAGGCCGGGCGTGGCCTGAAACTGAGCCGCGCCGTGGCGACCTCGCTGTTCAAGCTGATGGCCTACAAGGATGAGTACGAAGTCGCCCGCCTCTATACCGAACCGGCCTTCCGCGCCAAGATCGCCGGCATGTTCGAGGGCGATTACAAACTGCGCTTCCATCTGGCGCCGCCGTTGCTGGCCAGGCGCGATGACCAGGGCCATCTGCGCAAGCAGGCCTTCGGCAGCTGGATGATGCCGGCCTTCGGGGTACTGGCCAGGTTGCGCTTCCTGCGCGGTACCGCCTTCGATCCCTTTGGTTACACCGAAGAGCGCAAGCAGGAGCGCGCGCTCATTACGCAATATCGTCAGATGATGTCGCGCCTGCTGGAGCGACTCACGCCGGAGAACCTGGAGCAGGTCGTCGCCCTGGCCCGCATCCCGGAAGAGATTCGCGGTTATGGCCACGTCAAGCAACGTCATCTGCAGGCGGCCATGCAGAAGCAGGCGGTCTTGCTGGCGCAATTCGAACAGGGGGAGACGACAGGCCGGCCGCAATCACCGCAAGGCGGCGGCAAGCAGGCGGCCTGAGGAGGACGGGAAAGCCGATGCCGGGCAGCGCGTCAGGCCAGGCGGCCGCCGCTGACCCGCTCGATGCCGGCCAGGTCGCGCCAGCTCCGGACTTCCTGGAAACCGGTGCCGGCCAGCAGCGCCCGTACGGCGCCAGCCTGGTCATAGCCATGTTCCATCAGCAGCCAGCCGCCCGGCATCAGGTGCGCCGGCGCTCCGTCAATGATGCTGCGCAGGTCGCTCAAGCCATCGGCATGGTCGGTCAGCGCATCGACCGGTTCGAAGCGCAGGTCGCCCTGGGACAGGTGGACGTCGCCCGCGACGATGTAGGGCGGGTTGGACGCGATCACGGCAAAGCGCTGGTCCTGGGGCAGGGCGGCGTACCAGTCGCTTTCCAGAAATTGCACGCGCACCTGATTGATCGCGGCATTCTCGCGTGCGATGGCGAGGGCGGCAGCACTGGCGTCCAGCGCCGTGATCTGCGCATCGGGGCGGGTATGGGCGATGGCAATGGCAATGGCGCCAGAACCGGTGCCCATGTCCAGCAGCGCGCCACCCCGCGGCAATCTTTCCATGGCCAGCTCCACCAGCAGCTCGGTATCGGGGCGGGGGATCAGCACGTCCGGCGTGACGCGCAAGTCCAGTCCATAGAATTCGCGCTGGCCGATGATGTAGGCAATCGGTTCGCCGCGCAGGCGGCGGGCGTAGAGGGCCGTGAGCTGCGCCGATTCTTCGGAGCTGAGACGGCGTTCGGATTGGGTGATCAGCTGCACGCGCGTCATGCGCAGCGCGTGGCAGAGCAGGATGCGGTTCTCCAGCGGGTCCAGCGGCGCCGTCTTCAGCACGGTGGCCAGCGTGCAGCCGGCATAGCTGGAGAGCGGCTCCATCACTTCCAGAGGGTGGTGCGCGGGGCGCGCTTGAACAGTTGCACCGCCAGCACCACGGCCAGCACGCCAAACCAGATCAGCGACCAGGTGGGAATCTGCAGGCCGAACACGGGCGGCCACGGGGCCGAGCAGAAACCGTCGGCCATGAACATCTGCGGCCACAGCTTGACCGTGGGCAGCTGGTTCAGTGCCGTTTCCAGCGGATCGGTGGTGCAGGACACGCCCGGATGCGCCTTCACGTACAGATGCCAGATGGCCGTGCCAGCACCGCCCAGTGCGGCCAGCAGGCCCAGGCCGGCGCTGCCGCGGCGGGCAGCTTCGGGCATCACCGCGCCGATCAGGGCGAAGACGCCGATCAGCATGAACATGTAGCGCTGGATGATGCACAGCGGGCAGGGCTGCATTTCTTCGACGATCTGCAGGTACATGGCAACGCCCAGCAGGGCGGCGCAGGCCAGCGCCACCAGCAGGAAAACCGCTTTGGATGATTTCATGGTTGAGGAGTCAGTGATTCATTAATGGGGGCGGAGGGGCCAGGAGCTGGCCGATACGAATGGGCATGCGGATTTTCCACCATCCCGCGATTGTAGAGAAGTCCTTGCCTGTGTGCATGCTGGCCGCACAGGCAAATCAGCCAAATGACCGGAAAGCGTCTCTGAACCCGCCGTCCCGGCTTGGTTCCACCCGGTTTCAGTCGTCGCCCAGTTGCGCCAGCAGTTCGGCCTGGTGCTCGGTGATGAGAGCATTGGTCAGTTCATCCAGGTCGCCATCCATGATGAAGTCCAGCTTGTAGAGCGTCAGGTTGATGCGGTGGTCGGTCATGCGCCCCTGCGGGAAGTTGTAGGTGCGGATGCGCTCGCTGCGGTCGCCGGAGCCGATGAGCGACTTGCGGGTGGCCGCCTCTTTGGATTGCTGTTCGCGCAATTGCACGTCCTTGATCCGGGCTGCCAGCACTTTCATCGCCTGCGCCTTGTTCTTGTGCTGGCTGCGGTCGTCCTGGCATTCCACCACGATGCCGGTGGGCAGGTGGGTGATGCGCACGGCCGAATCGGTCTTGTTGATGTGCTGGCCGCCGGCACCGGAGGCGCGGTAGGTATCGATGCGCAGGTCGGCCGGGTTGATGTCGACGTCCTCGACTTCATCGGCCTCGGGCATCACCGCCACCGTGCAGGCGGAGGTGTGGATGCGGCCCTGGGTTTCGGTGGCCGGTACGCGCTGCACGCGGTGGCCGCCGGATTCGAACTTCAGGCGTGAATAGGCCCCGAAGCCGGCGATGCGGGCAATCACTTCCTTGTAGCCGCCCAGTTCCGATTCGGAGGCCGAGACGATTTCCACCTGCCAGCGCTGGCGTTCGGCATAGCGCGTGTACATGCGCAGCAGGTCGCCGGCAAACAGGGCCGATTCGTCACCTCCCGTTCCGGCGCGGATTTCCAGAAAGATGTTTCGTTCATCATTGGGATCCTTGGGCAGCAGCATCTTCTGCAGATCCAGCTCCAGCGCCTCCATGCGGGCTCTGGCGGCATCGATTTCTTCCTGCGCGAACACCTTCATATCGGGGTCCGACAGCAGCTCGCCGGCGGTGCGGATATCTTCACTTGCCTGCACATAGTCGTGGTACAGCGCCACCAGGGGGCCCAGTTCGGCATGCTCGCGGGTCATCTTGCGGAAGTTGTCCATACTGGCGGTGGCATCTTCCTGGGCCAGCAGGCTGTTGAGCTCTTCCAGCCGTTCGGCGAGCTGGTCCAGTTTGGCGAGCATCGAGGGTTTCATGGGTGGTCGAATCCGGTAAAAAAGAGAGACGTCGGCAGCTCGCGGGGGAGCGGCGCGCAGGGCCGGCCAGGGCAGGCCGGCAGGAAAGGAAAACGCTAACGCTTGGCGCGGAACAGTTGCGGCAGCAGCGAGGCCAGCTGGCTGCGCTGTTCACCCTGGGCGTGATGCAGGGCCTGTTGCGGGCCGTGCAGGAACTTGGCGGTCAGGCCCTTGGAGAGCGCATCGAGCACCGCGTCCACATCCTCGCCCCTGGCCAGCATGCGGCGCGCGCGCTCCAATTCGGCCAGGCGCAGGGCCTCGCCGGTTTCCTGCAGATCCTGGATCAGCGGCACCATGGCGCGGCTGTCGATCCAGTGCATGAAGGATTGCACCCGGGTTTCGATGATGGCTTCGGCCTGGGCGACCGCCGCCTGGCGGTTTTCCACGCCGCTCTGGACCACCGAGGCCAGATCGTCCACGGTATAAAGGAAGACGTCATCCAGGCGCCCGACTTCGGCCTCGATATCGCGCGGCACGGCCAGGTCGACCATGAAGATGGGTTTGTGGCGGCGCGCCTTGACCGCGCGTTCGACCAGCCCCAGGCCGATGATGGGCAGCTGCGAGGCGGTACAGGAAACCACGATGTCGAAACTGGCCAGTTGCGCCGGCAGGTCGGCCAGGCGGATGGCGCGGCCACTGAAGCGATGGGCCAGGTTTTCGCCACGCTCCATGGTGCGGTTGGCCACCGTCAGGGTCTTGGGATTCTGGGCCGCGAAGTGGGTGGCGCACAGCTCGATCATCTCGCCCGCGCCGATGAAGAGCACGTTCTGGCCAGAGACCGAATCGAAGATGCGCTGCGACAGACGCACGGCAGCAGCAGCCATCGAGACGCTGTGTGCGCCAATTTCCGTGGTGCTGCGCACTTCCTTGGCTACCGCGAAGGTGCGCTGGAACAGTTGATGCAGATAAGTGCCCAGGCCACCGGCGGCATCGGCCTGACGCACCGCATCCTTCATCTGGCCCAGGATCTGCGGCTCGCCCAGCACCATCGAGTCCAGCCCGGAGGCGACGCGGAAGGCATGGCGCACGGCATTGTCCTGCGGCAGCCAATAGAGATAGGGACGCAGATCGGCGTAGGGAATCCGGTGATATTCGGCCAGGAACTGCGCAGTACGGTCGATGGCGAATTCCACGCCATCCGGGCCCGCTGCGGCAGCGGCATACAGCTCGGTGCGGTTGCAGGTGGAGAGGATGGCGGCCTCGCCCGAAGCCACCACCTTGTCGTGCCCACCGAACCATGCGCGCGCGGACGCCACTGCCTGACCGATCTGGTCAGCAGGGAAAGCCACTTTCTCGCGCAGCGAGACCGGCGCGGTAGTGTGGTTGAGTCCGACGGCGAGCAAATGCATGGAGGAATCGACTATAAGGCAGCAGTGCCGATGAGCTGGAAATTCACTTCTATGGCCGCGAAACTGAATGGAAATCGATCATTGCAGCGCAATTCGAACAAAATCAGACAGATTCGGCCCCGGTTATGGGAATAATTATACTCTTTGCCCAATCTGCGGTCCGGCGCGTCCTGATAATCGGTCGATGTCCCTGATATGGATCACGCTTGGTGCAGATGACAGGTGCGCCGGGGCAACACCTTTTCCGGTTTTCTGGGCGCGCGTCTTTTCCGCCCGGGTCTTTATTCCCGTGCGTGCAGCTCTTCCATCGCCTGCGTTCCTTCCAGCCGTTCCAGCTGGTAGCCATAGCCATAGACCGTGGCCAGCTGGTAGCCATTGCCGGGGTGCAGGCCCAGCTTGGTCCGGATACGCGAGACGTGGGTATCGATGGTGCGGGTGGGGGTGTCCGGTTCGGCGCCCCAGATGCGCTCCTGCAGGAAGGCGCGCGACAGCGGACGCCCCAGGTGCTGCATGAACAGCAGGGCCAGTTCGACTTCCTTGCGGGTCAGGGTGGCATCCATGCCGGGGCGCTCGGGATGGGTGATGCGCAGGCGCGCCAGGTCGACCATGAAACCACCGGCTTCGACCACGCTGGGCGGTGCCTCATAGGGCTGCGCTGCCAGCAACAGCAGATCCAGCCGCAAGGCCAGCTCTTGACGTTCGACCGGCTTGACCAGGAAATCGTCCGCCCCCGCCATGCGCAGGTTGCGCAGCCAGTGCTGATGGGCCGGAGTGCACAGCAGCAACACCACCGGCCGGGCCTTGGCTGCTGCCGGGGGACGGTGCTGTTGCACGAGCATGGTGACCGCATGTTGATGGCGCTGCAGGTCGTCCAGGTCCAGCACGACCAGATTGGCGCGCTCGGCGCAGGCGGCCGCAAAGCCCTCCACGCCGCTGTAGACCTGGCATTCGTGGCGCTCGGCCAGCTGCGTGACCAGGGTCACGGTATCGGCGTCTTTGGAAATGATCCCGATTTTCATCGCATCAGTTCAGGAATGATGTAAAGGGGGATCAACGCGCAGCGTCCCCCACTGGTGCACCGTATTGGCAAAAAGGGCAGCCGCAGCTGCCCTTTGTTCGTCTGTGACGTGTGGCCGCGTTCAGGCTGCCGGCACGTCGCTGTCGGGCAGCACCACGTTCACGTCCAGCACTTCCAGGTTGCCCTGGCGGTCCAGCGAGATCTTGATGTCGTCGGCATTGACCTTGGTGTACTTGGAGATGACCTCGATGAGTTCCTTGTGCAGGGCCGGCAGGAAGTCCGGACCCTGGCGGCCGTTGGAACGCTCGCGGGCGATGATGATCTGCAGCCGCTCCTTCGCCGCCACCGCACTTTTGGGCTTGCTGGGGAACAGGAAAGAAAGCAGGGACATGTCACTTACCTCCGAAGATGCGCTGCAGGAGGCCCGGCTTTTCATAGGTGGTGAAACGCAGCTCGACGGTCTCGCCGAGGAAGCGCGACACCACGTCCTGGTAGGCCTGGGCCACGTCGGTATCCTTCATATGGATCGCCGGCGAGCCCTGGTTGGAAGCCTGCAACACGGTTTCCGATTCGGGGATGATGCCGATGAGGGGAATGCGCAGGATTTCCTGCACATCGGTATAGGACAGCATCTCGCCGTCTTCCACGCGCTTGGGCGAATAACGGGTGATGAGCAGATGTTCCTTGACCGGCTCGCCGCCCGAGGAGGCGCGGCGCGACTTGGCCTGGATGATGCCCAGGATGCGGTCCGAGTCACGCACCGACGACACTTCCGGGTTGGACACCACGATGGCTTCGTCGGCAAAGGTCAGCGCCATCACCGCACCGTGTTCGATACCGGCGGGGGAGTCGCAGATGATGTATTCGAAGTCCATCTTGGCGAGGTCGTTCAATACACGCTCCACGCCTTCTTCGGTCAGGGCGTCCTTGTCGCGGGTTTGCGAGGCCGGCAGGATGAACAGGTTGTCGCAGTGCTTATCCTTGATCAGGGCCTGGTTCAGCGTGGCTTCCTTGTTGATCACGTTGATCAGGTCGTAGACCACGCGGCGTTCGCAGCCCATGATCAGGTCCAGGTTGCGCAGACCGACGTCGAAGTCGATCACGGCCGTCTTGTGGCCGCGCATGGCCAGGCCCGATGCGAAACTGGCGCTGGACGTCGTTTTGCCGACGCCGCCCTTACCCGAAGTCACAACGATGATTTTTGCCACGAAAAACTCCTTAAGAAGAACAGTACGCCGGCAGTTCCGGCTGGATTCGTTTATATGATTTACGCCGGCGTCTTACGACGCCGACATGGGCAGCACGTCGATGCGTTCGCCTTGCAGGCGCACCTGCACCTGCTTGCCGACGAGCTCCGGAGCATGACCGTTCTCGAAGGTCCGATAGACCCCCGCAATGGAAACCAGTTCCGCTTCCAGTGAAGCGGCGAAGATGCGCGCCGTCGTATTGCCCGACGCTCCGGCCAGGGCGCGGCCACGCAGCGGCGCGTAGACGTGGATGCAGCCATCGGCGATCAGCTCGGCGCCGTTGTTGACCACGGCCAGCACCACCAGGTCGGCCCCGCGCGCATAGATGCGCTGGCCGGCGCGCACCGGGGTGTCGATGACCACGGTGTTGGCCGCCGGGGCTGGGGCGGACTGCGGAGCGGGCGCAGCGGGAGCAGGCGGTGCCACCGGGGCGGCTACCGGAGTTGGTGCTGGTGCGGCTTCCTGGGCCGCCGCCTCTTGCGCACGCGCGTTGGCAGTGCCGGCACCGGCCACGGCCGAGTTGTCGATGGCCAGGCCCTGGGCGACGATGCCGCCATGCAATTCTTCCGGCGCATTGCGCACGGCCACCGTATTCAAGCGGAAGCGCTTGAACAGCGCCACCACGGCGCTCCAGTCGATGGCCGCAGCGGCCGCCGCATCCAGGGTGCCGATGTCCAGCACCGCGAATTCGTCTTCGAAGAAATCGGCTACGCCGCCGGTCATTTCCTTCAGGGCTTGTTCCAGCGAAGTCGGATCGGTTTCATGCAGGATTGCCGAAATGGCAACTACAGTGGAAATCTTGATTTCGATCGGTTTGCGCGCTTTTTGCATAAATCCTGTAGTTCAATGCGGCAGAAAGTGAAGAAAAATGCATGCTTTCCACCCGGTTTGGCTGTGCATTATACAGGCTGGATGCGGCTGCGATAGCGGTGGAGCGGGGGTTTTCGGCGCGCCGGGCAAGACTGTCCGGTGATTCGGCAAAAGTTGCCGTCGTGAAGATTTCTGACAGAAAAGTGCCTCCGCAAGAGCGCACATTGCCAAAAAAAACCGCCGGCACCTCGCGATGCCAGCGGTCTTCATCATGCCTGCCCCGGTCGCACGACAGCAGCGCCGGGGAAGAGGCCGGGAATCAGCCCGGAACCTTGCCGTCCACGCCATCGACGTAGAACTTGATGCCATGCAGGAAGCCGTCATCGGCCACGGCGTCCTTGCCCAGTACTTCCTTGCCGGTGTTGTCCTTGATCGGACCCTTCCAGATCGGGGCCGAGCCGTCGACGATGCCCTTCTTGCGCTCTTCCACCAGCGACTTCACGTCGGCCGGCAGTTCAGGATTGAAGGCGGCCAGGTCGATGCCGTTTTCCTTCAGGCCGATCCAGCTGGTGCTGCTCTTCCACGAGCCATCCAGCACGGCTTGCACGCGCGCGGTGTAATACACGCCCCAGTTGATCATGGAGGCGGCCAGGTGGGCCTTGGGGCCGAAGCTGGTCATGTCGCTGTCCCAGCCGAAGGCATAGACACCCTTTTCCTGCGCGGTCTGTACCACGGCAGCGGAGTCGGTGTTCTGCATCAGCACATCCACTCCCTGGCCGATCAGGGTGGTGGCGGCTTCACGTTCCTTGCCCGGATCGAACCACTTGTTGACCCATACCACGGCGGTGGTCGCCTTCGGATTGACCGAACGCGCACCCAGGGTGAAGGAGTCGATGTTGCGGATCACTTCAGGAATCGGCACCGAGGCCACCACGCCCAGCTTGCCGGACTTGCTCATCTTGCCCGCGACCACGCCGGCCAGGTACGCGCCTTCATAGGTGCGCACGTCGTATTGCGCCAGATTGTCGGCGGTCTTGAAGCCGGTGGCGTGTTCGAATTTCACATCCGGGAATTCCTTGGCGACCTTGAGCATGGCTTCCATGTAACCGAAGGTGGTGCCGAAGATCAGCTTGTTGCCATCGGTGGCCAGCTGGCGGAACACGCGCTCGGCGTCCGCGGCGGATTCGGGAATGTTTTCGACGAAGGTGGTCTTCACCTTGTCGCCGAATTTCTCTTCGACCGCCTTGCGGCCCTTGTCATGCGCGAAGGTCCAGCCGGCGTCGCCCACCGGGCCGATGTAGACGAAGGCGACCTTCAGCGGATCGGCTGCCGGTGCAGCGGCCGCCGGCGCAGCAGCGGGCGCGGCGGCAGCGGGCTCTTCCTTCTTGCCGCAACCAATCAGGGTTGCTGCGGCCAGGGTGGCGAGCATCGTCAAGGATGCCCTGCGCGAAATCTTCATTGTGTTCTCCCTCAAGGTCAGTGGATAAATGCAAGTGCTGCTACAAAAACGGAATAAACGGAATAAACGATTTAAACGATATAAACAATATAAATAGTTCAGGAAGCGCCCGGACGGAACGGCTTGCCCAGCGAGGCCGGCATGTTCAGGCGGATCCAGTCGGGGTTGCGCGAGATCAGTGCCAGCACCACGATGGTGGCCAGATACGGGGCCATCGACAAAATCTGCGAAGGAATGGTCACGCCCATGCCCTGCAGGTAGAACTGCGCAATGGTGACACCGCCAAACAGCAGCGACCCCAGCAAGACCCGTGCCGGACGCCAGGTGGCAAAGGCCGTCAATGCCAGTGCGATCCAGCCGCGTCCGGCCACCAGGCCCTCGACCCACATCGGGGTATAGACCAGTGACATGTAGGCGCCGGCCAGGCCGCAGCAGGCGCCACCGAACAGCAGCGCCAGATAGCGGATGCCGCGCACCGAATAGCCCAGCGCATGCGCCGACTCCGGCGATTCGCCCACTGCGCGCAAGACCAGTCCGGCGCGCGTGCGATACAGGAACCACATGCTGGCCAGGCACAGTGCGAAGGCCACGTAGCTCATCCAGTGCTGATGGAACAGTGCCTTGCCAAGGAAGGGGATATCGCCCAGCAGCGGAATCGAATTCGCTTGCGCCGGCAGCGCCAGGCCGACGAAGCGCTGGCCGACGAAGGCCGACAGGCCGGCACCGAAGATGGACAGCGCCAGCCCGGTGGCGACCTGGTTGGTGGCCAGGCGCAGCGCCAGCCAGGCAAAGAGCGTGGCCATGAGCATGCCGCACACGGCGCCGGCAGCGAAGCCCAGCAGCGGACTCTTGGTGGTATAGCCGACCGCAAAGCCGGCGATGGCCGCCACCAGCATCATGCCTTCGGCACCCAGATTGAGCACGCCCGAGCGTTCATTGATCAAGAGCCCGATGGCGGCCAGCAACAGGGGTGTGCCCGCGTTGATGGAGGCGGCGATGAGAGGAGCGAGTTGTTCCATGTCCTGTCCTGATTCCTTAGACTTTCTTTTTCCACGCCAGACGGTAATCGATCAGGGTATCGCAGGCCAGCAGCAGGAACAGCAGCATGCCCTGGAATACCCCGGTGATTGCCGAAGGCAGCCCCAGGCGCGACTGCGCCAGCTCACCCCCCAGATACAGCAGCGACATGATCAGTCCGCCCAGAATGGCGCCCAGCGGATGCAGGCGGCCGATGAAGGCGACGATGATGGCCGCGAAACCATAGCCCGGCGACACCGAAGGCAGCAACTGGCCGATCGGCCCGGCGATTTCGAATGCGCCTGCCAGTCCGGCAAACGCCCCCGAGATCAGCAGCGACACCCACAAGGCCGAACGCGCCGAAAAGCCCGCATAGCGCGCCGCATGCGGGGCCACGCCGCCGACCATCAACGAGAAGCCGCGCAGGCTGCGCATCATGAAGATCGCCATCAGGATGGCCGCCACGATGGCCACCGCAAAGCCGATATGCAGGCGCGTGCCCGACATCAGCATGGGCAGCATGAATTCGCCGGAGAACACCTTGGACTGCGGGAAGTTCATGCCGTTGGGGTCCTTCAGCGGACCATTGACGGCCCACATCAGCAGCAACTGCGCCACATAGGTCAGCATCAGCGAGACCAGGATTTCATTGGCATTGAACTGGTCGCGCAGAAACGCCGTGATGGCCGCCCACAGCGCACCGCCGATCACACCGGCCACGATCATGAGCACCAGCCCCATGCCGCCGGAGATCGCGTGGCCGGGCACATCCAGCCACACCAGCATGGCCCCCGAGCACAGTGCGCCGATGGTGAATTGCCCTTCGGCACCGATGTTCCAGATGCTGGCGCGGAAGCACACGGCCAGCCCCAACGCGCAGAGGATCAGCGGCACTGATTTGAGCAACAGCTCACTGATGGCGCGCTTGCCATTGAAGGGATCGACCAGGAACACCTTCAGCCCGGCCAGCGGATCCTTGCCCAGCGCCAGGAACAGCAGCGCGCCCAGGAACAGCGTGGCGACGATGGCGATGACCGGCGAAAGATAGGTCATCGTCTTGGACGGCGCTGCGCGCAGTTCCAGACGCAGCGGGAAGCTCAAGCGTTCAGCCATGCTGCACCTCCGCACCGGTGGCCCTGGCTTCATCCCACAAGCCGCTCATCCACACGCCGACCTGCTCGCGGGTGGCCTGCTCGATCGGGATCGAAGGCGACAGGCGGCCCTTGGCGATGACGTGCAGGCGATCACATAATGCGAATAATTCGTCAAGTTCTTCCGAGATCACCAGCACGGCACAACCTTCCTGTTTCAGTTTCAAGATTTCGCCGTGGATCTGGGCGGCTGCGCCCACGTCCACGCCCCAGGTCGGCTGCGCCACCACGAAGACCGCAGGCTTGCGTTCCATTTCGCGGCCGACGATGAATTTCTGCAGATTGCCGCCCGAGAGGCTCTTGGCCGGCGCATCCGGTCCGGCCGCCTTGACCTTGAAGCGTTCGATGATGGATGCCGCAGCACGCCGCGTAAAACCGAAATCGATCATGCCGCGTTTTACGTAGGGCGCTTTCTGATGCGACAGCAGCATGTTGGCCGTGAGCGAAAGCGTAGGCACGGCACCGCGCCCCAGGCGTTCTTCCGGCACCAGGCCCAGGCCCGCCGCGCGGCGCGGATTGGGCGAGAGGTCGCCCACGGCCTTACCGGCCAGCATGATCATGTTGGGCGCGGCGCGCTGGTCTTCGCCGGAGAGCGCCGCCAGCAGCTCCTGCTGGCCATTGCCCGAAACCCCGGCGATACCGACGATCTCACCGGCCCGTACCTCGCATTCGATGTCCTTGAGTTCGGTGGCAAACAGATGTGCCTTGGGCAGCGAGAGCCGGTTCACGTGCAGCTTGCGCTCATTGCGCAGCGATTCCGGATTGCGCTCGCGCTGCAGGCGCACCAGTTCGTCACCGATCATCATGCGCGAGAGGCTGGCACTGCTTTCGTTGCGCGGATCACAGTTGCCGGTCACGCGGCCACCACGCATGACGGTGGCGCTGTGGCACAGCGCGCGGATTTCGTCGAGCTTGTGGCTGATGTAGAGAATGCTGCAGCCCTCGTCGGCCAGGCGGCGTAGGGTCACGAAGAGTTTTTCCACCGCCTGCGGGGTCAGCACCGAGGTCGGTTCATCCAGGATCAGCAATTGCGGTTCGGTCAGCAGCGCCCGCACGATCTCCACACGCTGGCGCTCACCCACCGACAAGGTATGGACGTGGCGCTGCGGTTCCAGCTCCAGACCGTATTTCTCGCCGGTGCGGGTGATGCGCTCGGCCAGTTCCTTGAGATCGGTTTTGGCGTCCAGGCCTAAGGCGATGTTCTCGGTCACGGTGAGGGTATCGAACAGCGAGAAATGCTGGAACACCATCGCAATGCCCAGCTTGCGCGCCACCTGCGGATTGGCGATCTGCACCGTCTCACCGTTCCAGCGCAGTTCGCCGGCATCGGGCTTGACCGCACCGAAGATGATTTTCATCAGGGTGGACTTGCCCGCGCCGTTCTCCCCGAGTACGGCGTGGATCTCGCCGGGCGCCACCGCCAGGCTGACGTCATCGTTGGCCAGCACGCCCGGATAGGCCTTGCGCACATGGCTGATTTCAAGACGGAGTGGAACTGCGCTCACGTGATTTCCCTGTGGTGATGTATGTCGTAATGCAACGCAGCCTGCGTACCTGCTGCCGCCGCGAGCGCCCCCTGCGGCTCGCACGCGCGACATCATAGACAAATTGCGCCGCGCCGCCTACCGCTTTTGCCGGGATTTGCGCCGCTTCCGCCGCGCAAAGGTCCGATTTATCTCATTTTCCGCGATGCGCCCAGGCCGTGGTGCGCTTCTCGATGATGGCAAACAGCTCGTACATCGCCATGGCCATGGCGCCGATCACCACCAGTCCGGCAAAGGCCAGCGGCATCTTCATCGACGACCCGGCCGACACCAGCAGATAACCGATGCCCTGATTGGAGGCGTTCATCTCGGAGACGGTCGAGCCGACGAAGGCCAGCGTGATGGCGACTTTGAGCGAGGCAAAGAAATAAGGCATGGAGCGCGGCAGGCCGACCTTGAGCAGGATATCCATGCGGCGCGCGCCCAGCACGCGCAGTACGTCTTCCAGTTCCGGCTCCAGCGTGGCCAGGCCGGTGGCGATGTTGACCATGATGGGGAAGAAGGAAATCAGGAAGGCCGTCAGGATCGCCGGCCCTGCACCGATACCGAACCAGACCACCAGCACCGGCACGAAAGCCGCCTTGGGCAAGGCATTGAAAGCCGTCATGAGCGGATAGGCGGCGGCATACAGCATGGGTGAAGAACCGATCACGAAGCCCAGCGTCACACCGACCACCACGGCAATGGCAAAGCCCACCATGGTGACCCAAAAGGTCGACAGGGCATGCTCGGTGATCGGACCGGCATAGTCCACCATGGCCTGCAGGATGGACGCGGGGCTCGGAAAGATGAAGTCCGAGACCTGCCACACGCTGCAGATGAATTGCCACACGCCCAGGATGGCGAGCAGCAGGAACCAGGGCGCCAGCGTGGTGGCGGCGCGGTTGAGTTTGCCGTTGAAGGGAGTTTTCATGAGTATCCTTGGCCGGGGCGATGGGCTCGTCAGGTATTGCGCACGTGGCCGATGTGCTCGCGCAGTTCATGCACCAGCGCGTTGAAGCCGTCGGTATAAGTCGTTTCCAGCGGGCAGGGACGCGGCAGCGGATTTTCCCGTCGCACCACGATACGTCCCGGGCGCTTGCTCATCACGTAGATGGTGTCGGCCAGGAAGGCCGCTTCGCGCAGGTCGTGCGTGACCAGGATGACGTTGAAGCGACGCTCGGCCCACAGGTCGCGCAGCACGCACCACAGTTCCTCGCGGGTGAAGGCATCGAGCGCGCCGAAGGGTTCGTCCAGCAACAGCATCTTGGGTTCGTGGATCAGCGCGCGGCAGATCGAGGCGCGCTGCTGCATGCCACCCGAGAGTTGCCAGGGAAACTTGTCGGCATAGCCGTCCAGGCCCACGGTCTTGAGGAGCTTGAGGGCGCGCTCGGTGTATTCGGCCTTCTTCTGCTTGAAGTCGCGCCGATAGGGTTCAACGATCTCCAGCGGCAACAGCACATTGTCCAGCGTCGTGCGCCAGGGCAACAGGGTCGGCGCCTGGAAGGCCATGCCGACGAACTTGAGCGGACCTGTGACCGCCTGGCCATTGATGACGACACTGCCGCGATTGGGTTGCTTCAAGCCCGTGGCCAGCTTCATGAAGGTGGATTTGCCGCAGCCGGACGGCCCGACGATGGCGATGAATTCGCCTGCGCGGGTCTGCAGGTCGATGTCTTCCACCGCAAATTCGGTGGCGCCATCATAGGCCAGGTAGACGTGGCGGAAATCGACGAAAGGTTCGCTCATGAATGCAGTCAGGTTGGGGCGTGCGGCCCCGGCTGGCACGGCGTGATCCGGCCTGCCGGGGAGGGTGTTGCTGAAACGATATAAATGATTTACTTGGGGAATACGTCCAGCTCGGCCTTGCTCGGCAGGAAGCTGCCGTTCCAGATCTTGTCCGCATTGACGCGGGTCTTGGTGCCATAGGCGTCCGAGACCTGCGAGGCCATCAGGGTCAGGCGCGGACCGTAGACCTGGCCATAGCCTTCGGCCTTGGCATGCGGCGTGGCGATGGCGCTGGTTATGGCCAGCTTCAGGCGGCGCAGTTCCAGCTTCTCGTCGATGAGGCCATCGCGTTCCTTCAGAACTTTGATGGCGGCTTCGGGATTGGCCATGACGTCGCGGCTGGCCTTGGCGAAGGCGCGCAGGAAGCCCTTGACGGCTTCCGGCCTGCTCTTGACCATGGCCTCGGAAGCGATGATGGTATTGCCATACAGGCGCACGCCATAGTCCGGGTACATCATCACGTTGATGTCTTCATCCTTGATGCCGCGTGCATTGAGGTTCAGCAGCGACGTGAAATAGAAACCGGTGATGGCATCCACATCGCCACGCGCCAGCATGGTCTCGCGCAGCGGCGGGTCCATGCTGGTCCACTGCGCCTTGGCGGCATCGAGACCGTTGGCCTTGGCAAAAATCGGATAGGCGCGACGGCCGGCGTCGAACACCGGCGCGCCCAGTTTCTTGCCGGCCAGGTCGGCGGGCTTCTTGATGCCGGATTTCTTGAGCGAGAACACCGCGGCCGGGGTGTCGTTGTAGACCATCATCACCGCCACCGGCTTGCCCGGTGCATCGGGATTGTTGGCCGTGAATTCCATCAGCGCGGCCATGTCGGCAAAGCCCATGTCATAGGTACCCGAGGCCACGCGATTGACGGCGTTGCCCGAACCGTTGCCGGCATCGATGGTGACATCCAGTTTTTCCTGCGCGAAGTAACCCTTGGACTTGGCCACCAGAAAGAGCGCGGCCGGGCCTTCGAAGCGCCAGTCCAGCTGGAATTTGATCCGGGTTTCCTGCGCCAGGGCGAGCGAGCAGCTGGCGCTGAGCAGAAGGCTGATGCCGAGTTTGAAGAACTTGCTGGAATGCACGGTGGACTTCCTTCTCTGTACGTTTGAATGTGAGATCCCGCAGCTTCAATAGCATTTAATGTGCCAAGCATCCGCAGGAGCGGTGCGCGCCGTATTGCCCCGGCTGCTCGCGCTCGCAGCAGGCGAATGCGGTCAGCAAGCTGTCCTCGCGATGATCGACAGGCGTGGTATTTTTTGTCGACAATTAAAAAATCCATTTGCGACAATTTGGTGCTTCGCTGCACCTAAGTAGAAAAAAGTGCACTAAAAAAATTTGGCTGGCAGGGCTGTAAGGCAGATGGAGCGCGCCTTCTGCTGTTTTTTGTCGTTGCGCGCCCGGCAGATGCGATTGTCAACAATGCGAGCTACCCTCCTGCTGCGCATGGCGCGGGGGCTTGGGAAACCGCCCCGGTTCGGCTAGGATTGCGCCCCGCGCGCGCAGCGTATGGTCGATATCGGTCGATATCGGCTCGCGTTGCCGCAGGCATCAACTGCTGGCCTGGGGGGCTGGCACGGGCTTTGCGTAAACGCTGCCGTCGGTGCGGGTGTCGGCAGCGCTGTCTGCAATTTGCCAGACCTTATTTGACAAAGGCAAGCACACGCGGGGTGCTGATTTCCATATTGCGGCGGGGAGAGTGCAAGGTGCCGCAGGATGCGAATCGGACTCCGATTCAATCGCTATTTTTTAGAGAAGCAACACAGGGAGAAACTTATGAAGAAGGGTATCAAGGGGAAGTACTGGATGATGGCAGCGGTGGTCGCTTCGGCCGCAGGCAGCCTGTCGGCGCAAGCCGCTGACTGGTCGGACAATTCGATCGGCTACCGTTACGGCACGAAGTTTGCCGAGCCCTTCAATTCGCAGGACATCGCCAAGAGCATCATCAATTTCACGCATGCCAGCGGCTACAAGTACGGCACCAACTTCCTGAACGTGGACCTGCTGATGTCCAACAGCAAGGATGACAATGCCCAGGAAGCCTACATCGTCTACCGCAACACCCTCGATATCGGCAAGATCAGCGGCAAGGACCTGTCGTTCGGCCCGGCACGCGGCGTGGGTCTGACATTGGGCTTTGACTGGAACACCAAGAACGACAAGAGCTACGCTTCCAAGAAGCGCATGTGGGTGGTCGGTCCGACCCTGATGATGGACGTGCCTGGTTTCCTGAATGTGAGCGTGCTGGCGCTGTTCGAAAGCAACCAGCCCATCGGCGTTTCCAGCCGCTACACCTATGACACCCACCCGATGCTGAATCTGTCCTGGGGCATTCCGCTGGGTTCGACCGGCCTGTCTTTCGAAGGCTACACGAACTACATCGCGTCCAAGGGCAAGAACGAGTTCGGCGGTCCGACTTCGGCCGAGCTGAACTTCGACGGCCAGATCATGTATGACCTGGGCACGACCATGGGCATGGGCAAGAACACCTTGCGCGTGGGTCTGGAATATCAATACTGGCGCAACAAGTTCGGCAACCCGAACTACGTTCCGGGTTCGCTGGCCAAGACCCCGATGGTGCGCGCCGAGTACCACTTCTGACCGGTCGGTTCGGTCCGGCTGCTTGCAGCGTCGTGGCGATGCCGGGTCTTCGGATCCGGCATTTTTATTGGGCGTCCGGCGCGGCAGCGCTCAGCCCGCATGGGCCGGGCGGGAAATGGCTACACTGTCGGGAGTGCTCAGGGTGCTCTTGATATGTTTGTTGGCGTATGTGGGTTATAGGAATGGCGACATATGGCAGCGGTCGCCTTGAGATTTAATGGCTGGTTTTGAAGCGGGCGGGCTGGCTGTGTGGCGGCCTTGGTCCATCGATTGGAATATGAGGGCGGAGCATCATGGAAGCATACCTACTTGACTGGCTGAATCTGCTGCTGCGCTGGCTGCACGTGATCACGGCAATTGCCTGGATCGGTTCTTCGTTTTATTTCGTCTGGCTGGACAACAGTCTGGTGGCACCGACCGATCCCGAGTTGAAGGAGAAGGGCGTCGGCGGCGAGTTGTGGGCGGTGCACGGTGGCGGTTTCTACAATCCGCAGAAGTACCTGCTGGCGCCGAAGGTGTTGCCGGAGCATCTGCACTGGTTTTATTGGGAGTCCTACAGTACCTGGCTGTCGGGCTTTGCGCTGTTTTCCTTGTTGTATCTGTTCAATGCGAACGTGTTTCTGGTGGACCGCAACGTGTTCGACATGTCGGCGTCGATGGCCGGCGGCACCGCCATTGCGTTCCTGGTGTTCAACTGGCTGATCTATGACGCGATCTGCAGCACCATCGGGGATCGGCCGGGGGCGGACCGGCTGGTCAATCTGCTGGTGGGGTTGCAGGTGATCGTGTCGGTGTGGGCGGCTTGTCATCTGTTCTCGGGGCGGGCGGCTTTCCTCATCAGCGGGGCGTCGCTGGCGACGATCATGAGCGCGAACGTGCTGGTGTGGATCATTCCGGGGCAGCGCAAGATGGTGGCTTCCATGCGGGCCGGACAAGCACCCGATCCGATTCATGGCAAGCGCGGCAAGCAGCGTAGCGTGCACAACACTTACTTCACCTTGCCGGTGTTGTTTGCGATGCTGTCCAATCACTACAGCATGACTTATTCGGCGCCGCATAACTGGGTGGTGCTGTTGTGCATCATGGCGGCGGGGGCCTTGATCCGGCAGTTCTTCGTGTTGCGGCACAAGGGGGTTTATAACTGGTGGTATCCGGGGATTGCTGTTGGTTTGTTGCTGGCGGTGATCGTCTGGATGAGTCCTGCCATGCAGGCCAGGCCGGTTGCTGCTTCTTCGCCCGTTGCTGGTGCTTCTGCTCCTGCCGCTGTTGCTGAGGCGGGTGGGGCGTTTGCTCAAGTACAGCAAGTCATTCAGGCGCGATGCATTCAGTGTCATTCGGCGCAACCTACCCTCATGCCCGTTCCCGGCAAGGGCGTTCTGCTCGATTCGCCTGAACATATCTCGCAGCATGCTCAGCAGATTTATCAACAAGCCGTGGTGCAGAAGGCTATGCCGCTTGGGAACATGACTCATATCACCGATGATGAACGCGCCATTATCGGGAAGTGGTTTGAAAGCGGTGCTGCCGTTCGGTGATGTTTTGATTGTTGGTTTGTCTTGGCGGGCTGTTTTTCTGGTTGTTCCGTTTGGCGTAGTCTGCACGGATTGCTTTTCTGCGCTCTAGCTTAATTCTTATCATTCTCCGGTCGGAGCGGAGCGCCGGGGGCGGCCCGGCAGCCGCTCACTTTTCTTGTCTCGCCAAGAAAAGTAAGCAAAAGAAGGCGACCCCAGAGAGCCAGCCCTCCTTCGGAGGGTCCCCGCCGCAGCGAAGCGAAAAGTGGGAAGAATAGAGTCGCTTCGCTCCCACTATTCTTCTGATCCACTTTTCGCTCCGCTGCGGCGGCTGGCTCTATGGGGAAAAACCAAACGGGCTCGCCTGCGGCCTCGCGGGGGCTCGCCTGCGGCCTCGACCTTTTGCACATTCACACTTCCGCTCTGTGTTTCGAATTTCGGATTTCGGGTTTTTCTTTTTTTAGTTTTTATTGTTTAAATAATTTCCGTCCGTTCGACCTGAGTAGTCGCGCAGCGACGTATCGAAGGCTAGAGAACGCCAACGCAAAGCCGAAGGCGAGTAGGAGGTCTCACGATGCCGAAGGCGAGGCAGTCAGGCAGTCCGCATCTGCGCCGCCGCTTCAGAGAGCAACAAAACGGATCAGGAAAATAGTCGGAGCGAAGCGACTCTATTTTCCCCGTTTTGTTGCTCTCTGAAGCGGGGACCCTCCGAAGGAGGGCGGTGCAGCTGCGGTCGCCTTCTTTTGCTTACTTTTCTTGGCGAGACAAGAAAAGTGAGCGGCTGCCGGGCCGCCCCCGGCGCGTTCTTCCGACCGGAGAATGATAAGAATTAAGCTAGAGCGCAGGACAGTAATCCGTGCAGACTACCCCAAACCGCAAACCAACAAAGAAAAAAATACCGCCCAAGGATAAATCCCCAAGCGGTATCAATTCATTCCAAAAAAGAATAAATCAGCGCTCCGAAAAAGGATGCGTCTTCCTCCAATGCTCAGCAATATCAATCCGCCGGCAAATCCAAACCTGATCATGTGACTGAACATAATCAAGGAATCGCTGCAAGGCCCGGAACCGCCCCGGCCGCCCCAGCAAGCGGCAGTGCATCCCCACCGACAGCATCTTCGGTGCCTCTTCGCCCTCCGCATAGAGCACGTCGAAACTATCCTTCAGATACTGATAGAAATGCTCGCTGGTATTGAACCCCTGCGGCGTCGCAAAGCGCATGTCGTTGGAATCCAGGGTATACGGCACCACCAGATGCGGCGCCTTCACCCCGTCACTGGTTTCCACTTCCATCCAGAACGGCAGATCATCCCCGTAATAATCCGAGTCATACGCAAAGCCCCCATGCTCCACCACCAGCTGCCGCGTATTGGGCGAATCCCGCCCCGTATACCAGCCCAGCGGCGCGCTCCCCGTCAGCTCCCGGAAGATCTGCACCGCCTCCCTCATATGCGCGCGCTCGGTCTCGATATCGATGTTCTGATAATGAATCCACTTCAAGCCGTGGCAGGCAATCTCATGCCCCAGCTCCAGGAACGCCTGCGTCACCTCCGGCGAACGCTGCAAGGCCGTGGCCACGCCAAAGATGGTCATCGGCAGACCACGCTTTTCGAACTCGCGCAGGATACGCCACACGCCGACGCGCGAACCATATTCGTAAATCGATTCCATCGACATGTGCCGCGCCGGATAAGCCGCCGCCCCCACGATCTCCGACAGGAATTGCTCGGATGCAGGATCACCATGCAGGACGCAATTCTCGCCGCCTTCTTCATAATTGAGCACGAATTGCAAAGCCACCCGCGCCTGGCCGGGCCAGCGCGCTTGCGGCGGGTTGCGGCCGTAGCCGGCCAGGTCGCGGGGATAAGTTTGTTGCTGGGACATAAGTTCTTCGTTTGGCTGTCAGGAAAGAAAATCGCAGCGCCCGACCACAGCGCCGCCTTGGAAATCAGACACGGGCAAAGCCGCTCAGCAAACCATGATAAGCCTTCGGCAAA